>NZ_JACUUD010000175.1 GCF_014859505.1 Halomonas sp.
TAGCGCATCTCGAGCGGCAGCAGCAGCCGATCGGCGACGGGGGCCAGGCTTGCCAGCACCAGGATCGACAAGCCAAACCCTGCGACTACCCCGCCCGTGCGCCGGAAGCGCCAGGCCAACAGCACAAGGCCCAGCGCCATCAGCCCCAGGCTGATCGGCAGCGGCATCAGCAGCTGCCCGGCCGACACCTTCAGCAGGTCATACATTCACAGGCTTCGACATTCACAGGCTCCGGGCGACATCGAGATTGGCGGCGGGATCAATCGCTGCCGAAGAGGTCGCGGGTGTAGACCTTCTCGGCCACGTCCTCGAGCTCGGCGGCCATGCGGTTCGATAGGATCACGTCGGCCTCGGCCTTGAAGGCGTCGAGGTCGCGCATCACCCGGGAGCCGTAGAAGGTCTCCTCCGCGAGCACCGGCTCATAGACCACCACCTCGATACCCTTGGCCTTGATGCGCTTCATCACCCCCTGCATGGCGCTGGCGCGGAAGTTGTCGGAACCGGTCTTCATGATCAGCCGGTAGACCCCCACCACGCGGGGCTTGCGGCGCAGCACCGATTCGGCGATGAAATCCTTGCGAGTGCGGTTGGCATCCACGATGGCCGCGATGATGTTGCTCGGCACATCCTGGTAGTTGGCCAGCAGCTGCTTGGTATCCTTGGGCAGGCAGTAGCCGCCGTAGCCGAACGAGGGGTTGTTGTAGTGCTTGCCGATGCGCGGGTCGAGCCCCACCCCCTCGATGATCTGGCGAGTATCCAGGTGGTGGGTCTCTGCGTAGCTGTCCAGCTCGTTGAAGTAGGCCACCCGCATGGCGAGGTAGGTGTTGGCGAACAGCTTGATCGCCTCCGCCTCGGTGCTGTTGGTGAACAGCACCGGGATCTCGTCGTCCTCCGCCCCCTGCTTGAGCAGCCCGGCGAAGGTCTCGCCCCGCGCGGAGTGCTCCCCCACGATGATCCGTGACGGATGCAGGTTATCGTAGAGCGCCCTGCCCTCGCGCAGGAACTCCGGCGAGAAGATCAGGTTCTCGGTGCCGAAGCGCGCGCAGGCCTCGACGGTATAGCCCACCGGCACGGTGGACTTGATCACCATCACCGCCGCGGGGTTGATCGCCATCACGTCCTGGATCACCGACTCGACGCTCGAGGTATTGAAGGTGTTGGTCTTCGGGTCGTAGTCGGTGGGCGTGGCGATCACCACAAAATCGGCATCGCGGTAGGCGGCCTCCTTGTCCAGAGTCGCCGTGAAATCGAGCCCACGGTTGGCCAGGAAGTCGCTGATCTCGGCATCCTCGATGGGCGAGTGCCCCTCGTTCAGCATCGCGATCCGCTCGGGGACGATATCCACCGCCACGACCCGATTGTGCTGGGCCAGCAGCATGGCATTGGAGAGGCCGACGTAGCCGGTACCGGCAATGGCAATTTTCACAGACACTCCTTGAAAGTCATTGAGACACAAACGCTGAAAAACCGATCAAAATAGAACAGGTAGGCACATTGTTGGATAGACCGTTTCCAGTCTCCTGGAGACTCCGGTTTCACGACGAGAGTGTCAGCTTCTAGCGTATCCTTCTAGATCCTAAAGGCGGTTGGCCCAGGCGTCAGTGGCCTGCTTCAGAAGCATGTGCACATGTTCGAACACTTCCCTGCTCTTGCGATATGGGTCGGGGATCTCCTTGCCCTTGCCTGCTTCCAGCCATTTTCCCAGGGTCATGGTCTTTCCGAGGGCCTCCGGGGCAAGGTCGGCGATGGCGCGACGCTGGCCGTTGCTCATGACGAGGATCAGGTCAGCGGAATGGAGCATATCAACGGTGAGCTGTCGGGCCTGGTGGCCGGAGACATCTAAGCCTTCGGCTTCGACGAGGGCGCGGGCCGTAGGTTCGACGCCGTGGCCGACCAGAGCACCGAGGCCGGCGGAACTCAGCTGCTTGTCCGGCATCGACCGGCGCAGCATGGCTTCGGCCACTGGGCTGCGACAGATGTTACCGGTGCAGACCACCAGAATGTGCTGAAACATGCGTGGTTACCCTCTTTCCCGGGACGCGGTACTGAGAGGCGTATCCGAGGTCGTGGAAGTGGAGTCAAGGGGGGCTCTGACCCCGAAGTCAGAACGCGGCGATCTCCTCGGCCGTCAGTGCGCGCCATTCAGCTTCGGGCAGCTCGCCCAGCGCCAGCGGGCCGATGGATTCCCGATGCAGGGCCGCCACGTGGCAGCCGATGGCGGCGAACATGCGCTTCACCTGGTGGTACTTGCCCTCATGGAGGGTCAGTTCGGCCACGGTGGGCTCGCGCATGGCAAGCTCCGCCGGGCGGGTAGGCCGCTCCTCGCCATCCAGAAGTACGCCCTCGGCGAAGGCGGCGATGGCCGCCTCGAGGGCCTCGCCCTCCAGCGGCTCGTCCAGGGTGACCCGGTAGACCTTGCCAAAGCGATGCTTGGGTGAGGTGACCCGGTGGGACCACTGGCCGTCGTCGGTGAGCAGCACCAGGCCGGTAGTGTCGACGTCGAGCCGCCCCACCGTCTGCAGGCGCTCCACCTTGGGCAGCTCGACCAGGTCGATGGCCCGCGGGTAGAGGGTGCGCCGGGCGGTGCACTCCACGCCGGCGGGCTTGTGCAGCATCACGTAGCGCAGCCCCACCAGCGCCAGCGGCGCGTCGTTCCAGGTCACGCGGCTGGCCTCGCCGATCTGCGTGGCGGGATTCTTGATGATCTCGCCATCGACGCTGACTTCGCCGCGATGCAGGGCCTTCTTGGCCAGGCTGCGGGTCAGCTCGGTGGTCTCGGAGAGGAAGCGGTCCAGTCGCATCAGAAGCCGACCCCGTCGGAAAGGGTGAAGTGGTCGGCGTCGCGCCAGGCGGGAAACTTCTCGCGGAAGTCCCGGAGCTCATCCAGCGACAGGGTGGCGGTCTTCATGAAGACGGTGCCTTCGGGCTCGTCGATCAGCGCCTCGCCCTTGGCGTCGATCAGCATGGAGTCGCCGGCGTAGGGCAGCCCGTTGGCGTCCTCGCCGACGCGGTTCACGCCGATCACCGGGCAGAGGTTCTCGATGGCGCGGGCCTGCAGCAGGATGCGCCAGGGGTGACGCCGCGGCGCCGGCCAGTTGGCCACGCAGAGCAGGGCGTCGTATTCGAAGTGCTCGTCCGGCGCCGGCTGCTGGCGCAGCCAGACCGGGAAGCGCAGGTCGTAGCAGACGCTGAGCAGGAGCCGAAAGCCCTTGAGCTCGACGATCACCCGCTCGTGGCCCATGGCGTAGCGCTCGTGCTCGCCGGCCATGCGGAACAGGTGGCGCTTGTCGTAGGTCGCCATTGACCCGTCGGGGCGCGCCCACACCAGGCGGTTGAAGTAGTTGCCATTCTCGACCACCGCCACGCTGCCGGTCACCACGCAGCCGCGCCGCCAGGCCTGCTCCTTGAGCCAGGCCACGGTGCGGCTTTCCGCCATGGGCTCGGCCATCTCGCGGGAGTTCATGGTGAAGCCGGTGGCAAACATCTCGGGCAGCACGATCAGATCGGTATCGGCCTGACCGAGATTGCCCAGGGTCTCCTCCAGCATCCGGCAGTTGGCGTCGGGGTCTTCCCAGCGCAGGTCGCACTGCACCAGGGTCGCTCTCAGTTCGCTCATGGGGCGCTCCCGCTCCGGTGGTTGATAGGCCGCTAGCGTACCCCAGGCCCGGAGCCACGTCAGCCGTCCCCGTGGCGGTTAGCCCGATAGGCTGCTAACGTACTTCCCTCGTCTTTCCCCACCGTCCAGAGGCCTCATGCGTCCATCCCCCGCCGCCACCCCCGACCGGGAGCCCGCCAAGGGGGTCGCCTTCGGCCTCTCCGCCTATATCCTGTGGGGCTGCTTCCCGCTCTTCTTCGCCCTGTTCCAGGGGGTGCCGGCCTTCGAGATCCTGATCCACCGGATCCTCTGGTCCTGTCTGTTCCTGGTGGGGCTGGTCACCCTGCTGCGGCGCTGGGCCCCGATCCGCAAGGCCCTGAGCGAGCCGCGCCGGCTGGGCACGGTGCTGGGCTGTGCCCTGCTGATCGCGATCAACTGGGGGATCTACATCTACGCGGTGGAGACCCGCCAGGTGCTGCAGGCGAGCCTGGGCTACTTCATGACGCCGCTGGTCAACGTGGCGCTGGGCATGCTGGTGCTGCGCGAGACCATGCACCGGCTGCAGGCCGCCGCGGTGGGGCTTGCTGCGCTGGCGATCCTGATCCAGCTGCTGATGCTCGGCGAGCTGCCCTGGATCAGCCTGGGTCTTGCCTTCTCCTTCGGCACCTACGGGCTGCTGCGCAAGCAGGTGCCGCTGGATGGCCTCTCCGGGCTTTTCGTGGAGACCCTGCTGCTGCTGCCCCTGGCGCTGCTCACGCTCGGCTGGCTGGTCCAGGTCGACCTGTCCCACTTCCTGGGGGAGACCCGCACTACCCTGTTGCTGGTGGCCAGCGGCGTGATCACCGCCCTGCCCCTGCTGGCCTTCGCCGGCGCGGCCAGGCGCCTGCGCCTGGCCACCCTGGGCTTTCTGATGTACATCAACCCCACCATCCAGTTCGGGATCGCCCTGCTCGTCTTCGGCGAACCGCTCACGGCGGTGCAGCTGGCCACCTTCCTGCTGATCTGGGCCGGCCTTGCGCTCTACACCTGGTCCGCCTGGCAGGGGCGGACAAGAGCGGCGACCTAGGTGGCACCGACCAGGAGCCCTTCGGTCTCCATTCGCCGGGCGGAGCCCAGCTCCCACAAAAACAACAAGGCCGGTGATTGG
>NZ_JACUUD010000176.1 GCF_014859505.1 Halomonas sp.
GCCAGAAGCAGTTCCAGGAAAATCTTCAGAAGGGTCAGGACCAGGCAAAGCACAACCTTCAGAAGGGGCAGGATCAAGCCAAGCAAAACACTCAGAAGAACAAGTAAATAGCTGGCAATGTTCAACCGAAGATCCAGCGTCAGGCCGACAAGAGAATGAAGCCGACCTGCCAGTCGACCAAGTCATGTTGATCGGTTGAACCCAGCTGGAATGTTGTAACTTGACAGTCGCAACGCAAGGGCCGCTTTTTCAGAAAAGCGGCCCTTCTGCTGTCTGGCTACCACGGGGGAAATTCTGGCGTGCCTCCATAAAAACGCCCCGCGGGATGCGGGGGCGAAGGGCGCGGTCCGAGTCAATATCCCAAGGGGAGGGGGAGCATTGGCCGGCCGCGCCGGGGAACACCATCTATCACGTCCGGGGCGGCGCCCGGTCAACGAGCCTTACGACTCGACCTTCTCCTGAACGCGCTGCATCAGCTCGGGGTCCTGCTGAACGGCCATGCCGATGGCATTGAAGGTATCCACATCGAGACCACCCTCCTCGACTGCCTCGACCATCTTGTCGTTGGCCTCCATCTGCACTTCCTGCTGGGCGGCCTCATCCTCGGCGGCCTGCAGGCGTTCGGTGTACTCCTGGGAGATCACGACGATCTCCTGGGAGACCTCCGCAAACTGCTCGAGCTGCTCATCGGAGAAGTCCGTCGCCGGGGCCGCGGCCTGGGGCTGTTCGGGGGCGGCGGCCGGGTCCTGCTGGGCGTGGGCGGTGGCCGACATCAGACCGGCGCTGAGCAGGGCGGCAGAGAAAAGGGCTGTCATCCGTTTCATTGATACCTCCAGGGAATCACCCCTCCAATGGGGCGTTTCGTGTGTGGGCATTCGTGTGACGACAGGCTCTGGCTCGCGTTCAGAATTTTCGGGTAAAAGTTGGTAACAGGGTGATTCATCCGGTATCAGGCCACGCGCAGCCGCTTGCCGAACAGCAACCCACCCCACTCCAGACGGTTGGCGGCCAGGTTCCAGGCGATGGAACCGGCCATGCCCACCACCGCCAGGACCAGCACATAGAGCAGAAGCGGCAGGCGCTGGCCGGGGTCCAGCAGGTCCACCAGGTTGAAGAACATCGGATGGGCCAGGTAGATGCCGAAGGAGAACTCGTTGAGGCGTCTCACCAGCGGCGGCGCCGGGCGGCCGCGCAGGCGCCTCATCACCCACAGGGTGAAGAGCAGGAACAGCGGCACCACCCACACCTCCTTGGAGGAGAATTCCAGCCATCCGGGCAGCGAGAGCAGTGCCACCAGGCCGACCAGGGCGGCGAGCCAGCGCGGGCGAGCCAACGCCACCACCCAGGTCGGGCGCGCTTCGGGGCGGTCATGGTAGTGGCGCACCAGCACCAGCGCCAGGAAGAACAGGTAGAGCCAGCCGAGCGGGGCGATCCAGTGCAGGTAGCCCGGGGGTAATTCGCTGCGCCACTGCCAGTAGCCCCACCAGGCCATGCTGATCAGGCTGCCGATCACCAGCCACGGCGTGGCCGGCAGCCAGCGTTCGAGATGCAGGCGGCCATAGAGCCAGTAGAAGGCATAGAACTGGGCGGCGATGATCAGGAAGTAGCCGTGCCAGCCGGCGTAGAGCAGGTACTCGCGCAGGGTCTCCATCAGGCCGGCATCCGCCCCGGCGGCTCGCAGGCGCAGGAACTCTGCCATCGAGTAGGCCAGGCCGTAGGTCAGGTAGGGCACCATCACGTATTTCACCCGGCTGCCCAGGAAACCCCGGGGGATATCGTTGCCATAGCGCATGGAGAACAGGAAGATCGAGATGAAGATGAAGATCGGGGTCCCGAGTACCGTGGGGATGCGGGCGAGGTCGGTGGCCAGAGTGTCGACGCGTTGGTTGAGGTGATCGAGGAGGTGGAAGCTGAAGACCGCCAGGCAGCCGTAGGCGCGCAGCCAGTAGATTTCCTCGATTCGTTGCATGGGTCGGTTCCCTGTCATCCTCGCGTGGGTGGAACGCCTCTGCCGGGCCTGTTGTCCGACCGCGACAGCCGGCATCAATTCCCTTCATCGGAAACCGACACCCCATCCGCGCCCAGGGAGGCCCCGATATGGCGGCAGCCAGGCGCTGCACACTGACGATCCTGATGCTCCTGCTGCTGGCCGGCCAGGCGCTGGCCAGCCAGGTCTCTCATCACCGCTTCCACTCCGAGGCGCTGGAGCGCGATTATCCCTACACCCTCTACCTGCCCGCCGGCTATCACGACTCCGGGCTCGACTACCCGGTGGTCTACCTGCTGCATGGCTCCTTCGGCAGCGACCGTGACTGGGTGACCCGCGGGGCGCTCAAGGAGATCGCCGACCGCATGATCCGACATGGGCGCATCCCGCCGGCAGTGATCGTGATGCCCGGCAGCCAGAGCTGGTGGGTGGATGGCCACAACGAGCCGGCCCGCACCGCCTTTCTGGAGGACCTGCTGCCCCACGTGGAAGACGTATGGCGGGTGGTGCCGAAGCGCGAATGGCGCGGCATCGCCGGGCTCTCCGCCGGCGGCTACGGCACGATCAACCTCGCCCTGGAGCGGCCCGAGCTGTTCGCCGCCGCCGCGGCCTTGAGCCCGGCCAGCTACTACCCGCTGCCACCGGCCAACTCCTCCGCCCGGGAGCATGCCGCCTTCCTGACCCCGGACAACCGCTTCGACGCCGACCTCTGGCAGCGGCTCAACTACCCTGCCTACCTCGACAGCTACCTCAGCCAGGATTACGTCGTGCCACTCTACCTGAGCGCCGGCAACCGCGACGTCTTCGATGCCGTGGGTCACGCTCGTCGGCTGCAGGCGGCACTCGAGGTGCACCAGCCCGGTCAGGTGCCGCTGGAGGTGCTCTCCGGCGGTCATACCTGGCGGGTGTGGCAGGCCAGCATCGGTCCCGCGCTGACCTTCATGTTCGGCTACCTGCAGCCGCCGCTGGAGGAGCCTCAGGGCAGCGGATGAGGCGACATCAGGCCGGAGCCGCCTTCGCCTCGGCATCCGGCCGCTGGGCGGTCTGGTCCACCGCGCGATGATGACGAAGGCGTGGCCATGTCTGGCGCTCCTGGAGTCCGTATGGTGTTGACGTTATGTCGCGGTGTCGCGGTGGGCACTACCATAGCCGACTTCCATTACCGATTTCCCATGCAACACGCCCGCGGCGAAGGTCGAGGGTGTCAGGGAAGATCTCGAAAGCGTCAGGCGCGTCGCCGAATGCCGACATGCCGCTGCCACATTGTCGGCATAACTTGCTACTCTCGGGCACAGATGACCCCAACAGGAGAGCGCCCCCATGTGGGACGAACGCTACAGCACGGACGATTACGTTTACGGCACCGAACCCAATGAGTTCCTGCGCGATCAGGCCGGCCTGATCGGCGAGGCACCCAAGCGGGTGCTGTGCCTGGCCGACGGCGAGGGGCGCAACGGCGTCTACCTGGCGGGGCTGGGCCACTGGGTCACCTCGCTGGACGCCTCCTCGGTGGGCCTGCGCAAGGCCGCGCGGCTGGCCGAGCATCAGGGGGTGGCGATCACCACCCTGAATGCCGACCTCACCAGACATGAGTTCCTTCCCGAGAGCTTCGATGCGGTGGTCTCGATCTTCTGCCACGTGCCGGCGGCGGGCCGCCCCCATATGCACCGCCAGGTGATCCGAGCCCTGAAGCCCGGCGGCGTGCTGATCCTCGAGGCCTACACCCCGGACCAGGTGCCCCGCGACACCGGTGGCCCGGATACCCCGGACCGCACCCCCACCGCCGCCGAGCTGGAGGAAGCCTTCGCCGAGATGGAGATCGAGCTCAGCCGCGAGTGCGAACGTGACGTGCTGGAGGGCCGCGGCCACACCGGCCTGGGGTCCGTGGTGCAGTTCATCGCCCGCAAGCGCTGACAGGAAGGAACCTGATGATGACGCTTTTCTCCCGCCTCCAGGACGTCGCCGCGCCCGCCATCGGCCTGGGCTGCATGAACCTCTCCCATGGTTACGGCCAGCCGGTGCCCGAGGCGGAGGCGCTGCGCGCCCTGGATGCCGCCTTCGACATGGGCTATCGCCACTTCGACACCGCCACCCTCTACGGCGCCACCGCCAACGAGCGGCTGGTGGGCAAGGCGCTCTCGACCAAGCGCGACGAGATCCTGCTGGCCAGCAAGTGCGGCATGGCCATGGACCCCGAGCAGGGCAAGAAGGTGATCGACGGCCGCCCGGCCACCCTGCGCCGTCAGTGCGAGGAGAGCCTGGCGCGCCTGGACACCGACCACCTGGACCTCTACTACCTGCACCGCTGGGACAGGAACCTGGCCATCGAGGAGAGCGTGGGCGAGCTCGGCCGGCTGGTGGCGGAGGGCAAGATCGGCGCCGTGGGGCTCTCCGAGGTCTCGGCGGCCACCCTGCGCCGCGCCCAGGCCGAGCACCCCATCGCCGCGGTGCAATCGGAGTACTCACTGTGGACCCGCAACCCGGAGATCGCGGTAATCGAGGCGTGCCGCGAGGCGGGGGCGGCCTTCGTGGCCTTCAGCCCCCTGGGCCGTGGCTTCCTGAGCGGCGCGGTGACCGATGCCACCCGGCTGGCGGAGGGCGACATGCGCCGCAGCCTGCCGCGCTTCAGCGCCGAGCACCTGCCACACAACCTGGCGCTGCTGGCCGAGCTCC
>NZ_JACUUD010000177.1 GCF_014859505.1 Halomonas sp.
GCGCCATGGCCAGCACCCGGCGCATCCTCGACCTGCTGGCGGTGCCGATCACCGTACGCGACAACCACGACGCGCCGCTGGCCGAGCCGCTGCGTGGCGAGGTGAGCTTCGAGGGGGTGAGCTTCGAGGGGGTGAGCTTTCGCTATGCGGCAAGCGAGGTCGGCGTGGAGAGGGTCAGCCTCCACGTGCCTGCCGGCAATACGCTGGCCCTGGTGGGCGCCACCGGCTCCGGCAAGTCGACCCTGATCAAGCTGCTGCTGCGCTTCTACGACCCCAGCGCCGGGCGGGTGCTGATCGACGGCCAGCCCATCGACGCCGTGAGCCTCGCCTCCCTGCGCGGCGCCATCGGCCTGGTCAGCCAGGACGTCTACCTGTTCGAGGGCAGCGTGCGCGACAATATCGCCTACGGAAAGCCGGAGGCCGGCGAAGCGGAGGTGATCGAGGCGGCACGCACCGCCTCTCCACCATCGTCCACGCCGACGAGATCGTGGTGATCGAGGGCGGCCGCGTGGTGGAGCGCGGCAGCCACGAGACGCTGCTCGCCGCCGACGGCCGCTACGCCGCCCAGTGGCGGGTGCAGACCGGGGCGCTGATGGCGGACCTTGCCGAGGGCGACGCCACCCGTGCGTGAGGCGCTGGAGCGCCACCAGGTCTGGGGCTACCTGGCGGCGATCCTGGCCGGGCTCGGCCTGGGGCTGGCCCGCCCCGAGGCCGCCGGGCTGCTGGAAGGGGCGCTCTGGCCGCTGCTCGGCCTGCTGCTCTACGCCACCTTCACCCAGGTGCCCCTGGGGCGGCTCGGCCTGGCGGTGCAGGACTGGCGCTTCGCCTCGGCGCTGGTGGTCGGCAACTTCCTGATCCTGCCGCTGATCGTGGGGAGCCTGGTGGTCCTGCTGCCGCTGGCGCCCGCCGTCCAGGTCGGGGTGCTGCTGGTGCTGCTGGTGCCCTGTACCGACTGGTTCATCACCTTCACCCACCTGGGACGCGGCGATGCCGGGCGCGCCATCGCCGCCACGCCACTGCTGCTGGCGCTGCAGCTGGTGGCGCTGCCGGCCTATCTTTGGCTCTTCCTGGGGACGGAGTGGATGGGGGTCGCGGTCGGCGGGCCGCTGCTCTCCGCCTTCGCCGGGCTGATCCTGGCGCCGCTGGCGGCGGCCTGGCTGACCGAGCGCCTTGCCCGGCGCCATCTGAACGCTCGCCGCCTGGTGGCGGGGCTGGGCTGGCTGCCCGTGCCGCTGCTCGCTGCGGTGCTGCTGCTGGTGGCGGCCACCCAGGTCGGAAGCGTGGCGGGGCTGGGCGGGGTGCTGCTGCAGGTGCTGCCGCTCTTCGTCGGCTACCTGGTGCTGGCGGCGCTGCTGGGCCGAGGCCTGGGGCGCGCCTTCGGGCTGGTGCCCCCGGCGGCCAGGACGCTCACCTTCAGCTTCGGCACCCGCAACTCCTTCGTGGTGCTGCCCATCGCCCTGGCGCTGCCCGAGGCCTGGCAGGCCGCCGTGGTGGTAATCGTCTTCCAGTCGCTGGTGGAACTCTTCGGCATGGTGGCCTTCCTGCGCTGGGTGCCGGGCCGGCTGATTCCCGACTGCGGCTCGGTGCCGTCCTGATCCTCAGCGCCTGACCAGCACCGCATCCAGGCTCACCGGCACCTCGTCGCCGATCTGCTCGTAGCCGAGCAGCAGCATCACCGAGCGCAGGGTGGGGTCGGCCATCAGCTCACGGCCATCCAGCGCCACCCGCTCGGCGTTGGTGACCCGCACTCGCCCAGGCGACTCCCGGGTAAAGCGCACCGCCAGGGGCTCGCTGCGGGTGCTGTTGCCGGTCTGCACCGAGAGCATGAGCACCTCCACCAGGGATTCACCCACGGCCAGCCGCTCCAGACGCTCCGGCGGGAAGCGGGTGGTGAGGGTCGCCATGGGGCGCTCGGTGAAGCCCGAGAGCCAGGGCGGCAGCGGCCCCATGCGCTCGATCACGTCGCTCTGGGCCAGCCGCAGCGGCAGCACCAGGGTGCCGTCCGCCTCGGTGGTGCCGCTCAACCGGCGCACCTCGTGCTGGCGGGGAATGGGGCCCTCGGGGGCGATCTGCACCACGGTGGCGGTGACCCGCGAATGGGCGGGGTCCAGCTCCCAGGCGGCCGCCGCTGCCGCCGGAAGGACAGCCAGGGGCGCAGCCAGCAGGGCGACCAGGGCAGCGCCCAGGACGGAGGGCCGGAAAAGAGGGCGCTCAAGAGAGCGGGCAAGCGAACGAAGAGGCACCGGCGGATCTCCAGAAGGGGCGGGCCCAAGGAAGACCACGGCGGAGGGAGAAGGTGCCATGGAGGCTGCGAGCGGCGCTCGGGCTATGGCCACCTTCATTGCCATTCGCTATGATACGCCGGCGCGCTCGCGCACCTTCCTGTGAAAGGGCCTATAGCTCAGTTGGTTAGAGCAGGGGACTCATAATCCCTTGGTCGCTGGTTCGAGTCCAGCTGGGCCCACCATTCTGGCTGTTTGTCATCTCGTTGGTTACACCCTCGCTGTGTATGATGGTTCGCACTTATTACCATCAGCACCAAGAACGCGGGGAAGCATCGTGAACACGGAGAGTCACTCTCAGCTGGCGGCCTTCATCTGGTCCGTGGCGGATCTGCTGCGCGGCGATTTCAAGCAGTCCCAGTACGGCCGCATCATCCTGCCCTTCACCCTGCTGCGGCGCCTGGAGTGCGTGCTGGAGCCCACCAAGGCAGACGTGCTGCGTGCCGCCCGGGAGCATCAGGCCAAGCCCGACGCCGTGCGCGAGAAACTGCTGCTGCGCGCTGCCGTCCAGCCCTTCTTCAACGCATCAAAGTTGACCCTGGGCAGCCTCTCCGACACCCAGACCGCCGACGACCTGATGAGCTACGTGCAGTCGTTCAGCCAGGACGCCCGGGAGATCTTCGAGCACTTCGAGTTCGAGGGCTTCGTCCAGCAGCTGGCCGCCAACAACCTGCTCTACCAGGTGGTGCAGCGCTTCGCCGCCATCGACATGAGCCCGCAGCGGCTTTCCAATTACGGCATGGGCCTGGTGTTCGAGGAGCTGATCCGCAAGTTCGCCGAGAGCTCCAACGAGACGGCGGGGGAGCACTTCACCCCGCGCGACATCGTCCACCTGACCACCTCGCTGGTGCTCACCGGCCAGGACGACAAGCTGCGCCCCCACCGCATCGTCACCGTCTATGATCCGACGGCGGGCACGGGGGGCTTCCTCTCCGAGAGCGACGAGTACGTTCAGGAGGTCAGCCAGGAGGTGACCGTCTCGCTGCACGGCCAGGAGCTCAACCCCGAGTCCTACGCCATCTGCAAGGCCGACATGCTGATCAAGGGCCAGGCGGTGGAGCAGATCAAGCTCGGCAACACCCTCTCCGACGACCAGCTGGCTGGCCAGCACTTCGACTTCATGCTCTCCAATCCGCCCTTCGGCGTGGAGTGGAAGAAGGTGCAGAAGCAGGTCACCGACGAGCACAACCACAAGGGCTATGACGGCCGCTTCGGCCCCGGCCTGCCGCGGGTCTCCGACGGCTCGCTGCTGTTCCTGATGCACCTGGTCAGCAAGATGCGCTCCCGCCAGGAGGGCGGCTCGCGCATCGGCATCATCCTCAACGGCTCGCCGCTGTTCACCGGCGGCGCCGGCAGCGGGGAATCCGAGATCCGCCGCTACCTGCTGCAGCACGACCTGGTGGAGGCCATCGTCGGCCTGCCCACCGATCTGTTCTACAACACCGGCATCGCCACCTACGTGTGGATCCTCTCCAACCACAAGCCCGCCGAGCGCCGCGGCCAGGTGCAGCTGATCAACGCCACCGGCCGGGCCAGCAAGATGCGCAAGTCGCTGGGCAGCAAGCGCCAGTTCGTCGCCGACCGCGACATCGAGGAGATCGTGCGCCTCTACGGCGCCTGCCAGGAGAGCGAGGAGAGCAAGCTGTTCCCGGTGGAGGCCTTCGGCTACCGGCGCATCACCGTGGAGCGCCCGCTGCGCCTCAACTTCCAGGCCAGCCCCGAGCGCCTGGCCAGGCTCGATGACGAGAAGCCGCTACAGAAGCTCGCGGAGGGCGAGCGCGAGGCGATCAAGGCCGCCTGCGCCACCCTGGACCCGGAGCAGGTGTTCACCAACCGCGATGCCTTCATCAAGGCGCTAAAGGCCGCGCTCAAGGCCGAACTGAAACAAGAGCGCCTGAAGGTCGGCGCCCCGGTGCAGAAGGCGATTCTCAACGCCCTCTCCGAGCGCGACCCGGAGGCGGACATCTGCCTGGACAAGACCGGCAACCCAGAGCCCGACAGCGGCCTGCGCGATAACGAGAACGTGCCGCTGGACGAGTCGGTGTTCGACTACGTCGAGCGCGAGGTAAGGCCCCACGTCCCGGACGCCTGGATCGACGAGGAGAAGCGCGACCCGCTGGACGGCCGCATCGGCATCGTCGGCTTCGAGATCCCCTTCAACCGGCACTTCTACCAGTTCACGCCGCCGCGCCCGCTGGAGGAGATCGACGCCGACCTCAAGGCCTGCACCGACCGGATCAAGCAGATGATCGAGGAGCTGTCGGCATGAGCTTTCCGCGATATCCCGAGGTCAAGGATTCCGGCGTCGAGTGGCTGGGGGAGGTGCCGG
>NZ_JACUUD010000030.1 GCF_014859505.1 Halomonas sp.
TTTCCCCGCCACCCCGCAAGACCCTCGTGTAAAAAAGTTTCAGGGCCATGACAGGATGACCTAAGGGAAGGCGACAGCAGCCTGCCGCCCGCCCCTGAGGACGAGCTCAGGCCGAGACGGGGCGGCTCGCCCGATCCAGCAGGGAGAGGATGGAGCGGTACGGGATTCCACCGTGCTGACCCAGACCGATCTCGCAGGTGCGCGAGTTGGAATAACCGGCACTGCAGTCTGCCACCTGCTCGGCCAGCCCCTCCAGGGCCGAGGCGTTGAGCTCGGGTGTATTGAATCCCTTGTCTCCGGCAAAGCCACAGCAGCTGATTTCCGCGGGCACCACCACCTCGCGGGCACAGGCCCTGGCAAGCGCTACCATCTTGTCACCGACCCCCATATGAACGCTCGAGCAGGTCACATGCACCGCAACCCGTTCGTCCAGCGCGGCGATCTCGAGCCTCGGCAACAGGTGATCGTGGGCGAAGGCCACCGGCTCGCTGACCTGTAGACGCTCGTCGAGACGCGACTTCAGGTGATGCACGCAGGGACTGGTATCGATCAGCACCGGATAGCGGCCATTCTGACTCGCCACCAGCAACTCGCGATTGACCTCTCGCGCCTTGTGGGCAGCCTCCTCGAACTGACCCTTTGAGTTGAAGGCCATCCCGCAGCAAAGGTGACCGACCATCTCGGGGATGATCACCTCGAAGCCGGCCTTGTCGAGCACCGCGAGGGTGATCTCCATCACCGAGCGCGTCTCCGCATCATCTCGAGAGGCACCGAATATGCGTGTGGCGCAGCTGGGAAGGTACACCACCTTGTCACGCCGGCCGTCATGGAGAGTTGAGCTCTTGAGCAGTCGAATCGGCGTTGCCTTGGGCAACGCCGGCGTCCACTCGGGCAGACGGTCACCGCTGAGACGTCGCGCCCCCTGACTGACCTTGCCCATCACGCCATCGCCGAGGACGCGATTCGCGGCGCCAACGACCATCAGGGCTCCGCGAGCCGTCCGCGTGGCGCCAGAGAAGTGTCGTCCGATGTAGCGAACGACGCCTGCCTTATTGGCCACCCTGTCATTGCGCAGCTCACGAGTGAGATCTCCCGTGTTGATACCCACCGGACACTGGGTGGAGCAGAGACCATCTCCGGCGCATGTTTCGTCACCGGCATAGCGATACCCTTGCCGCATGCTTTCCAGGCGGACATCGTCCTCGGCGCTACGCTGACTCCCCAGACCCTCGAGCCGGGCGAGCTCTCGCGTGACCACAATCCGCTGACGCGGGGTCAGGGTAAGGTCCCTGGAGGGGCAGATGTCCTCGCAGAAACCGCACTCGATGCACTTGTCGATGATCTCATTGGCCGCCGGCATCGGCTTGAGATTCTCCAGATGCAGGGTGGGATTGCGGCTGAGGATCACCTCGGGGTTGAGCAGATTCTCGGGGTCGAACAGCGCCTTGATTTCCCACATCAGGGCGTAGGCGTCTGCCCCCCACTCCAGCTCCACGTAGGGCGCCATGTTGCGCCCGGTGCCATGTTCGGCCTTGAGCGAGCCGCCGTACTCGACGCCGACCAGCTGGGCGACCTCGTCCATGAGCCCCTGATAGCGCTCGACCTCGCCGGGCTTCTCGAAGCCCTGGGGAAAGACGAAGTGCAGGTTGCCCTCCAGGGCATGGCCAAACAGGATGGCCTCCTGGTAGCCGTGCCGCCTGAAGGCTTCGGTCAGCGCCAGCACGCCCGCGTCGAGCCGCTCGATAGGAAAGGCCACGTCCTCGATGATCACCGTGGTACCGGTCTCACGGACGGCACCCACCGCCGGGAAGAGCCCCTTGCGGATCTTCCAGTACAACTCATAGGTGCTGGCTTCGCGGGTGAAGGCGACCGGCTCCAGGGTCTGGATGCCCTCGAGGGTCTCCTGCACCACCTGCATGCGCGCCTCGAGTTCGGCATCGTCGTTGCCACGCACATCGATGAGCAGCGCCGCTGCCCCGCCTGGCAGGGTGCGCAGGGTCTCGGGCATGCCCGGCTTGTCCTGTACCGAACGCAGTGCGGCGCGATCCATCAGCTCGACGGCAGAAACAGGCGCCTGCTTGAGGGCAATGGTCGCGCGGCAGGTGGTAGCCATGTCGGGAAAGAAGGCCAGGGCAGCAGCCTTCTCGGGCTCGTCGACCACGGTGTCGTAGGTAATGGTGCTGATGAAACCCAGCGTACCCTCGGAGCCGATCATCAGGTGCTTGAGGATCTCGATGCCGTCGGTGAAATCGACCAGGCTGTTGAGGGCGTAGCCGGTGGTGTTCTTGAGCCGATACTTGTGGCGGATCTTCTCCGCCAGCGCTTCGTTGGCAAGGGTCTCGGCCGATAGACGCTCCAGCCCCTCTACCAGCCCGGCATGGGAGCGGCAAAAGGCCTCCCGGCTGGCCGGATCGGCGGTGTCCAGCAGGGTGCCGTCGGCCAGGATCACCCGGATGTCCCGTACCGTGCGGTAGCTGTTCTGGGCCGTGCCGCAGCACATGCCGGAGGCGTTGTTGGCGGCGATGCCACCGATCATGCAGCTGTTGATGGAGGCCGGGTCGGGGCCGATCTTGCGCTGATAAGGGGCCAGCAGCGTATTGGCCCGAGCGCCGATGACCCCGGTCTGCAGGCGGATCGCGCGCCCCTCGTCGAGAATCTCGTGCCCCCGCCAGCCTTGCCAGAGCTGAATCAGCACCGAGTCGGTCACCGCCTGGCCGGAGAGCGAGGTGCCGGCAGCCCGGAAGGTCACCGGTATCCCCCGCACGCGGCACTCGGCCAGCACCGCCTGCAGCTCCTCCTCGCTTTCCGGGCGCACCACCAGCTTGGGAATCAAGCGGTAGAAGCTGGCATCGGTACCGTAGGCCAGTGTCCGCAGGGGATCATCGATCAGCCGCTCAACGGGAATCGTCTCTGCCAGGGCCGTTTTCAGGTCGTTCCAGACGGTCGGGGTCAAGGGTGTCATTCGCTATCCTCGGTGTCGGCATCGATATGGCGCACCAGCACCACCAGCTCACGGGGGCCATGGACGCCATAGGCCAGGGTCTGCTCGATATCGGCGGTCTTGCTGGGCCCCGAGATCAGCAGCGCGTTGGTGGGCATGCCGTTCGCCCAACCGTGACGCTCCACCACGTCGAAGAAGGTATCCTCGAGCGTATCGGCATCCAGCACCGCGACATGGATCGGCGGCACCAGGCTGAGCAGACGCGGCTCGTCGGGGGTGGGCCAGAGCCACAGGCTGCCGGTCTCGGCGATGGCGCCGCCAATCGAGGTCAGCCCGGCATCGACGCTCTCGAACTGCTCACGCTGCCACGCCTCGATATCACGATCCACGTCGACCAGTGCCACATCGGCATCGGCCAGCGCCTGGCGGGCCTCGACGGCCACCGGATGCTCGCGGCCCAGCGCCAGCCGGCGAACGCCCTTGTCGGCAAGCACCCTGACCAGGGCGTCGCTCCACTCCTCGCGGCTGGTATGCACCACCTCGCCGTGGACCGAGGTGATACAGCGTTCGAAACGGGCCAGACGCTCATCGGGGCTCCAGCCGCGCTCCGTGACCACGGCAAAATCGCTCTCGGGAGCGCTCAGGGAACCGTCGGCGCGTTCGCGCAGCCGCTTGAGGATGGCGTCGCGGGCACTCATCAGCGCGGCTCCTTGTCGGACTTGTCGAGTCTCGACTTGTCGACCTGGTGCTGCTTGATCATCGCATGCAGCGTCTTGCCGGCAGGCTTGGGGGCAGTCCGGTAGTCGGTCCACGCACCCAGCTTCCCCGGCGTCAGCGCCCTGAGCTTGCCGACCACGGCCGTGCCGCTGCGCCAGACGCCGGGATGGGTGGCCATCCACTGGAAGCCCTTCCAGGCCGCGGCCTCCGTGCGGGTGCGCTTGACCCCGGCACCGGCCACGTTGCCGCGCCCCTCGCCCACCGCCTCCCGGCGCAGCCGGACCAGCAGGTCGGGAATCGGTATCTTCACCGGACAGACCTCGCCGCAGGCGCCACACAGGCTCGACGCCGTGGGCAGGTCCTTCGTCTCCTCCAGCCCCATCATGTGCGGGGAGAGGATGCTGCCGATGGGGCCCGGGTAGGTGGTGCCATAGGTATGCCCCCCGACCCGTGTATAGACCGGGCAGTGGTTCATGCAGGCGCCGCAACGAATGCAGCGCAGGGTGTCGAGCAGTTCATCGTCCTGGTAAATGCGGGAGCGACCGCTGTCCACCAGCACCAGGTGCACTTCCTTCGGCCCGTCATGCTCGCCCTCCTTCCTAGGCGAGCTGATCATGTTGAAGTAGGTGGTCACCTGCTGGCCGGTGGCCGAGCGGGTCAGCAGCGCATAGAGGGGTGGCACATCGCGCAGGTGTTCTACCACCTTCTCGATGCCGGTCACCGCGATATGCACCGGCGGCACCGTGGTGGTCATGCGCCCGTTGCCCTCGTTCTCCACCAAGCAGAGGGTGCCGGTCTCGGCCACCGCGAAGTTGACCCCGGAGACGCCGACATCGGCGGCCATGAAGCGCTCGCGCAGCTGCTGCCTGGCCGCCGCGGTCATGTAGTCGACGTCGCGGGTCCGCTCGGTACCGGTCTTGTCATGCATGATCTCGGAGATCTCATCGGTATTGAGATGGATCGCCGGCATGATGATGTGCGAGGGCGTCTGCTCGTTGAGCTGCACCAGGTACTCGCCGAGGTCCGACTCCAGCGCCTCGATGCCCGCCTCCTCGAGGTGTGCATTGAGATGCATTTCCTCGGAGACCATGGACTTGCCCTTGATCACCAGCTTGGCGTCGTGGGACTGGCAGATCTCGCGGATGATCCGACACGCCTCCTCGCCGTCCTCGGCCCAGTGCACCCGGATACCGTTGGCCTGGCAGTTGGCCTCCAGCTGCTCGAGCAGATCGGGCAGCTTCGCCAGCGCTCTCATGCGGATGTTGGCACCCAGCTCGCGAAGGGTCTCCACATCCCAGCCCTCGAAGCTGTCGCGACGCTTGGTCATCAGACCATCCATCGCCTTGCGGAAGTTGCCACGGATCTGCGGGTTGCCCAGGGCATCGTGGGCCTGGCGATGGAACTCGCGGGGGCTGTAGGTTTGGACCGGATGGGCCTGGTCTATCTGATTCTGTGCGTTCATGAGGTTCTCCGCCACAGGTAGCTGGCGATGTGCTCGCCCTTCACGGCCTTCTTCTGGTGCGCAAAGCGCCCATCGATGTTCATCATGCAGCCGCAATCGGTGGTCACGAAGCGTTCGGCGCCCGCCGCCTCGATAGCCAGCGTCTTGTCCTCCACCATGGCGGCCGAGATCTCCGGGTGACGCACGGCGAAGGTGCCGCCGAAGCCGCAGCACTCCGCGGCGCGGTCCTGCTCGACCAGTTCGACCTGCCCCAGTTGGGCCAGCAGCGACGGCCCGGTCTCTGCCAGGCCCATCTCGCGACGGGCGCTGCAGGAGGTGTGCATGGCCACCTTCTCGGGCTGGCCGCGGTCCTCAAGCCTGAGGTGGCAGACATGCACCAGAAACTCGGTGAGCTCATAGATCCGGCCAGACACCTCGCTGGCCTTCTTCTCGAGGGCACTGCCGGCGAAGAGCTTCGGATAGTGCGTGCGCATCATGCCTCCGCAGGAGCCGGAGGGCACAATGATCGGCCAGGGCTCGGGAAAGAGATCGAGCTGTGCCGCCGCCACCGCCCGCGCCTCATCATGGTAACCGGAGGTGTGGGCCGGCTGACCGCAACAGGTCTGGTCCTGCGGAAACAGCACTTCGATACCCTCTCTCTCCAGCAGGCGAATGCCGTCCAGCCCAGCTTCGGGATAGAAGAGATCGATCAGGCAGGTACCAAAGAAGTAGACCTTCTCCGGCCTGGGCGGGTAGCACTTGACTGGCGTCATCGGCAGAATCCTCGAGGGCGTAAGGGCGACGCTGCGACAACTGGTAATACCAATTTACAACGCAGAGATGGCGCACATTATTAGGAGTGGCGCCAGGACAGTGTCAAACCTGAGCGGCGCTTTTACCCGCTCCCCGGCGCTATACTTTGGTAGTGTGGTCATACTGCCATCGACAACCTACTGAAAGACAGGAAGAAAATTAACGCTGCCCGCGCGAGGGAGGACCAGAAATATTGGTATTACCAATTTGTTGACGTACCATGACACCAGTACTGTCTATCCGGAGTGACTCCCATGGCCTATCAACCCCTGCGCCAACCCCGCCTCGCCGACGTGATCACCGAACGCCTCGAGGCGATGATCCTGGAAGGCAGCCTCAAGCCAGGACAGCGGCTGCCACCGGAGCGGGAGCTGGCCGAGCAGTTCGGGGTTTCGCGCCCCTCCCTGCGCGAAGCGATCCAGAAGCTCTCGGCCCGCGGACTGCTGATCAGCCGCCAGGGGGGGGGCACCTTCATCTCCGAGGCGCTCACCAGCGGCTACAGCGACCCGATCCTTGAGATGCTTTCTCGCCACGGCGAGTTCCACCTGGACCTGCTGGAGTTCCGCGACGCCATGGAAGGCATCTCCGCCTACTACGCGGCGCTGCGCTCCACGCCCACCGACAGGGCGGTGCTGATCAAGCGCTACGAGGAACTGGACGCCTGCTTCCAGGGCAAGGATCCGGCACGCGAGGCCAAGGCCGATGCCGCCTTTCACCTGGCCATCGCGGAGGCCGCCCACAACGTGCTGCTGCTGCACACCATCCGCGGCATCTTTCACCTGCTGGAGCGCAGCATCGTCGACAACCTGGCCCACCTGTTCGAGAAGAAGGGCTCTCGCGGCGTGCTGATGGCACAGCACCGCGCGCTGCTGGACGCCATCCTCGAGGGGCGCGCCGAGGACGCCCGGGACCGCGCCCATGAGCACCTGGTCTACGTGGAGGAGGGGCTGCTGGAGCTGGCGCGGGCCGAGACCCGCGCCCAGCGCGCCCTGCGCCGGTCCCAGGCAACAGCCCCCCGGCGACGGAAAAACGCCTCGTGAGACGCTCGAGACACTGGCGGACCCTGCTGCTGCTGGCCGCCCCCCTGGGGCTGGCGCTGGTGATGTGGCAGGCTGCCCTGGTGGCCCGCGACCAGGCCCTGCAGACGCTCCAGCAGGACGCCGAGAACGAGCTGCGCCTCTCCGCGGAGGGTCTGACCGGCCACCTCTCCCGACACGACTACCTGCCGCGGCTGCTCGCCACCCGGGAGGGGGTGCAGCGCTTCCTGTCGTCGCCCCATTCCCAGGATGCCATGCCGCTCAACCTGCTGCTGGATCGCTTCCGGGCCACCGCCGACGTCTCGGACGTCTACCTGCTCGACCGCCATGCCGATACCCTGGCCGCCAGCAACTGGCACCGCACCAACACCTTCATCGGCCAGAACTATGCCTTCCGCAGCTACTACACCGACGCCATCGCTGGCGGCCAGGGGCGCTTCTACGGCCTGGGCGTGCAGTCGCTGGAGCGCGGCTACTACTTCTCCTCGCCGGTGTGGCTGGATGACACCCAACCCGACTCGAGCCCCGACGGGGTGATGGTGGTCAAGGTGCTGCTCGACACGGTGGAGGAGAGCTGGGCCGATCAGGACGCCGAGCTGCTGGTCACCGACAAGGACGACATCATCTTCATGGCCAGCCGGGCCGAGCTGCGCATGACCTCCCTGCACCCGCTCTCCGAGGAGGAACGCCAGGCACTGCTGGCGACTCGCCGCTATGCCGACGAGCCCCTGACCCACTCCGGGGTCGAACTGCTCGAACGCCGCGGCGAGCGCAGCCGCCTGGTCAACTTCAGCGACGGCCCCCTGGCCGGCCCACGCTACCTGGCCGTCTCGCGCCCCATGGAGGCGTTCGGCTGGCAGATGCACATCCTCAAGTCGGTGACTCCGGTGATTCAGGCCCAGTGGGTGTCGGCTCTGCTGGCCGGCGGCCTCTACGGGATCCTGCTGCTGGGCGGTGGTATCGGCTGGCAGCGCCTGCGCCTGCGCCGCGAGCGAGAGCAGTTCGCCGAGCGCGAGCGCCGGACCCTGGCCCGCGCCCGCGACGAGCTGGAGCGCAACGTGGAGCGCCGCACCCGGGACCTGGTGGAGACCAATCGCCGCCTCTCCGCCGAGATCGACGAGCGCCGGCGCGCCGAGGAGAGCCTGCGCCAGACCCGCGACGAGCTGATCCAGGCCGCCAAGCTCGCCGTGCTCGGCCAACTGGCCGCCGGCATCAACCACGAGCTGAACCAGCCGCTGGCGGCGATCCGCGCCTATGCCGAGAATGCCCGCACCTTCCTGGACCGCCAGCGCCTGGAGAGCGTCGACCTCAACCTCGAGCAGATCGTCGAGCTCACCGCACGCATGTCGGAGATCAGCGCCCAGCTGCGCCAGTTCTCCCGCAAGAGCGGCGAGACGCTCACCGCCGTCTCCCCCGGCGCCTGCTTTGACTACGCCCTGCGCCTCTTCCAGGCCCGGCTGCGCGAAAGCGACGTGGAGGTGATCCGCCGCTGGCCCGAGCAGGAGGCCTGGGCGCGCGCCGACCTGGTGCGCCTCGAGCAGGTGCTGGTCAACCTGATCGGCAATGCCCTGCAGGCCATGGCCGACGCCCCCGCCCCGCGTCTCGAGCTGAGCGTCGAGGTGGAGGGTGACCGGGTGGTGCTGGGCGTGGCCGACAGCGGCCCGGGGATCGCCAAGGAGCACCTGAAACGCATCTTCGAGCCCTTCTATACCACCAAATCTCCCGGCAAGGGGCTGGGGCTGGGGCTGTCCATCTCCTCGCGTATCATCGACGACCTGGGCGGCAGCCTGAGTGCCGCCAACCGCCCCGAGGGCGGCGCCCTGTTCACCATCCGGCTGCCCCGGGACACCGGCCAGCGTCGCGCCGGCGCCCAGCCACATCAGGAGACTCTCCCCCATGCATGAGCCGGCGGACATCCCGGTAATGATCATCGATGACGAGCCTCACCTGAGGATCACCGCCGGCCAGACCCTCGAGCTGGCTGGCTATGTCCCCGAGCCCTACGCCAGCGCCGAGGAGGCACTGGTGGCCCTGGCCCCGGACTTCCCGGGCGTGGTGGTCAGCGACATCCGCATGCCCGGCATGGACGGCATGGCGCTGCTGCGCGAGGTGCGGCTGCGCGACCCCGACCTGCCGGTAATCCTGATCACCGGCCACGGCGACATCTCCACCGCGGTGGAGGCGATGCGCGAGGGCGCCTGGGACTTTCTCGAGAAGCCCTTCGCCGCCGAGCGTCTGGTGGAAGTGGTCCGCCGCGGCGTGGTGAAGCGCCGCCTGAGCCTGGAGAACCGCGAGCTCAAGGCCGAGCTGGAGGCTCAGCAGTCGGCCCTCGGTCCACGCCTGGTGGGGCGCACCCCGGCCATCCAGCGCCTGGCCTCCATGGTGCAGCGCATCAGCCAGGTCGACGCCGACGTGCTGGTGTTCGGCGAGACCGGCGCCGGCAAGGACCTGGTGGCCCGCGCCATCCACGAGCGCAGCCGCCGCGCCAGCCGTCCCTTCGTGGCCATCAACTGCGGCGCCGTGCCGGAGAGCACCATCGAGTCGGAACTGTTCGGCCACGAGAAGGGGGCCTTCACCGGCGCCGTGGAGCGGCGCATCGGCAAGTTCGAGTACGCCAACGGCGGCACCGTGTTCCTCGACGAGATCGAGTCGATGCCGCTCGCCCTGCAGGTCAAGCTGCTGCGGGTGCTGCAGGAGCGCAGCGTGGAGCGCCTCGGTTCCAACGTCCCCGTGCCGCTGGATATCCGTGTGATCGCCGCCACCAAGGTGGACCTCAAGACCGCCGCCGAGGCCGGGACCTTCCGCGAGGACCTCTACTATCGGCTCAACGTGGTGACCCTGCAGGTGCCACCCCTGCGCGAGCGCCGCGAAGACATCCCGCTGCTCTTTCAGCACTTCGCGGTGGTCGCCGCCAACCGCAGCGGCCTGGAGGCCCCACCCCTGGATGCCGCCGGCATCTCGGCCCTGCTGGCCCACGACTGGCCCGGCAACGTGCGCGAGCTGCGCAACCTCGCCGAGCGCTACGTGCTGCTCGGCGCCGCCTTCGACTACCGGCTGGAGGCCCTGCTCGAGGGCGCCGAGAGCGAGGCCGGCGAGTTGGCGCTGCCCCAGCAGGTGGAGCTGTTCGAGAAGAGCCTGATCGACCAGGCCCTGGCGCGGCAGCGCGGCCGGGTCACCGAGGTGGCCGAGCAGCTCGGCCTGCCTCGCAAGACCCTCTATGACAAGCTCAGGAAGTACGGCCTCAAGGCCGAGGACTACCGCCAGAGCGCCGCCCCCTGAGCCAGCAGCGTCCACAGCGGCGCCAGTGGCGGCAGCCAGGGCAGCAGGTTGACCGCCGCCAGCAGCATCACCAGGGAGTTGCCCGGGGAGCGCCAGTCGAAGGGCTTGAGCGCGGTGCCGAAGGAGCGCTTGATGCGAGCGCCGGTGAGATCGACGCTGTAGAGCTCGTCCAGCGCCAGGTGGATGACGAAGCCCAGCGCCACCGCCACCCCGTGGGCCCAGGCCAGGGTGTCGGGCTGGGCGAAGAGCCGCTGGCTGAGCGCCACGCCGATCAGGCCGCACAGCGCGGCCGCCAGCAGCGAGTGCCACAGGCCGCGGTGCACGGTGAAACGGGAGAAGAGCGCCCCCGCCAGGTAGCGCACGGCGAGATAGATCGCCCCGCACGCCAGCAGCAGGCCGCCGGCATCGAGTCGCCCCTGCAGCAGCAGGGCGCCGGCCACCACCCCGGGCACCGCCAGCAGGTTGAAGATCAGTCGGATCGCCCTGGAACGGTCGGCGTCGATGTCGGGCAGGATGCCGCCGAAGGTCACCAGCGCCAGCATCGGCAGGGCCTCCC
Organism: Halomonas sp.; assembly: GCF_014859505.1. Lineage (GTDB taxonomy): Bacteria > Pseudomonadota > Gammaproteobacteria > Pseudomonadales > Halomonadaceae > Halomonas. Next base: position 10,785 of record NZ_JACUUD010000030.1, read on the forward strand.
AGGCCGTCCACAGGCCCGCCTGCCAGCCGCCATGGGCGACCACGGCACCGCCGGCGGCGGCCACGCCAAGATGGGTGCGGAAATCGGCCATGCCGGGGCGAGCCCTCGATGAACTGGAGGAATAAGCACTGGATAAATTTCCAGATTATCGCCGCCACGGCTTGGGGAAACAATGGCTTAGGGAATTATTCCTCCATCGCCGCCAGGTAGTCGTCCTTGAGCCGGACGTAGTTGCCGGCGGTGTAGGGGAAGAAGGCACGCTCCTTCTCCTTGAGCGGGCGCAGCGCCTTGGCCGGGTTGCCGGCATAGACATGGCCGCTCTCCAGGCGCTTGCCCGGGGTCACCACGGCGCCGGCGGCGATGATCACCTCGTCCTCCACCACGGCGCCGTCCATGACGATGGCCCCCATGCCCACCAGGATGCGGCTGCCCAGGGTGGCCCCGTGGAGGATCGCCTTGTGGCCGATGGTGACGTCGTCGCCGATGGTCAGCGGATAGCCGCCGGGGTTGAAGTCGCTGGCGTGGGTGATATGCAGCACGCTGCCATCCTGCACGCTGGTACGCGCGCCGATGCGGATGCGGTGCATGTCGCCGCGCACCACCGCCATGGGCCACACCGAGCTGTCGTCGCCCAGGGTCACGTCGCCCAGCACCAGGCTGGCCGGATCCACATAGACCCGCTTGCCCAGGGTGGGGGTGGTGCCCTTCCAGGGGCGGATTGACGTCGTCTCGCTCATCGTGAATTCCTCGTGTCGGTTCAGGCCAGGCCAGCCACCAATACTACCAGCGTCAGCGGAATGGCGACCCAGCGCACCAGGCCGCGCCACAGGGTAAAGCCCCCGGGCCCCACGCCCAGCGCCCGCCGCGCCGCCGCCTCGGGCATCACCCAGGCGGCGAAGATAGCGATCAGCAGGCCCCCCAGGGGCAGGAATATCTCCGGCGGAATGGTGCTGACCAGCTCGAAGGCGTTCATGCCGAACATCGGGCGCCACTCGGCCAGAGTCGAGAAGGAGAGCACCGTGAGCAGGCCCACCAGCCAGACGGCGAGCCCCACGATGGCGGCCGCATGGCCGCGCTTGAGCCCCATGCCCTGAAGGGTCGCGACCATGGGCTCGGCCAGGTTGATCGATGAGGTCCAGGTGGCCAGCAGCAGCAGCAGGAAGAAGATGCTGAGCCACAGCGCGCCCCAGGGCAGTTGGGCGAAGGCGATGGGCAGGGTGACGAACATCAGCCCCGGCCCCTCACCCGGGTCCATGCCCTGGGCGAAGACCACCGAAAAGATGGCGATGCCGGCCAGCAGCGCCACCGTCACGTCGAGCACCGCCACAGCGCCGGCGGCTCGCGGCAGGCTCTGGTGGTCCGGCATGTAGGCACCGTAGGCCATCAGCGCACAGGCGCCCACCGCCAGGGTGAAGAAGGCGTGGCCCATGGCGTGCATTACCACCAGCGGGGTCACCGCCGAGACGTCGGGCAGGAACAGCCAGGCCAGTGCCGGGCCGAAGCCCTCGGTGGTGGCGGCGTAGCCGGCCAGCAGCAAGAGCAGCAGGTAGAGCAGCGGCATCAGCAGGTTGTTGAGGCGCTCCAGCCCCTTGGCCACCCCGGCGGACACCACCAGCATGGTCATGATCAGGAAGAGAGTGTGGTTGAAGATCATCCTGGCGGGATCGGCCAGGAAGGCATCGAAGCCGGCGCCGATCTCGGCGGGAGAGGCACCGACGAAGCCCCCGTTGATGGAGATGACCAGAAACTCGATGGACCAGCCGGAGACCACCGAGTAGAAGGAGAGGATGCAGAACACCGTAAAGGCGCCGAACAGCCCCAGCCAGCGCCAGCGGGAGCTGGCCCCGGCCTGGGCGGCCAGGTGACCCAGCGACTGTACCGGGCTGCGCCGGCCCGCGCGGCCGACCATGATCTCTGCCATCATCACCGGCAGGCCGAGCAGCAGGACGAAGGCGATGTACAGCAGCAGGAAGGCGGCGCCGCCGTTCTCGCCGGTGATGTAGGGAAAACGCCAGATGTTGCCCAGTCCCACGGCGGCACCGGTCACCGCCAGGATGAAGGCGCGCCGCGTGCTCCACCGCTCCAGGGTCTCGTTCATCGTCAGCCTCCCGCCGGGCCATCGCAAAAGGCGGCAAGCCTAGCAGGACCTTTCCCGCTGGCCAATTGCTGCACATTGAAACCCGGGCCCGGCGCCCGCATCTAACCGGTATCATGTCTCGCCCCCCGCCCCTGATTCCCTGTTCACTGACCCCTGAGGTGCGTATGTCCCGCAACCCGCTGCTCGACTCCCATGAGCTTCCCCCGTTCGCCGATATCCGCCCGGAGCAGGTGATGCCGGCCATCGAGGAGCTGCTGGCCGAGAACCGTACCGCCATCGAGGCACTGGTGGCTCACGCCGAGGCCGAGGCGCCAAGCTGGGAGAGCCTGGCCGCGCCCCTGGAGTCGCTCAATGACCGCCTGGCCCGGGCCTGGTCGCCGGTCTCTCATCTCAACGGCACCATGAACAACCCTGAACTGCGCGAGGCCTACCAGGCCTGCCTGGGCAAGCTCTCGGAGTACAGCACCTGGTTGGGTCAGCACGCGGGACTGTTCGGTGCCTGGCAGGCCCTGAAGGAGGGTCCCGCCTGGACCACGCTCGACGAGGGCCAGCAGCGCACGGTAGACAACACCCTGCGCGACTTCCGCCTGGCCGGGGTCGACCTGCCCGCAGAGCAGAAGCAGCGCTACGGCGAGATCAAGGCGCGCCTCTCGGAGCTCGGCAATACCTTCTCCAACCAGCTGCTCGACGCCACCCAGGCCTGGCACCTGGACCTGGCCGACGAGACCCGCCTGGCCGGCCTCCCGGCGAGTGCGTTGGCCGCCCTGCGCGCCAACGCCGAGGCGAAGGGCCAGGCCGGCTACCGCATCACCCTGGACTTCCCGAGCTTCTTCCCGGTGATGACCTACGCCGAGGACCGCGAGCTGCGCCGCGAGGTCTACACCGCCTTCGTCACCCGCGCCTCCGACCAGGGCCCCCATGCCGGGCAGTACGACAACGCCCCGATCATGGAGGAGACCCTGGCCCTGCGCCGGGAGCTGGCCGAGCTGCTGGGCTTCGCCACCTACGCCGACTACTCCCTGGCCACCAAGATGGCCGAATCCCCGGCTCAGGTGCTCGAGTTCCTCGAGGACCTGGCGCGACGCGCCGTGCCCCAGGCCCGGGAGGAATACGCCGAGCTCGAGACCTACGCCCGGGATGAGCTCAACATGGCCGAGCTCGCTGCCTGGGACGTGGGCTTCGCCAGCGAAAAGCTGCGCGAGGCGCTCCATGCCATCTCCCAGGAGCAGCTGCGCCCCTACTTTCCCGCCCCCCGGGTGGTGGATGGCCTCTTCCAGGTGGTGGAGCGCCTGTTCGGCGTCACCTTCGCGGAGGACACCGAGGCGCCGCGCTACCACCAGGATGTGCGCTTCTTCCGCATCCTGGAACAGGGCGAGCCCATCGCCGGATTCTACCTGGACCTCTACGCCCGCGAGGGCAAGCGCGGCGGCGCCTGGATGGACGAGTGCCGGGTGCGCCGCCTGGAGGGCGATGCTCTCCAGCTACCGGTGGCCTACCTGACCTGCAACTTCACCCGCCCGGTGGGTGGGCGTCCGGCGCTGCTCACCCACGACGAGGTCACCACCCTGTTCCACGAGTTCGGCCATGGCCTGCACCATATGCTGACCCGCCAGACCGTCGCCGACATCTCAGGCATCAACGGGGTGGCCTGGGACGCCGTGGAGCTGCCGAGCCAGTTCATGGAGAACTACTGCTGGGAGCGCGAAGGCCTCGACCTGATCGCCGGCCACGTCGACAGCGGCGAGGCGCTGCCCAGCGAGCTGCTGGAGAAGCTGCAGGCGGCCAAGAACTTCCAGTCCGCCATGGGCATGGTGCGCCAGCTGGAGTTCTCGATCTTCGACCTGCGCCTGCACCACCAGCTGGCCGCGCCCTCGGCGGCCGAGATCCAGGCGCTGCTGGACGAGGTGCGCGATGCCATCTCGGTGGTGCCGCGGGCCGCGTTCAACCGCTTCCAGAACGGCTTCGGCCATATCTTCGCCGGCGGCTATGCGGCGGGCTACTACAGCTACAAGTGGGCCGAGGTACTCTCCGCCGACGCCTGGAGCGCCTTCGAGGAAGCGGGCATCTTCGACCCCGAGACCGGGCGGCGCTTTCGCACCGAGATCCTTGAGCCGGGCGGTGCCAGGGATGCCGCCGAGCTGTTCCGCGCCTTTCGCGGCCGAGAGCCCAGCGTCGAGCCGCTGCTGCGCCACAGCGGCATCCGTGTCGCCTGACCTTCACGTTCCGCCCCACCCATTCCGTCCCGGCCAGACGCCGGGGCCCGACAGGAGCCATCATGGCCGTCCAGAAACGCTTTATCGCCGGCGCCATCTGCCCGCGCTGCGCCGAGATGGACCGCATCCGCAGCTGGGAGCAGAACGGGATTCGCTACCGTGAGTGCGTCAGCTGCGACTTCTTCGAACAGTTGCCCATCGAGGACGCGGCCGCGCCGGAGCTGACCACCCGCGTCAACCAGCCCCGCGAGGAGCAGACCCGCCAGGACATCCAGCCAGTAAAGATTCTCGACCCCAAGGCGCGTTGAGATGACCCGCCAGGGAGTGGTGGCGGCGCTACTGTCGCGGCGCCACCAGCTCGAGGGGCTGGGGCTGGCAGCCGCCGCCGCCCTGCTGCTGACACGCCTTGACCTTGCCACCCTGGCCGCCGGCCTGGGACTCTTCCTGTGGGGCATGACCCACCTGCAGGACGCCATCAAGCGCCTCTCCGGCGGCACCCTGGACCGCTGGCTGCATACCGCCACCCGCCATCCCGCTCGCGCCATCGGCGTCGGTGCCGCCGCCACGGCGCTGGTGCAGTCCAGCTCCCTGGTCACCCTGCTTTCGCTCTCCTTCGTCGGCGCCGGCCTCGTGGCCCTGCCCGGCGCCATCGCCCTGCTGTTCGGTGCCAACCTCGGCACCACCACCGGCGCCTGGCTGATCGCCGCCTTCGGCCTGCGCTTCGATCTCGCCCAGTTCGCCATGCCCTTCCTGGCCCTCGGGCTGCTGGGCTCACGAGTGCTCAAGGACGGTCGCGCCGCCGCGGCCGGGGTGCTGCTGGGCATCGGCCTGCTGTTCCTGGGCATCGACTTCATGAAGCTGGGCTTCGAGGCCTGGCAGGACGGCCTCTCCCTGGAGGGTCTGGCCGGCGACAGAGCCTGGCACTGGCCGCTGTTCGTGCTGTTCGGGGTGGTGGCCACGGTAGTGATGCAGTCGAGCCACGCCACCCTGCTGATCACCCTGGCCGCCCTGGCGGGGGGCCAGCTGCCCTACCTGCCGGCCCTTGCCATCGCCATCGGCGCCAACGTCGGCACCACCGTCACCGCGGTACTCGGCGCGCTGGGTGCCGGCGCCGCAGCGCGACGGCTGGCCGGGGCCCACGTGGTATTCAACCTGGCCACCGCGGCGGTAGCGCTGGCGCTGCTGGTGCCGCTGGCCTGGCTGGTGGACGAGCTCGCCGAGCTGATCGGCCTGGCGGCGGACGCCTGGCCGCTGAAGCTGGCGCTGTTCCACACCCTCTTCAATCTGCTGGGCATCGCCCTGATGCTGCCGCTGATCCCGCGTCTCGCCGCACGACTCGAGCGATTGTTCCCCGAGCCCTCGCGGATTCCCCCCGCTCAGGCCAGGTACCTCAACACCACGGCCCTGCAGCACGGCGATACCGCCCTGGCCGCCATGGAGCAGGAGTGCCAGCGGCTAAATCGCCGCGCCTATCACCTGCTCTGTTCGGCGATCCTGATGCCCAGTGGCGAGGTGATCGGCCACCCGCCCTCCCGGGAGGTGGTCAAGGCGCACATCGACCCCACCGCCTGGCCCATGGTCAACGCCCGCTACCATGAGCAGATCAAGCCGCTGATGGCGGAGATCCTCGACTTCTACGCGCGGCTCGACATGCCGCTCACCGAGGGCCAGCAGGCCAGGCTCGAGCGCCTCTATGCCCGCACCCTGCGCATGGTGGAGGCGGTGCGCTTCGGCGAGGTGCTGCAGCGCAGCCTGATGCGCCATGCCGCCCCGGCCAGCCCCCTGCGTGAGGCCCATGACGATATCCGCCTGGCCCTGGCCCAGGGCCTCAACCGGCTGGCCGCCGCGCCCGACTCGGCGGATACCACCTCGCCCATCGACGAGGTGCGCCAGCACTGGCAGCAGGCCATGGCCGAGCGCCTGCGCCAGCACCGCCTCGACCCCTGGCTGGCTTCCACCCTGATGAACGACCTGCACCAGGCCACTCGTCTGATGGGGGCCCTGACCACGCCCTGAAGCGCCGCACATGACAGGCCATATGTGACTGCCCCTGCGAGACACGCCGTGCAAGACTCGCCGCGCGAGACACGCCGTGCGAGACTCGCCGTGCGGATATCCACACACCACGACCCGCCGCGCGTGCGGATTCCCGGACGAAGGCCGCCTCTTCGAGCTCGACCTTTGTCTAAAGGACGTTTTGCAAAATACTGATATAAAAGGTGAAATCAGACATTTGGCCCGGTGATTGCCACAGATAACGTTGAATGGAATACCCGTCCGGGATCAGCGGGCTCCGACAGAGCTGCCAGACTGATACGACACCTGCCGGGCTCCCGCCCAGGCATCACCAACGATAACCCGCAACAGGAATCACGCCATGCGCCATCTCTCCACCAAGCTCCTCGCCGGCACCATTGCCGGTTCCCTGCTGGTCGCCGCTGCCGCGGCCCAGGCCGACCGCAGCGACTGGCCGGCCAACTTCACCGTGGGCACCGCCAGCCAGGGCGGCACCTACTTCGTCTACGGCTCCGGCTGGGCCAACCTGATCGCCGACGAACTGGATGTCTCCGGCGGTGGCGAAGTGACCGGTGGCCCGACCCAGAACCTGGCGCTGGTGCATACCGGCGACATCGCCCTGGGCCTGACCACCATGGGCCCCGCCGCCGAGGCCGCCGCCGGCGAGAGCCCGCTGGCTCCCGGCATCCCCATGGACAACGTCTGCGCGCTCTTCCCGATGTACGAGACTCCGTTCTCGATCACCGCGCTCTCCAACTCCGGCATCACCAGCATCTCCGAGATCCCGGACGGCGCCCGCATCGGCTTCGGTCCGTCGGCCTCCACCTCCGACACCTACTTCCCGGCGATCCTGGAAGAGCTGGGCGTCGACTTCCAGCGCCGCAACGGCGGCTGGACCGACCTGGGCGGCCAACTGCAGGACGGCCTGCTTGACGTCATCGCCTTCGCCGCGGGCATCCCGATCCCGGCGGTCAGCCAGCTCGAGGTGCAGACCAACGTGAACATCATCGAGTTCACCGAGGAGGAGCAGGCCCAGGTGCTCGAGGCCTTCCCGGTCGCGGCCTTCCAGATTCCCGCCAGCACCTACAACACTCTGGAAGAAGATGCGCGCGCCGTCTCCATGTGGAACTTCGCCATCGCCGGCTGCGACGTGTCGGAGAGCTTCATCTACGAGGTGACCAAGCTCACCATGGAGAACAACGACAAGATGCGTAACGTGCACCGCTCTGCCGAGACCTCCATCCCGGAGAACATCGTGCACAACTCCGTGCTGCCCTTCCATCCGGGTGCCGTTCGCTGGTACGAGGAAAATGGCTACGAGATCGCCGACGATCTGAAGCTGTAAGCCTGCCGACACCGTGAACGCCGCCCCGCGTCGCGATCCGGCGCGGGGCGGCATGCTTGCCGTCCCGACTCACACCCGAGGGTGAACCACCCATGAGCAACTCTCCCGATACCCGTCCCGGGGCGTCCGAGGAGGCCATCGACCAGGCACCCGAGACCATCGCCACGGGCGTCGACGAGGAGATCGTCGAGTCCAACCGGCGTCTCTACGTCGGCTGGCAATGGCTACTGTTCGCCGTCCTGGCCATCGCCTACTCCAGCTTCCACCTGATCTCTCTCAACGTCTATCCGATGGAGACCTGGTCATTTCGCATCGTGCACATCGCCGGTGCACTGATCCTGGGCTTCGCCCTCTACACCGGCACCCGCTTCGCCGGCGAGGGCAATGTGAAGAAGTCGGCGGCCTGGCTCGGCTGGATCAGCTACGCCCTGCTGATTCCCGCCGGCTACGCCCTCTTCCAGGTCTTCCGGATGCAGCAGATGATCGGTGCCGGGGCCATGCGCATCGACCCCGCCATCGAGGCCTGGCATTACGGCTACCCGCTGATCTTTGCCACCAGCGCCGCGATCCTGCTCTCCTGGGGATACCGCCAGGTCCGGTCGAAGCTCTCACCCCCGGACCTGGTGCTGATGGTCAGCGCCCTGGCCGTGGCCGGCTACCTGATCCTGATCTTCGGCACCCCGCTGCGCGCCTCCACCGGCACCTCCTTCGCCCCCATCGGCATCTCCTATGCGGCCCTGGCCGGCTCACTGCTGATCCTGGAGCTGACCCGGCGCGTGGCCGGCATGGCGCTTGTGGTGATCTCCGCGATATTCCTGCTCTACGTATTCTTCGGCCCCTACCTGCCGGGCTTCCTGGGCTATCCGGGCCTGTCGTTCAACCGCTTCTTCAGCCAGGTCTACACCGATGCGGGCATCCTCGGCCCGACTACCGCGGTCTCCTCGACCTACATCATCCTGTTCATCATCTTCGCCGCCTTCCTGCAGGCCTCGAAGGTGGGCGACTACTTCGTCAACTTCGCCTTCGCTGCCGCCGGTCGCGCACGTGGCGGCCCCGCCAAGGTCTCCATCTTCGCCTCGGGCCTGATGGGCATGATCAATGGCACCAGCGCCGGCAACGTGGTCTCCACCGGCTCGCTGACGATACCGCTGATGAAGAAGGTAGGCTATCCGGCCAAGAGCGCCGGGGCCATCGAGGCCGCCGCCTCCACCGGCGGGCAGATCATGCCGCCGATCATGGGCGCCGGCGCCTTCATCATGGCCGAGATCACCGGCATTCCCTACACCGAGATCGCCGTCGCGGCGCTGATTCCCGCCATCCTCTACTTCCTCTCGGTCTACTGCATGGTGGACTTCGAGGCGGCCCGCAAGGGCATGCGCGGCATGCGCAAGGACGAGATCCCGCTGTTCTCGAAGCTGGTCAAGCAGGTCTACCTGTTCGCGCCGATCATCATCCTGATCGCCGCCCTGTTCATGGGCTACTCGGTGATCCGCGCCGGCACCCTGGCTACCGCCTCCGCGGCCGTGGTGAGCTGGTTCTCGCCCCACAAGATGGGCATCCAGGCGATCCTCAGGGCGCTGCAGCTGGCCGGCACCATGGCGATCCAGATCATCGCCGTCTGCGCCTGCGCCGGCCTGATCGTCGGCGTCATCTCGCTGACCGGCGTCGGCGCCCGCTTCTCGTCGCTGCTGCTCGGGCTGGCGGGCGTGAGCCAGTTGCTGGCACTGTTTTTCGCCATGTGTATCTCGATACTGCTCGGCATGGGGATGCCCACCACGGCGGCCTATGCGGTGGCGGCCTCGGTGGTCGCGCCCGGCCTGATCAACATCGGGGTCCAGCCGCTGGTGGCGCATTTCTTCGTCTTCTATTTTGCCGTGGTATCGGCGATCACTCCCCCGGTGGCCCTGGCCTCCTATGCGGCGGCGGGCATCTCCGGTGCCAATGCCATGGGCACCTCGGTGGCGTCGTTCAAGATCGGCCTGGCAGCCTTCATCGTTCCCTTCATGTTCTTCTACAGCCCGGCCATGCTGATGGAAGGCTCCTGGATGCAGATCCTGCGGGTGGGCGTCACCGCCACCCTGGGTATCGTGCTGCTGGCGGGCATGGTGCAGGCCTGGTTCTTCGGGCCAGTCAAGGTCTGGACACGGATCATCATGCTGATTGGAGCGATATTCATGATCTATGGTGGCATCTATACCGACATCATCGGTCTGGCCATCGCCGCGGCGCTGTTCGTGATGCAGCGCAAGTTGCATGGCGACAAGCGCAAGGTACCGTCAGCCTTCTCCGGTTGAAGACGCCTGTCCTTCACCCGCGCTTGCGCAAAAGCACAAAGGCCCCGCCAATGCGGGGCCTTTGTCATGACGCCCCTTATTCGTCCCGGGGGCGCGTTTCAGGCGGCGATATTGTCGAGGATCTTCAGACTCGGCTCGGCCTGGTTCAGGGTGTAGAAGTGCAGGCCCGGCGCGCCGCCATCCAGAAGGCGCTGGCAGAGCCGCGAGACGACGTCTTCGCCGAAGGCGGCGATGGATTCGCTGTCATCGCCGTAGGCATCGAGCTGCTTACGGATCCAGCGCGGGATCTCGGCACCGCAGGCGTCGGAGAAGCGCGCCAGCTTGGCGTAGTTGGTGATCGGCATGATACCCGGCACGATGGGGGCCTCGACCCCCAGGGCACGGGCGCGATCGACGAAGTGGAAGTAGGCGTCGGCGTTGAAGAAGTACTGGGTGATGGCCAGGTTGGCGCCGGCCTTCATCTTGCGGGCGAAGTTCTCCACGTCGCGCTCGAGGCTCGGCGCCTGGGGGTGGGACTCCGGATAGGCGGCCACGGCGATCTCGAAGTGGTCCCCGGTCTCCTCGCGGATGAACGCCACCAGCTCGTTGGCATAGCGAAGCTCGCCGATGCCGCCCATGCCCGAGGGCAGGTCGCCGCGCAGGGCCACCAGGCTGTCGATACCCTCCTCGCGGTAGCGGGCCAGCAGCTCGCGCAGCGGCTGCTTCTCGCTGCCGATGCAGGAGAGATGCGGCGCGGTGGTAATGCCCGCCTCTCGCACCTGGCGTACGGTGTTAAGGGTGCGGTCCTGGGTGGAACCGCCGGCGCCATAGGTCACCGAGAAGAAGCGCGGGCCACGAGCGGCCAGGGCATCGCGCACTCCAGCCAGCTTCTCGCGCCCCACCTCGGTGTTGGGGGGGAAGAACTCGAAGCTGATACCCAGCGGATGTTCCTGCGCACTCATGATGGCACCTCTGTGTCGTGAGTCGTGATTGGCCACCATTCTGACGAGCCCCGGCGCCGTCGACCAATGAAAGTTCCGGAGTGCCTGTATCAATTTCATTCATGTTGGACCGCTGACAGCGACGCCATCGGCAGGCATGATGCGCTCTGACAGGGATGCCGACGACCGACAGGGAGGCAACGATGACCGCGCTCGACCCTGCCACGCTGATGGGCCCGCTGTGGACCCTGCTGGCCTATGTCCTGCTGGGCTGGCTGGCTACCCGCCGCCTCTCCGTGGACCCGCGCCCCATCGCGACCCTGCTCATCTACCTGGTGGCGCCGCTGACCTTCTTCCGCGGCCTGGTGCTGGGGGGTCCCACGCCCGGTTACCTGCTGCTGACCCTGGCCACCTTCGCCACCGCCAGCCTGCTGGCGGTGATCGTGCACCAGCTGACGCGCCGTGCCTTCGCCCCCCAGGAGAGCGCCCTGCTGGCCTTCTCGGCCGGCACCGGCAACACCGGCTACTTCGGCCTGCCGGTGGCCATGGTGCTGCTGCCCCCCGAGGGGGTGACCCTCTACCTGTTCTGCGTGCTGGGCATCACCCTCTACGAGTTCACGGTGGGCTTCTACCTCTCTGCGCGGGGGCAGTTCTCGGTGGCGGAGAGCCTGGCCAAGATCCTGCGGCTGCCGCTGGTCTATGCCTTCCTGGCGGCACTGCTGGTCAGCGGCCTGGGCCTTGCGGTGCCGACGGCGGCCATGGAGGGGCTGGCGGTCTTTCCGGCCACCTACACCCTGCTGGGCATGATGATCATCGGCATGACCCTGGGGCGGGTTTCACTCAGGGAGGTGGACGGCCGCTTCATCGGCGCCTGCGTGGCGGTGCGCTGTGTGATCTGGCCGCTGCTGGCGCTGGCCGCGGTGCTGGGGCTGCAGGCCCTCGCACCGCTGTCGCCGGAGCTGGCCATGGCCATCCTGCTGCTGGGGGTGGTGCCCATGGCCGCCAACGTGGTGGTGGTGGCCATGGAGCTCGGCATCGCCCCGGCCAAGGGGGCGCTGGCCGTGCTGGCCACCACCCTGGCCGCACCGCTGCTGATCCCGCTCTACCTGACGCTGATGATGCGTATTGCCGGGCTGTAATCAGTAGCGGTAGCTGTCGGGCTTGTAGGGGCCCTCGGCCGGCACGCCAGTGTAGGTCTCCTGGGCCTCGGTCAGGCGGGTGATCACCCCGCCGAAACCCTCCACCATGTAGCGGGCCACCTCCTCGTCCAGGTGGCGCGGCAGCACCGTGAGTCCCAGCGCCTCGCGCTTCTCCTCCTCGGGCAGGTCGGCGAAGCGCCCCTGGTAGAGGTGGATCTGCGCCAGCACCTGGTTGGCGAAGGAGCCGTCCATCACCCGGGAGGGATGACCGGTGGCGTTACCCAGGTTCACCAATCGCCCCTCGGAGAGCAGGATCAGGTAGTCGCGACTGGCCGGATCGAAGTCCCCTGGCCGGCTGTCGCGGTAGACCTTGTGCACCTGGGGCTTGACCTCCTCCCAGTGCCACTGGCGACGCATATGGGCGGTGTCGATCTCGCTGTCGAAGTGGCCGATGTTGCACACCACCGCCCCCGGCTTGAGCGACTCGAGCATGGCTGCGTCGCAGGCGTGAATATTGCCGGTACAGGTCACCACCAGGTCGATCCGGCCGAGCAGCGGCCGATCGATGCTGGCCATGCCGCGGTTGATACCGTCCACGTAGGGCGACACCACCTCGAAGCCATCCATACAGGCCTGCATGGCGCAGATGGGGTCGACCTCGGCCACCTTGACGATCATCCCCTCCTGGCGCAGCGAGGCCGCCGAGCCCTTGCCAACGTCGCCATAGCCCACCACCAGCGCCTGCTTGCCGGCCAGCAGGTGGTCGGTGCCGCGCTTGATGGCATCGGAAAGCGAATGGCGGCAGCCATACTTGTTGTCGTTCTTCGACTTGGTGACGGCGTCGTTCACGTTGATGGCCGGCACCCCGAGGCTGCCATCGCGCAGCATCTCCTCCAGCCGGTGAACGCCGGTAGTGGTCTCCTCGCTGATGCCATGGAGAGCATCGAGTCGCTCCGGGTACTTGTCGTGCAGCAGGGCGGTCAGGTCGCCGCCGTCGTCGAGCACCAGGTTGGGGGTCCAGCCGTCGGGGCCTGCCACGGTCTGCTCGATGCACCACCAGAACTCTGCCTCCGTCTCGCCCTTCCAGGCGAACACCGGAATGCCGGCGGCGGCGATGGCGGCCGCCGCGTGGTCCTGGGTGGAGAAGATGTTGCAGGACGACCAGCGCACGCTGGCGCCCAGGTCGATGAGCGTCTCGATCAGCACCGCGGTCTGGATGGTCATGTGGATGCAGCCAGCGATGCGCGCGCCCGCCAGGGGCTGCTCGTCGCGGTACTTGGCGCGGATCGTCATCAGCGCCGGCATCTCGGTCTCGGCGATACGGATCTCGCGACGCCCCCAGTCGGCCAGGGCGATATCGGCCACCTTGAAGTCCTGATGGGTGAGCGTGCTCACGGCGGGCTGGTTCATGCGATCACCTCTTCCGGTTCGAAAAGCGTGATAATCACTATAGGCGGGGAACCCAAGGACCGACAATCAACGCGGAAAGCCATCGATCCCCCACTCGCCGAGACGAACCGCCAGCGCCTCCACCTCGTAATGTGTGAAGAAGTCGACCAGCGCCGCCGCCCGCTCCGGTCCGATACCAGGCTCCCGCACCCACTCATCCGCCGAGCGTGCCGCCAGCTCCGCCCAGTTCGACGGCAGCGCCGTCTCCACGCCGGGCGGGGCGCCCAGGGCCTGCAGCCAGCGCGGAAAGGGCCGGTTCCGCACTGCCGAGAAGGCGGCCAGCAGTTCTGCCGCACGCACCGGACCGATGCCATGGGCCGCCTTGAGGTCCGAGGCGTCCAGGCGCATCCAGTCGAGCAGGTCCGACACCGCACCGGCCCGGATCAGCGCCCGCCAGGTGCCTGGTCCCACCCCGGACAGACCCAGGGCCTCGGGGCCCGAGAGCCAGGCCAGGCGCGCCAGGAACTGTCCCTCGCAGCCGGGCGCCAGGCGCAGGCAGCTCAGGGAGTGGTAGTCGACGGGGTCGGGGGCCACGAGCGACTGCCGCTGCTCGGCCTGCCAGGCCACTCCCTGCAGTTGCGGAATCGTCAGCCCCGCCAGGGCGATCACCACGTGATCGCCGGGGCGGATATCATGGGCCTGCCACCGGGCCAGGGAGCCCAGCGACACGCGCCGAATGGTGCGCCCTTCCAGGGTGACCGGGTAGAGCTGCAGCACCGGGGTAATCTGCCCGGTACGTCCCACCTGAAAGACCACGCCGCGCACCTCGGCCAGCGCCTCCCGCGCGGGATGTTTCCACGCCACCGCCCAGGCCGGCGGCTCGGCCCGCCAGGCCGCCCCGAGCGGACGCGAGGCCTGGCGCAGCACCACACCGTCGGTAGCGAAGGGCTGGGGCTCATGAAACAGCGCCTCGCGATAGCGCGCCACCTCGGCCATACCGGCAACCGGAAGGCTCCTCTCCCGGGTGTCGACAAAACCCAGCCGCGCCAGCCCCGCAAGTCGCCTGGCCATGCTCACGGGGCCATCGGGCCAGTCCCAGACGAAGAGCCCTATTCTATCGGCCTCGTCCTCATCGAGAGTCTCACGCGCCATCAGGCCGCTCACTCGGCCGCGAGCACCGGCATCGCCGACCTCGGCCTGGCGATGATCGCTCAGGTGCCAATAGAGCTCGCCCTGCAGCACCGCATCGTGGGGCTCGGGCAGACGCTGTGGCACGGCCGGTAGTCTCCGGACCCGCTGGGTCCAGTCCTGACCGCTGACGCCATCGCCACGGCTGATGGCCCGCACCAGGTCGCCTCGCTCGTAGACCAGGGTCACCGCCACGCCGTCGATCTTGGGCTGCACCCAGACGTCATCGCGACGCGACAGCCAGCGCGCCACCGCAGGCCGATCGGCCAGCTTGGCAAGCCCGGTCTGGGGCACGGGATGGGCGAGGCTACCGGCGGGATAGGCGGCCGGGGGGTCGGGTGGCGCCAGCCCCTGGCAGCGCCGCCACAGTGCCAGACGCGCCCGAGCCTGGTCGTAGATGTCATCGCTGACCAGGGACTCGCCGCGGCGATAGTAGGCCTCGTCCCAGGTGGCAAGGCGTCGCTCCAGGGCGTTCAGCTCGGCAGCGACGCGCTCGCTCGACCCGCCCGGACACTCGGCCAGGGCGGGCAAGGACAGGGCGCCGACCAGCAGCACCAGCCAGCATGGCCATGGGAAACGCATGGCGGGGACCTCGCAGCGGGCTCTTCCCTGACCATAGCAGCGGGCCCCGCCTGGCGTTGCCAGCGGGGCCCGTCAGTTGGCGTCAGCCAGGGCTTACAAGAGAATCTCCGACAAGAGGCTACAGACCGGCGGCCTGCCGCAGGGTGCTGGCGCGGTCGGTCTTCTCCCAGGGGAAGGCCGTGAAGGTCTCGGTGTGCTCCTGC
>NZ_JACUUD010000031.1 GCF_014859505.1 Halomonas sp.
GCTGGTCGAGTCCCTGGGGCTCGCCGGTCGCCGCATCGCCGTGGAGGTGAACGAGGAGATCGTGCCTCGCAGCGAACATGCCGTCACCCGCCTGGTCGAGGGGGATCGGGTCGAGGTGGTCCACGCCATCGGCGGCGGTTGAGGGCCACCCGCGCACCCTAGCGAAGACAATCACAGAAGGCAGACTCGATGACAGACTTCTTTCAGGACCAGCCGCTGCGCATCGCCGGGCGCGAATTCGCCTCCCGCCTGCTGGTCGGTACCGGCAAGTACAAGGACTTCGACGAGACCGGCGAGGCGATCGCCGCCTCCGGCGCCGAGGTGGTCACCTTCGCCGTGCGGCGCACCAACCTGGGGCAGGAAGCCGGTGAGCCCAACCTGCTCGACGTGGTCTCCCCGGAGCGCTATACCCTGCTGCCCAACACCGCCGGCTGCTACACGGCGAAGGATGCGGTGCGCACCTGCCGGCTGGCCCGCGAGCTGCTCGACGGCCACCGCCTGGTGAAGCTCGAGGTGCTGGGCGACGACTCGACCCTCTACCCCAACGTGGTGGAGACCCTGGCCGCCGCCGAGGTGCTGATCAAGGATGGCTTCGACGTCATGGTCTACACCAGCGACGACCCCATCGTGGCCCGCGAGCTGGAGCGCCTGGGCTGCTGCGCCATCATGCCGCTGGGCTCGCTGATCGGCTCCGGTCACGGCATCCAGAACCCCCACAACATTCGCCTGATCATCGAGCAGGCCAGCGTGCCGGTGCTGGTGGATGCCGGGATCGGCACCGCCTCCGATGCCGCCATGGCCATGGAGCTGGGCTGCGACGGCGTGCTGATGAACACCGCCATCGCCCACGCCCGCCAGCCGGTGCTGATGGCCAGCGCCATGAAGAAGGCCGTGGAGGCGGGCCGCGAGGCCTTCCTGGCCGGGCGCATGCCGCGCCGCCAGAGCGCCGACCCCTCCTCGCCCTTCGCCGGCCGCATCAACGGCTGAAGCCACCATCGATCGCCCGCAACGTACGCCTGACACCAGCGCCCAGAACGAGAGCCCCGACCGCCCCATGAGTGACCAGTCCCGCGACGATACCGCCACCACCGGACCGGAAGGCCCGGACGCCCCGCTGCACCGCCGCGGCATCAAGAGCTATGTGCTGCGCGCCGGGCGCATGACCCAGGCCCAGACCCGCGGCCTCGAGGAGGTCTGGCCGCGGCTGGGCCTGACCCTGGCCGATGGCCGCCAGGACCTGGATGCCCTGTTCGGCCGCAGCGCCCCTCGGGTGGTGGAGATCGGCTTCGGCATGGGCGCCTCGCTGATCGAGCAGGCCGAGACCCACCCCGACACCGACTTCATCGGCATCGAGGTGCACGCCCCCGGCGTGGGCAAGCTGCTGGACGAGGCCGACAAGCGCGGCCTGACCAACCTGAGGATCTACCGGGAGGACGCCCTGCGGGTACTCGAGGAGTGCCTGCCCGAGGGTAGCCTCGACACCCTGCAGCTCTTCTTCCCCGACCCCTGGCCGAAGAAGAAGCACCACAAGCGGCGTATCCTGCAACCTGCCTTCGTCGCGCTGGTGCGCGGCCGTCTCAAGGTCGGCGGCACCTTCCACATGGCCACCGACTGGGAGGCCTACGCCGAGTGGATGGCCGAGGTGATGGACGCCGCCCCGGGCTATGCCAACACCGCCGCACCGGAGACGGCCCCCTACGTGCCGCGGCCGGCGTTCCGCCCGCTCACCAAGTTCGAGGCCCGCGGCGAGCGCCTCGGCCACGGCGTCTGGGATCTGATCTACCGCCGCGTCGAGTGATCACGCTCGCTTCCCCCCCCGATGCCCCCGCCCGCGTCAATTCAGGATGTTTTTGTTACCGCCTCACCCGGCGCCGGCCAGGCGCAGCCAGAGCGGCAAGGTGGCCATGGCCAGCAGGGTCTGGGCGGTGATCAGCGCCGCCATCATCTCGGCGTCACCGCCCAGCTGGCGAGCCAGGATATAGGCGGAGGTGGCGGTGGGCAGGGCGGCGAACAGCAGCGCCACGTCCCGGCTCACCGGGTCGAGACCCAGCGCCAGGGCGAGCGCCAGCACCAGGGCCGGCATCAGCCCAAGCTTGATGGTGTTGGTGACCCAGACGCCGCGGTCGAGGCGCAGCAGTGCCTCGGGGCGCAGCGCCACGCCCACCGCCACCAGGCCCAGCGGCAGGGCGGCGCGGCCGAGCAGCTCCACCGTGTCCGCACTCCACCCCGGCAGCCCGATGCCGCTCACGTTCAGGCCGATGCCGATGAGGCAGCCGAGGATCAGCGGGTTGCGGGCCAGCGCCGCCAGGCTCCTGCCGAGGCTGCCGGCGCCGAGGGTCCCCGCGGCGATGAAGCTCGCCACGCACATGACGTTGACCACCGGCACCATCAGCGCCACGGCCACGGCGGCCACGGTGGCGCCCGGCGCGCCGTGCAGGGCGGCGGCCCCGGCTACTCCCACGTAGGTGTTGAAGCGCAGCGCCCCCTGGAAGGCCGAGGTGAAGGCCGGCGGGTCGAGGCCCAGCCAGCCGCGCAGACCCCACAGCAGCGCGCCGAACAGGCCCATGGCGCCCAGCAGGGCCAGGGCCACACGCGCCACCGGCACCTGGCTGACGTCGGCGGTGGCCAGGGTCGATACCAGCATGGCGGGAAACAGCAGGAAGTAGATCAGCCGCTCCAGCTGCGGCCAGAAGTCGCCGCCCGGCTGGCGCAACCGGCCCAGCACGGTGCCCAGCAGGATCAGCAGGAACAGGGGCCCCAGTGCATTCGCCACGCCTGTCATCGTCATCTCCTTGATCGGTTTGCCCTGCGACATCCTTGCGCACTCTGCCACAGGCGAATGCTGATAAGCTTAACGCGACATTTCCCTCAGTGAACGCTCCCTCTCGCCGCCATGACAATCCCCGCTTCCACCGACCCGGCCATCTCGCGCCCTCCGCTGCTGCGGGTGCTGGTCCTCTTCACCCTGGGGACCGTGGCCATGGCGCTCTGGTACCTGACCAGCTACAGTCTTCGCGGCAGCGACGACGTGAGCTGGTTTCCCGAGGAGGCCGGCTGCGATCCGAGCCAGGGCGTCTGTCGGGCGGCGCTGGGCGAGGAGGGCAGCCTGACGCTGGATCTGGGCGCCGGCGGCGAGATCCGTGCCCTGGAGATCCTGCCGATGACGGTGGCCCTGAAAGGCATCGAGGCGGAGTCGGTGGCGGTGGAATTCATCGGCCGCGACATGGACATGGGACTGCATCGCTATCCGCTGGCCCGGCAGGCCGATGGTACCTTCCACGGTGAGGGGCAGGTCCCGATCTGCACCGATGCGGAGATGCCCTGGCGTGCCAGGGTGATCGTCACCGGCGGTGAACGCCGCCTGGGCAGCGGATTCAATTTCGAGGTGGTGAGAAGCCGACTATGAAACGACAGGGACTCTGGGCGGGGCTCGTGCTGATCGTGCTGGTGCTGGGCGTGGGTGGCTACGGCTGGTTCCAGCAGCAGCTTGGGGCCAGCGGCGGTGGTAATGGCCTGGCCGGCGGCCCCATCGAGCTCTCCTCGACCCGGGGCGACTTCTCGCTGTCCGACCTCGAGGAGGATCAGCTGGCGGTGGTCTTCTTCGGCTATACCTACTGTCCTGACGTCTGCCCAATGAGCCTGGCGGTGGTGCGCCGGGCGCTGGCCGACCTGGATGACGCCGACCGCGAGCGGGTGGTGCCGTTGATGATCTCGGTGGATCCCGAGCGTGACACCCTGGAGCGCCTGGCGGAGTACACCGGCTTCTTCGGCGATGCCTTCATCGGTGCGACCGGCAGCGAGGCCGAGCTCGAGGAACTCGCCGAGCGCTACGGGGTGATCTGGCGGCGGGTCGAGACCCCGGAGTCGGCCATGGCCTACACCATCGACCACAGCTCGTCGCTCTACCTGGTGGATCGCGAGGGCACCATCCTGCGGCGGGTGCTCTACTCACCGGCGCCCCATGCGCTGCTCTCCGCCCTCGGCGAGACGCTCTGACCGGGAGCCCCTACAAGGCTGCTCCTGCCTTGCTCGCCTGCCGGCCCCGCCTCAGCGCGGGGTCGATGCCTCCTGCAGGCGATCCATCATGGCCATCAGCGCGCGTACCTGGGTGCCTTCCCGGGTATCGTGGAGCGGATCGAGCTGCCAGGTACTCTCGGCGAATCCCCACCAGTCCCAGCAGCCCTGGGGGTTGGCCAGGCTGGTCTCGGCCTGGGGATAGAGGACGACCCGCTCGTGGGCGGCCGCCCACTCGTTGAGGCCGCTGTGGCGCACGAAGGTCTCGCCGATCTGTTCCGCGCTCATGCCGCAGCCGTGCAACGCGACCGTGAGCGCGCAGCCGCCCATGTCGCACGCCTCGGGTACAAACAGATAGCCCGCCGAGTCGAGACCCTTGACGGCGAAGTCGCCCTGATCGAAATGCAGCAGGTCGCCGGTGAGCGAATCCGCCTCGGCGGCCTCGTCCGCGCCTGGCGGCGCCTTGTGGAGCCAGGCCATGGCCTCGCCGGCAAGGTCCCGGTCGCAGCCCAGCAGATGGGTACCGCCGCCCTGGTGGCAGTCGCCCAGCTCCGTGGCCGGGGGTGGGGGCGAGCGGCGGCCGATGGGCCAGCCGTGTCCGACGCCGTCGCTCTGCACGAAGCGCAGCTGTGTCTCGGGAGCCGCCAGCCAGCCGGCCAGCTGCTCGGCCAGTGCCGCGCCCAGGGCCGGGGCGACGATCTCGTCCTTTTCACCGTGCCAGACGAAGGCGCGCAGCTCGGCCAGGGCCTCGGCGCTGCCTACGCGCTCCAGCTCGCGGTAGTCGGCCAGGCGCTGCTCCAGTTCATCGAGGGAGGGCGGGCCAAGCCGGCTGGTCATGCACTGGCCCAGGGCGCGGCGCAGGGTGCCCTGGGCGCAGGACCAGGGGCCGGCACCGAGCACGGCGAGACCCTGGAAACGCTCGGGCCAGGCCACCGCCAACTGGGTGGCCATGTAGCCGCCGGAGGAGACGCCGATCACGCTGGCGTCGGTCTTCGCTAGCCCCAGCCGGGGCAGGTCGGGAAGGCGATCAGCGGCAGCTGGGAGAGCGACGAAAGCCGCCAGCACAAGGCCGGCGGCGAGAAGGGTGGGTGAGGTCATGGGGCTCAGTCGTCAGGCTCAGTCATCAATTACGTCGAGCAGCTCGACGTGGAAGATCAGGGTCTCGTGGGGGCCGATGGGCCCCTGGCCCTGGGCGCCGTAGGCCAGCTCGGCGGGGATCACGATCTCCCAGCTGTCGCCGACGCTCATCAGCTGCAGGGCTTCCTGCCAGCCGTCGATCACCTGGTCGACACGAAAGCTCACCGGCTCGCCGCGCTCCAGGGAGCTGTCGAAGACGGTGCCGTCGATCAGGGTGCCCTCGTAGTGAACCTCGACGCTATCATCGGGTCCTGGGGTGGCGCCGTCGCCGGCCTCCAGCACCCGATACTGCAGGCCGGAGGCGGTGACCTCGACGCCTTCCGCCTCGGCGTTGGCGGCCAGGAAGGCCTCGCCCTCGGCGCGGTTGTTCTCGGCCCGCTGCTCGGCCTCGGCCTGGCGAGCGGTCATGGCCTCCTCCTGGAAGCGCATCAGCGTCTCGGCCATCTCCTCGTCGCTCATCGCCAGATCGCCCCCGGCAAAGACGTCCTGGATCGCCTGGGTGAAGGCGTCCACGTCCAGGTCTTGCACATCCTGTTGGATGCTCTGACCAAGGGTCACGCCCAGGCTGTAGCCGAGGCGGCCCTCGTCGGTCTCCGGCGCGGCCAGCGCCAGGGGGGCGACGCCGAGCAGGGCGGTCAGGGAAGCGGTGGTCAGCAGTCTCTTCATGAACGGGCCTTGTGATTAGGCGCGAAGCGCCATCGGTGAATGGAGACCATGGGACTCCGCGGGGGCGGGCCGGTTCCGCACGGCGATGGTGCAAGACCGGCCCGACCGCGGCCATGATACCACCCGGCTCAGACGACCAGGGTGGGGCAGTGGGCGGAACCGGCCACGCGCTGGGCCACGCTGCCCAGCAGCAGGCTCTTGTCGCCGTTGGTCCCCTGGGAGCCGATCACGATCAGGTCGCACTCCCGTTTCCGAGCGAAGCGCACGATGATGCGAGACGGGCGCCCGCCCTTGACGAAGGCGCGCAGCTTGTCGGCCGGCACGCCCATCTCGATCGCCTCGTTCTTGGCATGCACGGCGATCTCGGTGGCGTATTCCTTGAGGGCTTCGTCGGGGATCTCCAGCTTGTCCGGGCGTACCATGGACAGCGAGGCCTCCAGCAGACTGTGGTGCTTGAAGACGCACAGGATGTAGAGCTCGGCGCCGGTCAGCAGTTGCAGGCCGACGCCCTTCTGCAGGGCTTTCAGTGCCCCCTTGGAGCCGTCCACCGGGACCAGTATCCGATTGAACATGGCGTGTCTCCCTTGGGGTTATTGGATCATGGTCAGTGGATCAGCGGAACGCCATGTCGCGCAGGAACAGGGCGATCTGCGGGAAAATGATGATCAGCGCGGCGGCCAGCACCAGCATGAAGACGAAGGGTGGGGTGCCGCGTATCACCTCCCAGTAGGGTCGCTTGAAGATGGCGATGGCGGTGAAGATGTCGCACCCGAAGGGTGGCGTGGCCGAGCCTATCGCCACCTGCAGGGTGATCAGCACCCCGACATGCACCGGGTCCAGGCCGGAGGCGGCGATGGCCGGGGCGAAGATCGGCGTCAGCACCAGGATCACCACGATGGGGTCGACGAACATGCAGGCCACGAAGAAGGCCACCGAGATGGCGATAAGCACGCCTATCGGCCCGGCCTCGTTGATGCCCACCGCCTCCAGGATCGTCTGGGGGATCTGCGCGAAGGAGATGATCCAGGAGAAGCCGTTGCCTACCGCCACCAGGATGAATACCACCGCGGTGATCAGGCCAGTGGACTTGGCGATGGCGTAGATGTGATGGAGCTTAAGCGAACGGAACACCACGAATTCCAGCAGCACCGCGTACAGCACACAGGCGGCAGCGGCCTCGGTGGGGCTGAAGATGCCGCCGTAGATGCCGCCGACGATCAGCACGGGGAAGCCCAGTGGCCAGAGGGCACCCTTGACCGAAAGGGCGCGTTCCTTCCAGGTGGCGCGGGGCTCTGTAGGCACCTTGTTGATGGTGGCGTAGGCCACGCAGTAGACCGAGAACATGGCCAGGATCAGCAGGCCCGGTCCGATGCCGGCGATGAACAGCTCGCCGATGGAGGTCCCCGAGATGACGCCATAGATGATCATGCCGATGCTCGGCGGGATCAGGAAGGCGATATCGCTGGAGTTGATGATCAGCGCCAGGGTAAAGGGGTCCTTGTAGCCCGCCTTGAGCATGCGCGGGCGCAGCGGAGAACCTACCGCCACCACGGTGGCCTGGGTGGAGCCGGAAACGGCGCCGAACAGGGTGCAGGAGGCAGCGGTGGAGACCGCCAGGCCGCCCTTGATGTGGCCGACGAAGCTCATGACCATGTTGATCAGTCGGTTGGCCGACTGGCCGCGTGTCATGATGTCGGCGGCCAGGATGAACATCGGCACGGCGATCAGCGCCGTGGGGCGGATGCCGCCCATCATCTGCTGGATGAGGGTTTCCATCTGGCCGAGGCCGCCGAAGGTCATGTAGAACCCGACGAAGGCCGCCGTGACCAGAGGGATCATCATCGGGAACCCGAGCAGCAGGAGCACGATCATGATGGAGACGATAATGGTTGTCATGGGGGTGTGCCTCGCTCGGAATCAGACTTCCGTTTCCGTGTCCTTGTAGCCGTCCACCACGTGGGTCGAGAGGTAGACGTCGCGGGAGGTCATGTTCTTGATGGCGGTCAGCAGGTACTGGATGCCGGTGATGGCAAAGCCGATTGGTACCCACACATACATGATCCAGACCGGAATGCTCAGCGAGGGCAGCACGCGCCCGCGACCATAGAGCGTGGCGATATAGCCGATCGAGTAGTAGCAGAGCACGAACATCACCAGGGCGGTGAACAGGCAGATGATGATCATCATCCAGCGTCGCCCGCCGGTGGGCACGGCGTCGTAGATGGCCGACATGCGTATGTGCCGGCCGTGGCGCGCCGCATAGCCGATGCCGGCGAAGGTGATCATCACGATCAGTATGCGGTTGACCTCCTCCGAGAAGTGCAGGCTCTCGCCGAGGATGAAGCGGCTCAGCACGTTGGCGATGGTGTTGGTGGCCATGAGGATCACCCCCATGGCCAGGATGACCGCCTCTGCCCGGCTGATCCAGGTGTCGATGGGTCCCAGCGGTCCGGGTAGCGTCGAGCGGTAGTTCTTCTCGGCAATGTCGTCTTCGTTCATTTCCATGTCGGCGGGCTCCTGTTCATTCCCCACGCACGATGATTACTGTCGTTCCTCGAGAGTACGCCGTCAGGCTTCGTCATGCCGTCGAGGCTTCAACGCTGAGTGGCCGGCGCACTCCCCCGGAGAGGGGCCCCGTGACGGCGAAGGCAAAAGGGGGCAGCCTCACGGCTACCCCCTTGCTTGCTGCGGTGACGGTGGTTCCTTGGAGAATCAGTCGCCCTTCACGGCTTCCAGGTCGGCGTGGAACTGCTCGAGCAGCTCCCGGCCACGCTCGCCGGTCATCTCGATGAACTCCTCCTCGACCTGCGGGGCTCGGGCGCGGAAGGCCTCGATCTGCTCCTCGGTGAGGCGAGTCACGGTGACCTCGTCGGAGGCCTCCTGGATCTTGACGAGGGACTCGTCGGCCAGGCCGGAGATGTGATCGATGATGATCTCGTACGCGTGCTCGCTGGCGTCACGCACCAGCTGCTGGTCGTCTTCGGAAAGACCATCGAAGAAGTCCTGGTTGGCCATCATGGCGGTGGTGAACCAGCCGTGACCGGTATAGACCAGGTTCGGGGAGACCTCGTAGAGGCCGCCGGACTCGATCCAGAAGATCGGGTTCTCCTGGCCCTGGAGGATGCCGGTCTGCAGGCCGCCGTAGACCTCGCCCCAGGGCAGCGGCGTCGGGCTGGCGCCGAAGGCACGGTAGGTGGCGGAGAGCAGCGGGTTGGTCATGATACGGATGTTCTTGCCACGCAGATCCTCCGGGGTGGTGAAGGGCTCATCCAGGGTGACGATCATCTCGCCTTCCGGATACATCTTGAGCAGCTCCAGGTCCTGCTCGGCGTAGAGCTCCGGGAACATCTCGTTGATGGCCACGCTGGTGTTGAAGAACTCGATGACCTGCTCTTCATCGGTGGGCAACAGGTAGGGAACAAAGAAGATCTGCGCCTCGGGGATCAGCGCGCCGGTGAAGCCGGGTGACTGGTTGACGAACTGCAGGATACCGGCCTGAGCCTGCTCCATGATGTCGTCCGACTCGCCCAGCTCGCCAAAGCGATAGACCTGGACGGTGTTGTCGGAGTTCTCCTCGATGTACTCCTTGAACGCCAGGGCGAAGACGTCCTGAACATCGCCCTCGAACTCCTCATGGGCATAGCGCCAGTTGGCGGAATGGGCCGCCGCAGACATCCCGAAAAGCAGGGCGCCGACGGTGGCCGTGGTCATCAGCTTGGTTGCCTTCATTCTTGTAGTCCCCTTACCGGTTAGGTGGTCATGTTCTAGCGAAAATGACAGGCACGACACGGACATGGAGTCCGCACATGTGCTTTCAGGCTAGCGTGGGCCCGGGGGAGGGTCAAGGCAGGCAATCAGCGTATGGAGCGTTGAAAGATGTGATTTTTTCTGCAGTTGGAGGCCTCGGGCGAGACATTCTGCGGCCCTTTCCCGACTCCGCAGCAGTGGCCGAAGGGGGCCTTGACGGGCCAGTGCCTCCAGCCTGGCGAGGGCCTCCAACTCGGCCTGGAGCTCGGCCTGCTTGAGGTTGGCGCGCAGTTTCTCGACACCGGGGCGGCCGGGCGCGTGGCCCTTCAGGGCGCGGCGCAGCCGGCGCAGCGGGGCGGTGACCTCGCGCTGCCAGCCATGGACGTCGGCGAGCGCCTCCTCGGTGCTATCACCCGGCACTACCCCGTGCTGGAGTAGCCAGCAGCGCCACAGTAGCTCGCAGACGTCGATGCCCGCCTCGTCCTGGAGTCGCAGGCAGGCGGCCTCGATACCGGGACGGGCATAGAGGGCGAGGGCAAAGGCCTCGAGGGGGGCGGCGGCCAGTCGGTCCCGCAGAGCGGCCGTCATTTCGGTAGAATCATCGTTCGTTTCCTCGGCCGTCGCCGGCATGGCGGCGGCTTCCCTGAACTGCCCGTGGAGCCCGCATGATCGCACTGCGCCAAGTTTCCCTGCAACGCGGCACCCAGGCCCTGCTGGAAGGGGCCGACCTGACCCTGCATGCCGGCCACAAGGCGGGCATCGTCGGCCCCAACGGCGCCGGCAAGTCGAGCCTGTTCAAGCTGCTCCTCGGCGAGCTGGCCCCGGATCGGGGCGATGTCGAGATGAGCGGTGGCCAGCGCATCGCCCATATGGCCCAGGAGGTGGAGGCGCTGGATCGGGCCATCGTCGACTATGTGCTCGATGGGGACCATGAGCTGCGTGAAACCGAGGCGGCCCTGGTGGCCGCTCGGGAGGCCCATCACGCCCACCGCGAGGCAGAATTGCACGGCGCCATCGAGGCGCTGAACGGCTACAGCGCGCCGGCCCGTGCAGCGCAGCTGCTGGTGGGGCTGGGCTTCGCCCAGGCGGATCTGGCGCGCCCGCTGTCGGACTTCTCCGGCGGCTGGCGAATGCGGGTCAACCTGGCGCGTACCCTGTTCATGCCCTCCGACGTGCTGCTGCTCGACGAGCCCACCAACCACCTGGATCTGGACGCCCTGCTGTGGCTCGAGCAGTGGCTTGCGCGCTACCCCGGTACCCTGCTGCTGATCTCCCACGATCGCGATTTCCTCGACGCGGTGTGCGACCACATCGTGCACTTCGACCACCAGACGCTGGTGCTCTATCGCGGCAACTATTCCACCTTCGAGCGCACCCGGGCCGAGAAGCTGGCCCTGCAGCAGGCCGAGGCGGCCAAGCAGCAGGCGAGGCGCGAGGAGATCGAGCGCTTCGTGGCGCGCTTCCGCTACCAGGCCAACAAGGCGCGCCAGGCCCAGAGCCGCCTGAAGATGCTCGAGCGCATGGGCGACATCGCCATGGCCCACGCCGACTCGCCCTTTCATTTCACCATTCCCGCGGCGGACAAGACCTCTCATCCGCTGCTGGTGCTGGACGAGGCGCGGTTGGGCTATCGCGATGCGGCGGGAAGCGAGGCGGCACAACTCGATAACGTGAAGCTGACCCTGCTGCCCGGGCAGCGCATCGGCCTGCTCGGGCCCAACGGCGCCGGCAAGTCGACGCTGATCAAGTCGCTCACCGGCGAGCTGGCACTGCTGGCCGGCAAGCGGGTGCCCGGCGAGCATCTGGCCATCGGCTACTTCGCCCAGCACCAGCTCGAGGGACTGGATCTCGCCTCGACGCCCTTCATGCACGTCCAGCGGCTCTCGCCCACGGCCGCCGACCTGGACATTCGCAAGTTCCTGGGCGGTTTCGGCTTCCAGGGCGACGACGCCTTCGGCGAGGTGGGACGCTTCTCCGGTGGCGAGAAGGCGCGGCTGGCGCTGGCCCTGGTGGCCTGGCAGAAGCCCAACCTGCTGCTGCTCGACGAGCCCACCAACCACCTGGACCTGGAGATGCGCGAGGCGCTCACCGAGGCGCTGGCGGCCTTCGAGGGCACGGTGATCATCGTCTCCCACGACCGCCACCTGCTGCGTGCCACCGTGGACGAGTTCTGGCGGGTGGCCGACCACCGGGTCGAGCCCTTCGATGGCGACCTGGAGGACTATCGGGCCTGGCTCAAGGCGCGGCTCGAGGGCGAGCGCCGCGAGGCCCGGGTCGAGAAGGGCGGGCGCCAGGCGGAGGGCGCCGCGCCGAAGGAGGATCGCAAGGCGGCCCGCCGGGCCGCCGCCGAGCTGCGCGAGAAGCTGCGCCCGCTGAAGAAGCAGCGCGACCGCGCCGAGCAGGCCATGGAGAAGGTCCAGACGGAGCTGGCCGAGGTCGAGGAGGTCCTGGCCGACGCTGAGCTCTATACTAACGCCGCACGCAAGGAGGAGCTCACCGCCATCCTGGCCCGCCAGGGGGAGCTCAAGTCCCGCCTGGATGACCTGGAGGCCGAGTGGCTCGCCGCCGAGGAGGCGCTGGAGGCCATGGAGGCCGAGCTCGGCGGCTAGCTGTCCAGCAGGAAGGTCACTGGCCCGTCGTTGACCAGCGAGACCTCCATATTGGCGGCGAATTCGCCGCTCTCCACCCGGGGCCAGGCCGCCTCGGCCCGCGCCAGCAGGTAGTGGAACAGCCGGTGGCCCTCATCGGGCGGGGCGGCACTGGAGAAGCTGGGCCGCAGCCCCTTGCGGGTGTCGGCCGCCAGGGTGAACTGGGAGACCAGCAGCAGCCCGCCGTCGACCTGCTGGAGGTCGAGGTTCATCTTGCCCTCGGCGTCGCCGAAAACCCGGTAGTGCAGCAGCTTGTGCAGCAGCCGGTCGGCGGCGGCCTCGTCGTCGCCCTTCTCCACCCCTACCAGCGCCAGCAGGCCGTGGCCGATGGCGCCCACGGTGCGCCCCTCCACGGCCACGCTGGCCCGGGTGACCCGCTGGATCAGTGCCTTCATCTCTGCTCTCCACGAGATTGCCGGTGTGTCGACTGAATCGAGGGAACAAGCCTAGCACGCGGACCGCTCAGCGGCGCCCGAGCAGCGCGTCGCGAAAGTCGTCCCGCAGGGGGCTCTCGCCGAGCCAGATGCCGAACAGCGCGCTGGCCAGGGCCGGGTCGTCACCGGTATAGAGCGTCTCGCCGTTGAGGGCCAGCCGCAGGGCCTCGCCGTCCCAGGTCAGGGCGTAGCGGTCGCCGGGCTCGACGCTGCGATAGGCACGGTTGAAGGCGTTGAGCGCCGGCAGCAGCTCGCGATAGGCCGCCTCGCCGAGGCGCTCGCGCACGCTGTCGCGGGTGGCGGCGGCGAAGTCGTCGGCCTCGATGGCATGGAAGTACTCGAGCTCCAGCCGTCGCGGCACAGACGACAGCGGGGCCGGCTCCGGCGTCTCGGGGGCCTGGTAGTAGGCGCCGGCATAGGCGGTCCAGATCATGTAGCGGAACAGGCCGTGGCCGATCAATCGGTAGGCCTGGCCCGCCTCCTCCAGTTGGGTGGCGAACCGCACGCCCCTGACCTCCACCGTCTCTGCGGCGGCCCGCAGCGGCAGGCTGGCCAGCAGCAGGGCGAGCAGCAGGAGAACTGTCTGGGGAGCGGGGATGCCGTGGGGCATGGCGTGACGGGCAGGGCGATGCATGGGGAACCTCCGGCGATGGAACGTCAGTCATGTACAGACTTTACCATCGCGTAGAGGTTCTGTATCGAATAGCGCCTACCAGGCGCGGCAGAGCATGATGTCGCAGTGGGGCTCGGCCAGCAGCTGCTCGGTGATCTGGCTCTGGCGGCCCAGCTGGCCGCGGCTGCCCAGGGCAAGCAGGTCCGGGGGCTGGCGGCGCAGGCGGGTCATCAGCACCTCCAGGGGGTCGCCCTGCTCCAGCACCAGCTCGAGCTCCGGCACGTCGTCGAGCTCGGCCATCAGCTGCTCGGTCTCCCGCTCGAGCTGGGTGCGCAGGCGGGCCACCTCGCGATCCCGCCAGCGGGCATAGTCGCCGTTGGAGCCGAGCTCGCGCTCGCCGGGGATATCCCAGGCATGGAGCAGGGTCAGGCGCGCCTCGGGGAAGTGCTTGAGGGTCTCGCGCAGGGTATGGCGCGAGGTCAGCGAGAAGTCCACCGGCACCAGGATGTCGCGCCACTCCTGGGTGGCCAGGTGGCTCACCGTGAGCACCGGGCAGGGGGCGCTGCGCAGCACCCTGGCCAGGGTGGTACCGGCGACGAGATCCGGCTGGCCGCGCTTGCGGTGGGCGCCGAGGATGATCATGTCCACCTCCCGCTCGTGGGCCTCGCGGATGATCTCGGCGTAGGGGGAGCCGGCCACCGTCTGCAGCAGCACCTGAGGCTCCGGCAGGGCGTAGTCCTCGCGGATGTCGGTCAGCATCGCCTGCATGTCGGCCACCACCGCCTCCTCCAGGTCGTGGAGCACCCGCCGCGGCAGATAGGGGTCGAGCACGTGGATCACGTCCAGCCGGGCGCCCTGTTCGCCGGCCAGGCGCAGGGCCCGGGCGAAGGCGGCGCGGTTCTCGGCCGAGAGGTCGCAGGCGAACAGCAGGGTCTGGGTCATGGTGGCGGTCTCCGCTTCCCGGAAGGTGGGACCTTCAGGATGGGAGGCCGGCGCCGCCCCTGCAAGGAGCAAAACGCCGGAAAGCGCCTACCACCAGGCGTGGAAGTGGTGAACCGGGCCGCGTCCCTGACCTACGTCAAGCTGTTGGCTCGCGGCCAGCGCCTCGCCCAGCCACTGCTTGGCCCCCGCCACCGCGACCGGCAGCGAGTCGCCCCGGGCCAGGCGGGCGGCGATGGCCGAGGAGAGGGTGCAGCCGGTGCCGTGCAGGTTGGCGGTATCGACCCGGGCGCCCTCGACCCAGCGGGTCGCCTCGGCGGTGATCAGGAGGTCAGGGCACTCCTCACCGGCGAGGTGGCCGCCCTTGAGCAGGGTGGCGCCGGCGCCCAGCGCCTGCAGCGCCGGCGCAAGAGCCAGCATCTCATCCCGGGTGGCGGGGGCCGGGAGATCCAGCAGCACCGCGGCCTCGGGCAGGTTGGGGGTGACCAGGTCGGCCAGCGGCACCAGCACCTCGCGCACCGCGCGGATGCCGGCGTCGTCCACCAGGATGTCGCCGCTCTTGGCCACCATCACCGGGTCCAGCACCACCCAGCGCGGGCGCCGCCGGGTCAGCGCCTCGCGGATCACCTCGGCCACCTCGCGGCTTGCCACCATGCCGATCTTAACCGCGTCGATGTGCACGTCGTCGAGCAGGGTCTCGAGCTGGGCGGCGATGAAGTTGGCGGGCACCGGGTGCACGCCGGTGACGCCGCGGGTGTTCTGGGCGGTCAGCGCCGTGATCACGCTGGTACCATAGGCGCCCAGCGCCGAGAAGGTCTTGAGATCGGCCTGGATGCCGGCGCCGCCGCTGGGGTCGGAGCCGGCGATGGTTAGCACGTTGGGGATCACGTGTTTGGGAATCGAGGATGAGTCGGTCATGGGGTTACCTGACAAGAGAAGAACATGCTGAGCCTGTTTGCGGTGGCCCTGGTCAGCGCCACCCTGCTGCCGGGGGGCTCGGAGGTATGGCTGGCTCGGCTGTGGTGCCTGGGCGAGCCGGCCCTGATGCTGTGGGCGGTGGCCACCGCCGGCAACACCCTGGGCAGCCTGATCAACGTCTGGATGGGGCGCTATGCCCGCCGCTTCCAGGACCGGCGCTGGTTCCCCGCCTCCCCGGCGGGGCTGGCCCGGGCCGAGCGCTGGTACCTGCGCTTCGGCGAATGGAGCCTGCTGGCCTCCTGGGCGCCGGTGGTGGGCGATCCGCTCACCGTGCTGGCCGGTATCTTCCGGCTGCCCTGGTGGCGGGCCATCCTGCTGATCACCCTGGCCAAGGGGGCGCGCTACGCCGTGGTGCTGCTGCTGGCACAGCAGTGGCTCGCTCCGCTCTGCCAATAGCCTGCCCGTCGTACCTCAGAGCACCGAAGGCAGCCAGGTGGCCAGCGCCGGGAAGAGTGCCAGCGCCAGCAGCAGGCAGAGCTGCAGGGCGATGAAGGGGATCACCCCCCGGTAGATCGCCGAGGTGGGCACCGATGCCGGCGTCACCCCGCGCAGGTAGAAGAGCGCGAAGCCGAAGGGCGGCGTCAGGAAGGAGGTCTGCAGGTTCACCGCGATCATGATGCCGAGCCAGATCGGGTCGACCCCCATGGCCAGCAGCACCGGGCCGACGATGGGCACCACCACGAAGGTGATCTCGATGAAGTCGAGGATAAAGCCGAGCAGGAAGATCACCAGCATCACCACCAGGGTGGCCCCCACGACCCCGCCGGGCAGCGCCTCGAACAGCTCCACGACCAGCTCCTCGCCGCCGAAGGCGCGGAACACCAGCGAGAAGAGCGCCGCGCCGATCAGGATCAGGAACACCATGCTGGTGACCTGAGTCGTGGACTGCACCACCTCGCGAAGGATCGGCAGGCTCAACCGCCGGTTGACCAGGGCCAGCAGGAAGGCGCCGAAGGCGCCCACCGCAGAGGCCTCGGTGGGCGTGGCGAAGCCGCCGAGGATCGAGCCGAGCACGGCGACGATCAGCAGCACCGGCGGCACCAGCCCCTTGATCAGCAGCGGCCAGAGGCTGCCGGTATGGCCCAGTTCCTCCATCAGCGCCCGGCGGTCCGCGGCCGGTGCCGTCTCCGGCTTCAACCAGGCGGTGATGAGCAGGTAGACGATATAGGCCACCACCAGCAGCAGGCCCGGCACCAGGGCGCCGATGAACAGATCGCCCACCGAGAGGGTGCGGGGGCTCCACACCCCCATGGCCAGCTGCGCCTGCTGGTAGGCGTTGTTGAGCACATCGCCCAGCAGCACCAGGGCGATGGAGGGCGGAATGATCTGGCCCAGGGTGCCGGTGGCGCAGATGGTGCCGGTGGCAAGCGACGGCGAGTAGCCTCGCTTGAGCATGGTGGGCAGCGAGAGCAGCCCCATGGTGACCACGGTGGCGCCGACGATACCGGTGGAGGCGGCCAGCAGCATGCCCACCAGCACCACGGCGATGCCGAGCCCGCCGCGCAGGGCGCCGAAGGCCAGCGACATGGCGTCGAGCAGGGTCTCGGCGATCCGCGACTTCTCCAGCAGTACCCCCATCAGCACGAACAGCGGCACGGCGAGCAGCGTCTGGTTGGTCATGATGCCGTAGAGGCGGTTGGGCATGGCGCCCAGGTAGCGCGTCTCGAAGGGCACCGGGACGCCCATCTGCACCAGGGCGTAGCCGAGTCCGGCGAAGATCAGCGCGGTGCCGGCCAGCGACAGCGCCACCGGGTAACCCAGCATCAGCACGGCGCACACCGCGGCGAACATCACCAGCGGCATGAACTCGAGGAGGGTGGCCAGCATCACACAAGCTCCTCGTGATCGGACGACTTGCCGGGCAGTCGGTGGCGGATGATCAGCACCTGGCGGATCAACTGGGCGATGCCCTGGATCAGCAGCAGCACCATCATCACGAGTATCAGGCTCTTGAGCAGATAGACGCCGGGGATGCCACCGTCCGGCGAGCGCTCCATGATCGCCCAGCTGCTGCGCACATAGCCGTAGCTGCCGATGCCGATGAACAGCACCAACGGGATCAGCAGGAAGAGGGTGCCGCAGAGGTCGATCCAGGCGCGGCCGCGGTCGCCGAGCCGCCGGTAGAAGATGTCCACGCGCACATGGCCGTCGCGGCGCAGGGTCCAGGCGGCGCCCAGCATGAAGACCGCGGCGTGCATGTACATCACGGATTCCTGCATCACGGTACTGTGGATGTTGAACACGTAGCGCATCACCACGATGGCGAATTGCACCGCCATCATGACGATGACGAGCCAGGCGATGGCCTGGCCAATGCGGTCGGTGAAGGCGTCCAGGCCGCGGAGCAGGGCCGGTTCGCGGGCGGGGGGTGTCATGACAGGTCTCGTCCGGAAGCGGAAATGACGGGCATCATCGCCGATTCGGCGATGATCGTCATCCCCGGGCCTCAACCCTGGGGGTGAAAAGCGAGTTTCAGCCGTGCTCGGCCTTGAGTCAGGCGGTCAGCGTCTGCAGGCAGGCCGCCGGCAGCTGGACATCCACGGCGATCGGCAGGTGGTCGGAGAAGAGGTGGTCCAGCACCCGCACGTCTGCGGCCTGCAGCGAGTTCGACAGCAGGATATGGTCCAGTGCCCGGCGTGGCTGCCAGGAGGGGTAGCTGAGCAGCGGTCGTACCGGGTGCAGCGGCAGCGAGGCGCAGAAACGCTGGTGGCCGTGGAGCTGATCCGGCGTGCAGTTGAGATCGCCCATCACCACCACATGGCGCAGGGGCTGTATGATCTCGGAGAGATAGTCGAGCTGGCGCACCCGGCCGCGATGGCTGAGTGCCAGGTGGGCGACGAACAGGTGCAGGGCGTCGGGTCCGTCACCGAAGCGGGCATGAATGGCGCCCCGTCCGGGCAGGGTGCCGGGCAGGCGGTGCTCCTCGATCAGGCTGGGTGTCAGCCGGGACAGCAGCCCGTTGCTGTGCTGGGCGATGCGGCCCAGGTTGCGGTTGAGCTGCTGGAAATGGTGAGGGAAGCCCCCGTGACTGGCGAGGTACTCCACCTGGTTGACGTTGCTGGAGCGGAAGCTGCCGCCGTCGACCTCCTGGAGGCCGACGATATCGAAGCGCCCCAGCACCTCGCTGACCATGTCCAGGCGACGCTGGCGCTTGGGGTGCGGCAGCAGGTGCTGCCAGCTGCGGGTCAGGTAGTGATGATAGGCCGAGGTCTGTATGCCCACCTGCATGTTGAAGGTGAGCAGCTTCAGATGGCCGCCCTCGAGGGGCGGCGTCCTTGCCTCGGCCAGATGCGACATGTCAGCTGTCACTACGCTCCTCGCGGATCTTCTCGATCAGCGCGTCGGCGATCTGCGGCATGTTGGAGAGGCTGCCGGCACTGGAGGGGGTGACCAGATAGCGGCCATCGATGACCAGCGCGGGCACGCCCATCAGGCGCATGGCGCGCAGCCGCGAATGGGCCTGGTTGACCTTGCTCTTCACCGCGAAGGAGCCCAGCGCCTGGCGGGCCTCCTCCTCGCTGACGCCATAGTCGCTGTAGAAGTCGGCCACATCGTCGACCTCGGTGAGGCGGCGGTTCTGCTGGTGGATGGCGTCGAAGAAATCGGCGTGGACCGCCTCGGTGATGCCCAGTTCCTCGGCGGCGTAGAAGGCCGCCGCGTGCTTGTTCCAGTCGCCGCCCATGGTGCCGGGCAGGTGCACCACGCTGACGTCGTCACCCAGGGTCTCGTACCAGGCGGTGACATGCTGCTGCAGGTTGTAGCAGTGCGGGCAGCCATACCAGAACGCCTCGGTGACCTCGATCTGGCCCTCCTCGACGCGGGTCTCGACGGTCTGGGGCAGTACCTCGTAGTGCTGGCCTTCGACCAGCGGGGAGGCAGTGGCCAGGCTCGACAGGCCGAGGCCGGCGAGGGCAAACATCAGGGGCTTGAACATCAGGAACTCTCCTTGGGTGATCCGGTACGCGCCGGGCGTCCCTGCCTTTGAGCCCGTTCACTGCCGAGGGTTCCACAGCAGGGCTGGCGGGCAGACAATGAGGGCGGCCCGAGGGCCGCCCTGGCTTGCGCTGAGCGTGGCGTTTCGCCTGTCTCGGTGCAGGCCGATCAGTGCAAACCAAGCACGTAGTTGGCCACGGCTTCCATGTCGTTATCGCTCATCTTGGCGGCGATGTCGCGCATGATGTTGGCCGGGTCGTTGGCCCGTTCGCCGGCGGCGAAGTCCTGCAGGGTGGAGACGGTGTACTCCGCGAACTGGCCGGAGAGGGCCGGGTAGACGGCGCTGCCGACGCCTGCCCCAGTGGGAGTGTGGCAGGCAGTACAGGCCGGGATGCCCTTGGCCATGTCGCCGGCACGGTAGAGCTCCTCGCCACGCTCCAGCAGCGCGGCGTCGGGATCGGCTTGACCCAGGTTGGCGTCTTGCTGGGCGAAGTGCTTGGCCACGTCCCAGGCGTCCTGGTCCGAGAAGTTGTCCACCTGGCCGGCCATCTGGGCCACCACGCGATGACCGTCGCGGATATCCATGATCTGCTTGGCGATATAGGACATCTGCTGGCCGGCGAGATGCGGGAAGGCCGAGGCCGGGCTGACGCCCGACTGGCCGTGACAGGCGGCGCAGCTCTGCGCCTTCTCGCGACCCGCAGCCGCATCGGCGTCGGCCTCCAGGTCGGCGTGGGCGGCGCCGATGGCGCCCATGGTAATTGCCAGGCTTGCCAGTAACTTTCTCATCGCTAATCCACTATGCCGTTACGTTGTTGACCGGTACGTACCCTGGGTGCCGCCCGGATCGCGAGGGGAACCAGAATCGAGCCATTCCAGAGCTCTTGACCTGCTGGTTCGCGGACGTCGAGGGCGCGGTGGTACACTAGCGTGCCCCGGGTCGCAGACAAAAGACACTGCATTATACCGAATCACCCCGGCGGCGGGAATGCAAGCCGCGCCCCGTCTCCCTTCGACCATCGTCAGGATGTCATCGCCATGGCGCGACTCAACTATCAGACCGCCCGTTTCCTCACCAGCGCCCCCACCCTGGCCCAGTGCCCGCCCGACAGCGGCGCCGAGGTGGCCTTCGCCGGTCGCTCCAACGCCGGCAAGTCCAGCGCCATCAATACCCTGACCCGCCAGAACTCCCTGGCGCGCACCTCCAAGACCCCCGGGCGTACCCAGCTGATCAACTTCTTCACCCTGGGCGATGATGCCGGCCGGCGCCTGGTGGACCTGCCCGGCTACGGCTTCGCCAAGGTCCCGGAGCAGGTCAAGCTGGAGTGGCAGCGCCACCTCTCCGACTACCTGCAGCGCCGCGCCTCGCTGCGCGGCCTGATGCTGGTGATGGACGTGCGCCATCCGCTCACGGAGTTCGACCAGACCCTGCTGGGCTGGGCGGATGACAAGGCGATGCGGGTGCATATCCTGCTCACCAAGGCCGACAAGCTCAAGCGCGGCGCAGCGGCCAGCGCCCTGCAGCAGGTACGCACCCGACTGCGCGAGTGGGAGGACCTGGTCAGCATCCAGCTCTTCTCGTCGCTCAAGGGGCAGGGCGTCGAGGAGGCGCATGCGCGCCTCGACGCCTGGCTGCTCGGCAGCGAAGCGGGCTAGCGCCGGCGTTCCAGCCAGCGGATCAGCTCCGGCAGCTCGCGCACGTGGCCCAGGCGGTGGATGCCGGCGGGCAGTGCCCGGTCGTCGGGGCCGATCCAGGCCGCCTGCATACCCAGCCGCCGCGCCGGCAGGGCGTCCTCCTCCCAGGAATCCCCCACGTGGAGCGCCCGTGACGGCGCCGCCCTCAGCTGGGCCAGGGCGGCCAGGAAGGGCCGCGGGTCGGGCTTGGGCGCCAGCAGCTCGCCGGCGGCGATGGCCACCGGGAAGTGGCGCCCCAGCGCCAGGCGGGCGATCTCCACGTTGCCGTTGGTGATGCTGGCCAGCTGGTAGCGTCTGCCCAGCTCGTCCAGCAGCTCGTCCACCTCCGCATGGGGCGTCACCTCGTGCCTCAGCACCATGAAGCGCTCCATGGCGCGGCTGGCCCAGTGTTCGGCGTGCTCCGCGGCCAGGCCATACTCGCCCAGCAGGTCGGCCAGCGCACGGCGGCGCAGCCAGGTGAAGTCGCCGCGGCGCAACGGATGGGCGCCGGCCAGGCGCTGACGGCGCACGAGGAAGGCCTCCAGGGGGAAGCGCTCGGCGAAGCGGCCGCGCGTTCCCGCCTGGTGCGCCACTTCGCCCTGCTCGCTCAGCCGCTCTTCCAGCCACTCTGCCAATGCCGCGTCCAGCCAGGCGTAGTGGCCCTCCTCGGTGCGCCGCATCACCCCACCGTTGTCCCACAGGGTGTCGTCCAGGTCGAAGGTGATCGCCTCGAGTCTCACGATGGTTCCTCGTCGGGTTCCGCGGCGGGCCGGCGCCGCGCCCGCGGATGGGCGGCGTCGTAGCTGGCCGCCAGGTGCTGCCAGTCGAGCCGGGTGTAGACCTGGGTGGTGGCCAGGTTGGCGTGGCCCAGCAGCTCCTGGACGGCGCGCAGGTCCTGGCTCGACTCCAGCAGGTGGCTGGCGAAGGAGTGGCGCAGGCGGTGCGGATGCAGGTGTTCGTCGAGCCCGCGGCGGCGGGCGACCAGCGCGAGGCGCTGCTGGATGGCCCGGTGCCCCAGGCGGGTGCCGCGGTTGCCCACGAACAGCGCCGTCTCGCCGAGCGCCGCGAGGGTCTCGCGCAGGGCGAGCCAGGTGTCAAGCGCGCGGCGCGCGTGGCGGCCCACCGGTACCTGGCGGGGCTTGCCGCCCTTGCCCAGCACCCGCACCCGCTCGGGCTGCAGGTCGCTCAGATCGAGCCCCGCCAGTTCGGCCAGGCGCAGGCCGCTGGAGTAGAAGAGCTCCAGCATGGCCTGGTCGCGAACCGCCAGCGGCGAGCCGTCGTGGGGCGTCTCCAGGAAGTGCTTCAGGCGGTCGACGTCCACCGGACGCGGCAGGTGGCGCGGCTGGCGCGGGGCCCGGGTCAGGGCCACCGGGTTGTGGGTCAGTCGGCCCCGGGTGACCAGGTGGTCGGCCAGCCCTGAGATGGCCGAGCGGCGACGGGCCAGGCTGCGTGGCGCCAGCCCCCGGGCGCGCTCGCCGCCCAGGAAGCGGCGCAGCAGGGCGGCGTCCAGCCGTCGCCAGTCGTCGATGTCACGCTCGACCAGGAAGGCCAGCAGAGCGGTGAGGTCGCGGCGATAGGCGTCCAGGGTGGCGGGGCTGGCGGTGCGTGAAAGCCCCGCCAGGAAGGCCTCGACCTCCTCGGCCAGCGGGCCTGCCGCGGAGGGGCGCTCAGCCATTGCGCGCGGCGTGGCGCACCAGCAGCCGGGCCACCACGTCGCCCACGTATTCGCTGAACAGGGTATCCATGCTGGCGCGGAAGTGATCGGCGTCGGGGCTGGCCAGCACCAGGTAGCCCAGCGGTTCGCCCAGGGTCAGCCGGGTGATGGCGCAGGAGCCGGAGCGGCGCGGTGCCGTGGTGTGGGGCAGCAGCCGTTTCCAGTCGGTGGGGGTGAGCCGGGTGCAGCGGCTGGTACGGCCGTCGAGGAGTGCCGACAGGCGCGAGCCGGCGTGCTCGTCGAGGACCTGGCGCGGCGCCTGGGGCGGCTGGGGTTCGGCATCGGTCAGGCTGGCCGGGCACCACAGCGCCACTGCCGGAGTGGAGAAGCGCTCGCAGAATTGGGTGGCCAGGGCCTGGCCCAGGGCGTCGCCGTCCTCGGCCTCCAGCAGCGCCAGCACCAGTTCCCGGGTGCGCCGGTACTGGGCCTCGTTGTGGCGGGCCGATTCCAGCAGCTGCTCCAGGCGCCATTCGGCCTGCTCGGCGCGGGTGCGCAGGTCGTGAACCAGCCGCTCCAGCAGCGAGGTGGCACCGCGGGCCTCCGGATGCGGCACCTTGAGCTGCTGCAGCAGCCCCTCGCGACCGACGAAGAAGTCCGGGTGGGTGGCCAGCCATTCGGCCACCCGATCCGGGTCGAGGGTCTTGCGCGGTTCGGGGGCGGCTCGTGACATACCAACTCCTCGGCAGTGGTGCTAGAGAACTCAGATCAGGATGATGCGGCCGTCATAGACGCGTTCGGCGGGGCCGCTCATGGTCAGGGAGGTGCCGGGGCCTCCCCATTCGATGGCCAGGTCGCCGCCGGGCAGGTGCACGGTGACCGGGCTCTCCAGCAGCCCCTGGCGGATGCCGCTGGCCACGGCGGCGCAGGCGCCGGTGCCGCAGGCCAGGGTCTCGCCGCTGCCCCGTTCAAAGACCCTCAGGCGGATCTCGTGGGGGGAGACGACCTGCATGAAGCCCGCGTTCACCCGTCTGGGAAAGCGCGGATGGGCCTCGATGGCCGGGCCCAGGCGCTCCACCGGGGCGTCATCGACGTTGTCGACCCGCAGCACTGCATGGGGGTTGCCCATGGAGACGACGCCGATCTCGAGGCGCTCGCCCTCCACCTCCAGGAGATGCAGCGGGCGATCCTCGGCGGCGTCGAAGGGCAGATCGGCGGGGGCGAAGCGAGGCTCCCCCATGTCGACCCGCACCCGACCGTCGTCCTCCACCAGCAGCACCAGTGGTCCCCCGGCGGTCTCCACATGGATCTCGTGCTTGTGGGTCAGCCGCTGGTCACGCACGAAGCGGGCGAAGCAGCGTGCCCCGTTGCCGCAGTTCTCCACCTCGCTGCCGTCGGCGTTGAAGATGCGGTAGCGGAAGTCCATGTCCGGGTCTCGCGGCGGCTCGACGATCAGCAGCTGGTCGAAGCCGACGCCGAAGCGGCGGTCGGCCAGGCGGCGGATCTGGTCGTCCTGCAGGCGCGCCCGCTGAGTGACCAGGTCGATCATCATGAAGTCGTTGCCCAGGCCCTGCATCTTGGTGAAGTGCAGCAGCATCAGTCGGTGTCCTCCGGCAGCGATTCTTCCGGCAACGACTCTTCCGGTAACAGGGCCTCGCCCGCCCACAGCTCCTCCAGGCGCTCGCGGCGGCGCACCAGGTGGGCGGCCTCGCCATCCACCATCACCTCGGCGGGACGCGGGCGGCTGTTGTAGTTGGAGGCCATCACGAAGCCGTAGGCCCCGGCGGAGCGCACCGCCAGCAGGTCACCGGGGGCGATGGCGAGCTCCCGCTCCTTGCCCAGGAAGTCACCGGTCTCGCACACCGGACCCACCACGTCATAGAGGGCGCTCTCCCGGGCGCGGCGGGTGTCCACCGGCAGGATCGCCTGCCACGCCTGGTAGAGCGCGGGGCGGATCAGATCGTTCATGCCGGCGTCGACGATGGCGAAGTTCTTCGTCTCGCCGGGCTTGAGGAACTCCACCCGGGTCAGCAGTACCCCGGCGTTGGCGGCAATCGATCGGCCCGGCTCGAAGAGCAGGGTCAGCCGCTCGCTGCCCTCCCACCGGGAGAGGCGCTCCAGCAGGGCCGAGGCGTAGTCGAAGGGCGCCGGCGGGTGCTCGTCGCGATAGGGCACGCCGAGGCCGCCGCCCAGGTCCAGGTGTTCCACCTCGATGCCGCGAGCGCGCAGGGTCTCGAGCAGCACCAGCAGGCGGTCCAGGGCGTCCAGGAAGGGCGAGAGCTCGGTGAGCTGGGAGCCGATATGGCAGTCAAGGCCGGTGACCTTCACATTGGGCAGGCCGGTGGCGAGTTCGTAGACCGCCAGCGCCTCGTCCACCGGGATGCCGAACTTGTTGTCCTTGAGCCCGGTGGAGATGTAGGGGTGGGTGCCGGCGTCCACGTCCGGGTTGACCCGCAGCGACACCGGCGCCACCTTGCCGAGCCGGCCGGCGACTGCATCGAGGCGCTCGAGCTCCGGGCGCGACTCCACGTTGAAGCACTTGATGCCCACCTCCAGCGCCCGGGCCATCTCGGCCTCCTGCTTGGCGACACCGGAGAAGACCACCCGGGCGGGGTCGCCGCCGGCCGCCAGCACCCGCTCCAGCTCCCCCATCGAGACGATGTCGAAGCCGGCGCCCAGGCGGGCCAGCAGGCCCAGCACGGCGAGGTTGGAGTTGGCCTTCACCGCGTAGCAGATCAAGTGGGGGTGGCCGCCCAGCGCCTCGGTGTAGGCGCGAAAGTGCCGGGCCAGGGTGGCCTTGGAGTAGACGTAGCAGGGCGTGCCGAACTGCTCGGCGATGCGGGTCAGGGGGACCTCCTCGCCGTAGAGCACGCCGTCGCGATATTCGAAGTGATCCATGCCTAGCTCTCGCTGTCGTCGGGGGCGTTGTCGGCGTCGCGGGGGCCGTACTGCTCGGCCGCCGGCTCGTCGTCGGGCAGGTAGAGGGGGCCCTTCTGGCCGCAGCCGGTCAGGCCCAGCGCCATGACCAATGCCAGGGTCATTGCCAGGGCGGCAAGTGCGAATCGGCCCATCAGGCGCCTGCCTCCATAACGGTGAGAGCGTCGCGGGCGCGCTGGGCGGCGGCGCGCACCTGATCGGGGGCAGTGCCGCCGATATGGTTGCGGGCGGCCACCGAGCCCTCCAGGGTCAGCACCTCGAAGACGTCGCCCGCGATGGCGTCGGAGAACTGCTGGAGC
Organism: Halomonas sp.; assembly: GCF_014859505.1. Taxonomy (GTDB): domain Bacteria; phylum Pseudomonadota; class Gammaproteobacteria; order Pseudomonadales; family Halomonadaceae; genus Halomonas. Next base: position 25,671 of record NZ_JACUUD010000031.1, read on the forward strand.
TCCTCGAGGCTCATCTCGGAGAGGTCCTTCTGCTGCTTGAGACCGTAGGCCACGGAGAGGCCGACGATCTCGTGGGCGTCGCGGAAGGCCACTCCACGGCGCACCAGGTAGTCGGCCAGGTCGGTGGCGGTGGAGAAGCCGCGGCGGGCCGCCTCGGCCATCTGGGCCTTCTTCGGCTCGATGGCGGGCACCATGTCGGCGAACGCCTTGAGGCAGTCCTTGACGGTATCCACGGCGTCGAACAGCGGCTCCTTGTCCTCCTGGTTGTCCTTGTTGTAGGCCAGCGGCTGGGACTTCATCAGGGTCAGCAGGCCCATCAGGTGGCCGTAGACCCGGCCGGTCTTGCCGCGCACCAGCTCCGGCACGTCGGGATTCTTCTTCTGCGGCATGATCGAGGAGCCGGTGCAGAAGCGGTCGGGCAGGT
>NZ_JACUUD010000178.1 GCF_014859505.1 Halomonas sp.
TATCACCGCCACCTCGCCGACGCCGTGGCTGGCCAGCAGGGCGATGGCCGCGGCGTCCAGGCGCGACCCGCCCGGCAGCAGCAGCTCGCCCGCACGAGTCTCCTCGCCGCGATGGCGGATATTGGCGCCCGCGGCGAGATCGCCATCGACATGCAGGCGGCCTTCGCCGTCCAGGCGCACCCACTCCTGGGGCACCACGGCGTCGGCACCCAGCGGCACCGGCGCACCGGTGAAGATCCGCGCGCAGCCCCCTTCGGGAAGCTGCAGCACGCCGGCACCGGCCGGCACGCGCAGCATCACCGGCAGGCCCGCGGAAGAAAGCTCCGCCAGCCGCAGGGCGTAGCCGTCCATGGCGCTGTTATCGACACCCGGCATGTCCAGGGTCGCCCGCACCTCATCAACCAGCACCCGCCGGGCGGCCTCGGCGAGCATCACTCGCTCGGACCCGCGGATGGGCCTCGCCGCGGCGATCATCCGCGCCCGGGCGTCGAAGAGGTCGAGCAGCCCCGGGGTGACGACCTCGGCGCAGCCGCAGCCGCTCATGATTCCACCGCCTGACGGACCGCTTCGGTCTCGGGCGCCTGCCGACTGGCGCAGCGCTCGGCGTCCGGCAGCACCATGGCCACGAAGTTGCAGGGCCGGGTGCGGGCATCGAGCTGGGCGGCCAGGATGCCGTCCCAGGCGGTGGCGCAGGCCTTCGGCGAGCCGGGCATGGCAAATACCAGGGTGCGATCGATCAGCCCGGCCACGGCACGGGACTGGATGGTGGAGGTGCCGATGCTCGCAAGCGACAGCTGGCGAAACAGCTCGCCATAGCCGTCGATGGCCTTGTCGAACAGTGGGGTAAGCGCCTCCGGCGTGGTATCGCGGGGCGTAAAGCCGGTGCCGCCATTGACCAGCACCACCTGGATATCGTCACGCACCACCCACTTGGAGACCACCGCGCGAATGCGGTAGACATCGTCGGGGACGATGCGCCGCTCGACCAGCGCATGGCCGGCCTCGGTGAGGCGCTCGGCGAGCAGGTCACCGCTGCCATCCTCCTCGAACCCGCGGGTGTCGGAGACGGTCAGCACGGCGATGCCCAGCGGGGCGAAGGGAGTGTCGGCGTGGACATGGGCCATGGAGTCCTCCTGGCCGCCCATGGCGCGGGCGGCGGCAAGCAAAGGGAAAGCGCGTGAGGGAGGGCCGAGCACGGCCCTCGTCTCACTGCATCAGCGAGTTGGCGCTGTCGTCATCCAGGGTGACCCCCTCGACGCCGATCTCCGCCTCCAGCATCAGCAGATAGTGGCGCAGCGCACGACGGGTGGACTGTTCGCGCAGGCTGTGGCGCACGCGCTCGGCCACCTGCTCATAGGGCAGCTCGCGGCCCTCGCGACGCTCGTCGATGCTGACCAGGTGCCAGCCGTAGCGGGAGGCCAGGGGACGGTCGTGCAACCCTTCCGGCAGGTGCTGCAGGGCGCGGTCCAGCTCGGCGACGGTCTGCCCCGGGGCCAGCCAGCCCAGCTCGCCGCCCTGCTCCTTCGAGGGGCAGGCAGAGTGGCGCATGGCGAACTCGGTGAAACGCTCGGAAATCTCGGCGAGCGCATTGAGGAGCTTTTCGCCCTGGCGATAGCCGGCATCCCGGGCCTCGGCGTCATCCGGCGCCGCGGCCAGCAGGATATGGCGCACCCTCAGGAGGGTGGGCTCGCTGAAGCGCTCGGGGTGGGCGGCATGGAAGCGGCGGCAGTCCTCCACGGAGGGCTCCGGCACGTCAAGCTCGTGCTCCAGCAGGGCGGCGATGGCGGCATCGGCGTCGTCCAGCGCCTCGCCTTCGGCGAGGCCCAGTGCCGCGGCGCGCTGGCTCAGCAGCTCGCGCACCACCAGCGCCCGGGCCGCCTTGAGCTGGGCGGTCCCGGCGGAGTCCGCCGGGTGGTACTGCATCTCCTGGGCGATGTCGGCCTCCTCGATGGTGACCGCGCCGACCCGGATGGGAGGGGGGCTCGCGCCCCCCGGGATCAGTTCGATATCGATCTTCTGCATGGTGATGACTCCTCAGCCCCGCTTGCGCACGAGCTGGTAGCGACGGGTGATATAGCCGAACGGAACGCTCCACACGTGGACCAGGCGCGAGAAGGGGAAGAGCAGGATGATGGTCAGCCCCAGGAAGATATGCAGCTTGTAGATCCAGGAGACGTTCTCCATGTAGGCTGCCGCGCCGCCGCCGAAGAAGACGATGGCCTGGGCCCAGCTGGAGAGGGTGACCATCATCTCGCCGTCCATGTGGCCCAGCGAGAAGAGGATGGTGACCATGCCCAGGAAGGCCTGGAAGACGATCAGCCCGAGGATAACGGTGTCCATGGGGCTGGATGAGGCCCGCACCCTGGGGTTGGTAATGCGGCGGTGCAGCAGCATGGCGCCGCCCACCAGGCACATGGCCCCGGCGATGCCGCCCACCACGATGGCCAGCAGCTGCTTGGTGCCAGCATGCAGGAAGGGCGAGTAGACCCAGTGCGGCGTCAGCATGCCGAACAGGTGACCGAAGAAGATCACGATGATGCCGATATGGAAGAGGTTGCTGGCCAGGCGCATGTTCTTCGAGGAGAGCATCTGACTGGAGCCGGCCTTCCAGGTGAACTGGCCGTGGTCGTAGCGCAGCAGGCTGCCGACCAGAAAGACGGTGCCGACCAGATAGGGGTAGTAGCCGTAGATCAGGTGGTCGAGATAGGTACCGAATGCGGACATGGTGATTCTCCTGTTAACGACCCGTCACCGGAGGCATCGCCTCGGGTGAGAGAATGCGAACGGCCTCGCTCTGGACGCCCTGCTTGCGCTCGGCCAGGCGGCGGCCCTCGGCGGATTGCAGGGCGCAATCCTCGTCGGACTCGGCGGAGAAGCGCACCGCCTCCTCTTCCCAGACCGCATCCAGCGCCTCGGGGGTGTCATCGCGAGTCTCGCCCTGGACCTCCTCGCGGTGGGCATCGGCCTCTGCCTCGGCGCCGATCAATGCCAGCAGCGCACGCGGCACCAGGGCATGATCGGAACCGCGCTCCTCCAGGCGCGCGGTGATCAGGCCGAGGATATGCCGGATCTCGCCCAGCCAGCGGCCGATCTCGGCCTCCTCCCGGGTCGAGAGGTACTCCAGGAAGATCGGCAGGTAGTCGGGCAGCTCCCGGGCATCCAGCTCGAAGCCCGCAGCGTTGTATTCCGCCATGAGGTCGACCATGGCCTGGCCGCGATCGCGGGACTCGCCGTGGACGTGTTCGAACAGCAGCAGCGAGGTGGCGCGCCCCTTGTCGAAGCGGGCCACGTACTCGGACTGCAGCTCGAGCAGGTCGCCGTCGGCAATGCGCTGGCACCAGTCCATCAGGGCGGTGCACAGCGCCGCCGGCAGGCGGCGCTCCTGGTCGATGATCTCGATAAGCTCGCCGATCGCGGCCTGGAGCTCCTCGGTGGGGTAGTCGAGCAGGCGGGCCAGCACGCGCAGGCTGCGCATGCCGACGGCCGGCGCGGCCATCTTGAGGGCGGCATCAGTCATGACGGGCCTCCTCGGCTTTCGGGTCGAAGGATTCCACCGGCTTGACCAGGGTGGTGGTCTGGGAGCGGCCGTTGAACAGGCTCGACTTGTTCTCGCCGTGGCAGCCGTCGCCGAAGGTGAAGCCGCAGCCACCCCGCTCCGGGAAGGCCTCGGTGGCCATCTCGCGGTGGCTGGTGGGGATCACGAAGCGGTCCTCGTAGTTGGCGATGGCCAGGTAGCGGTACATCTCCTCCACCTGGGCCTCGGTCAGCTCGACATCCTCCAGCACGCTGGTATTCGGCTGGCCGTCCACGTGCTTGCCCCGCATGTAGAGGCGCATGGCCATCAGGCGCTTGAGCGCCAGCACCACGGGGGCCTCCTCACCGGCGGTGAGCATGTTGGCGAGGTAGCGTACCGGGATGCGCAGCGACTCGATCTTCGGCATCACGCCGTCGAACTCGATCTTGCCGGCATCAAAGGCGGACTGGATCGGCGAGAGCGGCGGCACGTACCAGACCATCGGCAGGGTGCGGTACTCCGGGTGCAGCGGCAGTGCCAGGCCCCACTCCATGGCCATCTTGTAGACCGGCGATGCCTGGGCGGCCTTGATCACGTTCTCGGTGATGCCGTCCTTCCTCGCCTGGGCGATCACTGCCGGGTCGTTGGGATCCAGGAAGATCTCGCACTGGCGATGGTAGAGGTCGCGCTCGTCCGGGGAACTGGCCACTTCCTCGATGCGGTCGGCATCGTAGAGGAGCACGCCGAGGTAGCGGATGCGACCCACGCAGGTCTCGGAGCAGATGGTCGGCTGCCCGGCCTCGATGCGCGGGTAGCAGAAGATGCACTTCTCCGATTTCCCGGTCTTCCAGTTGTAGTAGATCTTCTTGTAGGGACAGCCGGAGATGCACATCCGCCAGCCGCGGCACTTGTCCTGGTCGATCAGGACGATGCCGTCCTCCTCGCGCTTGTAGATCGCACCGGACGGGCAGCTCGCCACGCAGGTCGGGTTGAGGCAGTGCTCGCACAGGCGCGGCAGGTACATCATGAAGGTGTTCTCGAACTGGC
>NZ_JACUUD010000179.1 GCF_014859505.1 Halomonas sp.
GCTATCGCCCCAACGGGCGTGGATCGATGGGCCCTGCGGCCATGTCGTTCCTGCGCGATCACGGGGTGCTGAAGGACATCTACACCGAGCGCGATGGCGATTCGCACAAGACAGCGCGAGGCAAGAAGCTGTCGGTGCGCACCGTCAAGGCCCCGGGCTTTGGCCCCAAGGGGATCATGCGCTACGTGTTGCCCTTCACCGTCTTCCTCAAGCTCAAGGACATCGGTGGCAACGTGTTGCCCCCCTACGATGAAGACTTCATCGAGGTGCCGATGGACGACGAGCAGGCCTTTGCCTACCGGCGGCTCGAGGGTCAACTGAACGCCGAGCTCAGACAGGCGCTGGCACGCAAGGACACCACCCTGCTGGGCGTGGTGCTCAATGCGCTGCTGGCCTGGCCGGACTGCTGCTTCCGACCGGAGACGGTCAAGCATCCGCGCTCGGGCAGTCTGCTGGCGTTCGTGAAGAGCCTTTACAGCGAGCAGCAGCCGATGCCCAAGGAGCGCGAGCTGGTGGCGATCTGCCGGCGCGAGAAGGCGGAGAGGCGCAAGGTGCTGGTCTACACGACCTACACCGGCAAGCGCGATACCAGCAGCCGACTCAAGGCGGTGCTCACCCAGGCCGGCCTCAAGGTCGCGGTGCTGCGCTCCAGCGTGGAGACCCAGCGTCGAGAGGACTGGATTGCCGATCAGGTCGATCGCGGTGTCGACGTGCTGATCACCAATCCGGACCTGGTGAAGACCGGGCTCGACCTGCTGGATTTCCCCACCATCCTCTTCATGCAGACGGGCTGGAACGTCTACACCCTGCAGCAGGCCGCCCGCCGCTCCTGGCGGATCGGCCAGCGGCAGTCGGTGAAGGTGCTCTACCTCGGCTATGCCGGATCGTCACAGATCGCCTGCCTGTCGCTGATGGCCAAGAAGATCGCCGTGGCCCAGAGCACGTCGGGAGACGTGCCCGAGTCGGGCCTGGATGCCCTCAACACGGACGGAGACTCCGTGGAGATGGCCCTGGCCAGGCAGCTGGTAAGCTGACCGATACCCAACCTATGCCCCCTCTTCGGAGGGGGCTTTTTTTGGCTGCGGCAGAGGGTAATTCACTGAATGCGACTTTAGTTGAAAGCTGGGTGATGCAGATAAATTAAGACTTTTCTCAGAAAGTATATGCGAATGTTCTCAATGAAAAGAATTTCCTGATCAATACAATCATCGGCGCTTGGTTTGCATCCCATAGCTATTGCACCGGGGCAAGGAGTGCCCAGGGGTAAACCTCTCTCATCGCATTTAACGTTTCTGCTGGTGCCCGTCAGGGTCCACCGCTGTGATGCACGGATTGCATCCAGAGGAGCAAACATTGCGGATTCTCAACGTTCTACGTGGCCGCCGCAGCGCGACCGACAGCGACAGCGTACAGGATGACGCCGGCTGGGAAAGCCCGCGCACCGGCGCGGAGCTTCTGGCCACGCCCTATCGACAGCAGCTGATCAGAGCGATTCAGGAAAGCACCTCGCTGACTGCGCCGGTGTTCGAGGCCTACGTCAAGGAGCCTCTGCAACGCTACGCCGAGCGTGTCCAGCTGCTGCCAGCCTCGGAATCTCACCACCATAGCTACCCGGGTGGAATGCTGGACCACGGCCTCGAGACCTGTGTGTTTGGCCTCAGGCTCCGACGACAGCACCTACTCCCTCCGAAGGAGTCGCCCGAAAAGCAGTCCTCTACCGGAGAGCTGTGGAGCGTGGCGGTCATCTATGCCTGCCTGCTGCACGATATCGCCAAGGTTATCGTCGACGTCGATATACACCTGAAATCCGGCCGAAGGTGGTGCCTGTGGGAGGGCATCATTCCCGACCAGTATCGCGTCCGCTATATCAAGGGGCGAGACTACTTCCTTCACGCTGCGGTCAACCCCCTCTTGTGCAAGGAGGTGATTGGCAATGCCGGGCTCGAGTGGTTGAAAAGCCAGCCGGAGCTGTTTGGCCTGGTGATGTACGCGATCAGTGGCCACTCGGAGCGCTCCGGGGTTGTCGGTGAGATTGTCAGTCAGGCTGACAGGGCCAGCGTGGCCAAGTCGTTGGGCGGCAAGGTTTCCAATATCGACAAGGCCCCCCGGGAATCCCTGCAGAGCAAGTTGAAAGGTGCTATTCGCCACATCGTGACAGAAAAGATCCGCCTGAATGAAAAAGGCGCTCAAGGATTTGTCACATCCGAGGCGCTGTGGCTGGTGACGCCGCTGGTGCCTCGAGAGATCAAGAGCTATCTGCTTTCCCATGGCATCGAGGGCGTGCCATCGAATGAGTCTCGCCTCTATGACGAAATGCAGTCCCATGGCCTGATTATTGAGAACCCGGAGGGGCGTTCGGTCTGGAAGTGCAGGGTCAAGGTGGGAGAGTGGGGGGCCGATCTATCCATGCTCAAGGTTCATAAATCGCTCGTTTGGAGCGGTGATGAGGAGCCAGAGGTGTTCTCGGGGAGGGTCGAGGCCATTGATGTTGGTGAGGGTGGGAAAGGTAGTCAGCCAGCTAGGCATCAGCGCCAAGAGCAGGAATCAAGTGACATACCTGCGACTGAAGAAAATTCAAGTGAACTGGCTGATTCGAGTCGCGCCGAGGTAATCCAGGATGAACTGGAAGCCTCGATTCTTGATATCGCTACAGGTGGCGATGAGAAAACAGCGCCGCGTTTGGAATGGCAGTCACGGCGCAGCTCTGAAGAGGGCGCCGAGAAAGTTACGTGCCAGGCATCCCCTGGACAGCCATCATCCGGGGAAGACTTCCTCGCCTGGCTGCGAGGCGGGTTGAAAACGCACAAGATATTGATGAACGACTCCAAGGCCCTTGTGCATGCCATAGATGGAATGCTGCTGGTGGTGAGTCCCAGGGTGTTCAAGCGCTACTGTCAGGAGGTGAGCGGAGAAGAGAAAGGCTGGAAGGAAGTTCAGGATTCGTTCCAGAAGCTGAAGCTGCACAAGAAAAACAAGGATGGCGGAAGTTTTCACAAGGTAAAGGTGGTCGGTCCAAACAAGAAGTCGAGCACACTTTCTGGGTATCTTGTGGGGAAGGATGACCTGGTAGAAGAGGGTAAGGAGGTTTTTGATAACCCCTTTATTGACCTGATTGGTGGGAAGCCTGAAGAATGAAAACATTTACCTTTGACGACTTGCTGCAATCCTATTTTTCTGAGCGCTGGCTGACGGAGAGGAGCCGTATTTCCTACAGCGTGCCGGTGAAGCTGTTCCGGCGGTTCGTGGGGCAGGATAAGCTGCCTGCGGAAGTGACGCGTGACGATGTCAGGGAGTGGAGGGAGTTCTGCTTCTCGGAGGAGGGAAGAAACCTTGCACATTCAAGCTGGAATAACTACTGCCGGCATAACCGAATCCTCTTCAAGCATGCGATTGATCACGCCTTGATCGACATCTCGTTCAATCCTTTTGCCAAGATGGAGGTCAGCTCTCCCAGGAAGCGAAAGAAGACGCTGAGCAAACGGCAGGTCGAGATGGCACGTGAAGCCATCAGCCTGTATAAAAAGATGGAGCTCTACCGAAAAAAACCTTCGGTGCTTCACCCTGTCTGGTTCTGGGAGATCGTGTTCGAGACGTTCTACCATACGGGCATCCGCCTGACTCAGTTGTTGCTGATGAAGCCAGAGGATATCAACCTAAAGAGTCGTGTGATTACAGCCACCTGGCAGGGGGCCAAGAACAACCGAGAGCACTTTGTTCCCATTTCCAACGCTCTCTACCCGCATCTGGAGAATCTGATGAACTCGGCCAAGATGGTGGGTATCCAGCGTGGCGATCAGATCTTCAATGTGAACCGATTCAGCGTTCGGCACCGAATGGAGACGATGGACTCTTGGCAGGTGGAGAGCTTCTATCAGAAGCTATCCCAGATTTGCGGCTACCAGATGAGTCCGCACCGATTCCGCCATACCCTGGGCACTGAGCTGATGAAGGAGCCGGACCGCAACCTGCACATCGTCAAGGCCCTGCTCGGCCATAGCAATATCAGCACGACGCTCGAGTACGTCGAGGTCGATATCGGCAGCCTCCGCAGCGCCATTGAGGGGCGCCTCTAAATTCGGGCGCTCTCTGGCGAACCCGGTTACGACCCAGGCGGTGCCGGGCTGATGAGTCAGCCTGGCACCGCTTTTTGATTCTCTCGACAGCCCTTCCGTGGCTGTCGGCCTACCTTAGACGATCGTCTGTATTAGCCTGCCCTGATGCAGGTTGACAGATGAAGCCTCGTCCTCTTCAATAGCTACTCGATGATGCCGTGTGATGCTGGTGATATTTCCTGATTTCCCAGGCTGTCCCCAAAAGCATTTCACGAAGCCTTGCGCGATGCGTAATGCACTGATTTTTATTGGTTTTTGGTGGTGTGACTTGTAATCAGTAGGTCCCGGGTTCGACTCCTGGTGCCGGCACCATCAACGTATTCGAAGTCAGTATGATAGAAGCGAACTGCAACCGTCCCTTGAGGCGGTTTTTTTGTGCGTGCCGCCGGGGGAGGCTGTGGATCCGGGTCGTACAATCGTTCGCTGAGCCAGGCAGCCAGGCAGCCAGG
>NZ_JACUUD010000180.1 GCF_014859505.1 Halomonas sp.
TTCATATACGATTTGCCAGATATCTTCGCCGTGCCCCACAGGCACCCTCGCATGCACCCTGCCACTTATCAGGAGTTTCCCATGACGGTCAGGATCGGCATCAATGGCTTCGGCCGCATCGGCCGCCTGGCGCTGCGCGCCGGCTGGACGAACCCGGACCTCGAGTTCGTGCAGATCAACGACCCGGGTGGCGACGCCGCCACCTTCGCCCACCTGCTGCAGTTCGACTCGGTGCACGGCCAGTGGACGGGCGGCGGCGATGATATCACGGCGGACGACACCGCCCTGACGGTGGCCGGCCGGCGCATCGCCTTCACGGCAAACCGCGAGATCGAGGCCACCGACTGGTCCGGCTGCGACGTGGTGATCGAGGCCTCGGGCAAGATGAAGACCACCGACAAGCTCCAGGCCTATCTGGACCAGGGGGTCAAGCGTGTGGTGGTGAGCGCCCCGGTGAAGGACGAGGGCGCACTCAACCTGGTAGTGGGCGTCAACGATCATCTGTTCGACCCGGCCCGCCACCGCATCGTCACCGCGGCCAGTTGCACCACCAACTGCCTGGCGCCGGTGGTCAAGGTGATCCACGAGAACCTCGGCATCCGCCACGGCTCCATGACCACCATCCACGACATCACCAACACCCAGGTGATCCTCGATGCCCCCCACAAGGATCTCCGACGCGCCCGGGCCTGCGGCATGAGCCTGATCCCGACGACCACCGGCTCGGCCAGGGCAATCACCGCCATCTTCCCGGAGCTGACCGGCAAGCTGAATGGCCACGCCGTGCGCGTGCCGCTGGCCAACGCCTCGCTCACCGACATGGTCTTCGAGGTGGCGCGCGAGACCACCGAGGAGGAGGTCAACGCCCTGCTGAAGGAGGCCGCGGAGGGCCCGCTTGCCGGCATCCTCGGCTATGAGGAGCGCCCGCTGGTCTCCATCGACTATCGCACCGACCCGCGCAGCGCCATCGTCGATGCGCTCTCCACCATGGTGGTGGCCGGCACCCAGGTGAAGCTCTACGCCTGGTACGACAACGAATATGGCTACGCCTGCCGCACCGCGGAGCTGGCCGCCAAGGTGGGGATGGCCGACGCATGATCGCCCGTGTCGCCGCCCTGCCCCGGGAGATACGCCAGTACCTGCTGGTCACCGGCAACTACTGGGCCTTCACGCTGACCGACGGCGCCCTGCGCATGCTGGTGGTGCTCTACTTCTACGGGCTCGGCTACTCGGCCCTGGAAGTGGCGCTGCTGTTCCTCTTCTACGAGTTCTTCGGGGTGGTGACCAACCTGGTGGGGGGCTGGCTGGGGGCGCGCCTCGGGCTCAACCGCACCATGAACCTGGGCCTCGGCCTGCAGGTGGTGGCGCTGGCCATGCTGCTGGTGCCAGTGGCCTGGCTCTCGGTGCCCTGGGTGATGGCCGCCCAGGCGCTCTCGGGCATCGCCAAGGACCTCAACAAGATGAGCGCCAAGAGCGCCATCAAGACCCTGGTGCCGGCCGGCGCCGCCGGCCATCAGTCGCTCTACCGCTGGGTGGCGCTGCTCACCGGCTCCAAGAACGCGCTGAAGGGAGTGGGCTTCTTCCTGGGGGGGCTGCTGCTGACCCTGATCGGCTTCCAGGGGGCGATACTTGCCATGGCGGTGATGCTCGCCGGGGTGCTGTCGCTGTCGCTTGCGCGCCTCGATGGCGACCTGGGCCGGGCCAAGGCCAAGCCGAAGTTTCGCGAGATGCTCTCCAAGAGCCGCGCCATCAACATCCTCTCGGCGGCGCGGATGTGCCTGTTCGGCGCCAGGGACGTCTGGTTCGTGGTGGCCCTGCCGGTCTTCCTGGCCACCCGCTTCGAGTGGGACAGCTGGCAGGTGGGGGGCTTCCTGGCGCTCTGGGTGATCGGCTACGGCGCGGTGCAGGCGGTCGCGCCGCGGATCACCGGGGGCAGAGCGGGGCGCGGCGCCGCCATCGCCTGGGCCGGGGCGCTTACCGCCCTGCCGGCTCTCATCGCGTTGGGTCTTCAAGGACAGCTCCTGGAGGTGCAGCCGCAGGTGGTGCTGCTCGGGGGGCTTTTACTGTTCGGCGCGGTCTTCGCCGTGAACTCCAGCCTGCACAGCTTCCTGATCGTGCGCATGGCGCGCTCGGACGGGGTCTCGCTGGACGTGGGCTTCTACTACATGGCCAACGCCATGGGACGGCTGATCGGCACCCTGCTCTCCGGCTGGCTCTACCTCGCCGGCGGCCTCGTCGCCACCCTCTGGGTCTCCAGCGCCCTGCTCGCCGCTACCGTGCTGATCAGCCTGGCGCTGCCCAGGGAGGCGTGAGCCCGATATAACGCCTTGCGTCATATAACGCATAGCGTTATATTTTCATCAAAAGCTTCACATGCCTCGACCATGATCGCTTCCTTCAAGGACAAGCAGACCGCCCTTATTGCTCAGGGCCGGGTAGCGAAACGCCTCCCGCATGACATGCAGCGCAATGCCTTGAAGAAGCTGCGCCAGCTCGGTGCCGCTGCCACGCTGGACGACCTTCGCATTCCACCCGGCAATCGCCTCGAGGCACTGCAGGGGGACCGGGCCGGCCAGCACAGTATCCGGATCAATGCCCAATGGCGAATCTGCTTTCGTTTCGAAGACGGTAACGCCTGGGATGTAGAGATCGTTGACTACCATTGAGGAGGGCGCCATGACGCAAGCTAACGAGTGCCTGCCCAACGTGCATCCTGGTGAGATCCTGCTCGAGGACTTCATCGAGCCGCTGGGTCTAACCAAGAACGGGCTGGCAAGCGCTATCGGCGTACCGGCCACGCGAATCGGCGAGATCACTCGCGGCAAGCGTGCCATTACTGCCGATACTGACCTGCGCCTCTCCCGCTTTCTCGGCACCAGCGAGGGCTACTGGCTGCGGCTGCAGAACGCCTACGACCTTGAGGAAGCCCGCCGCAAGGGCGATTTCCGCGGCATCAAGCCTCGCGCGGCCTGACGCCGCACCCCTTGAGGATCACCCGAGTGAGGAAGGCGGTGATCTGCTCGACATCGGCGTCGCTGAGCTCCCCCTTGCCGGTGATGCCGAGCACCTGGGCCTCGAAGTCGGCGTAGTGCTGGGTGGCGGACCAGATCAGGAAGATCAGCCAGACCGGCTCCACCGGGTCCATCAGGCCGCGCTCGGCCCACTGCCGGAAGATCGCCCCGCGCTCCTCTACCCAGGCGCGCAGCTCGCCACTCAGGTACTCCTGCAGGAAGGGGGCCCCGGCAAGGATCTCGGCGGCGAACAGCCGCGAGCCCTCCGGGTGGCGCCGGGAGAGGGCCATCTTGCTGCGGATGAAGGCTTCCAGCACCTCGGCGGGATCATCGTCCACCGAGATATCGTCCAGCAGCGCGTTCCAGCGCGCCATCATCCGCTCCAGCAGCCGCACGTAGAGCCCACGCTTACTGCCCATGTAGTAGAGCACGTTGGACTTGGGCAGCCCCGCCGCCTCGGCGATGGCCTGGACGCTGGCGCCGCGATAGCCGTGGGCGGCGAAGATCTTCTCCGCCGCGGCGAGGATCTCGCGCTCGTTGCGCTCGCGGGTCGCGCCCCCGGCCTCGCCTCTCTCCCGCGCACGACGTGTCACCGCCGGCCTCGCGACTTCTGTCATCTATCGGTTCCCTGTGCCAGTGGTCCCTCCCGAGAGTGCCGCACCGCGGCGGTGCATGCAATCGCCACTCGGCAAGGGCTGACGGACACACGTCGAAAGTCGGGGATCAGCGGCTTGCAAAGTGGCGCAGGGTTAGCCATGCTGAAAATATCCTGACCATATGGTCAACATATCGACTCCCCTGATGGTCGATGACGACCCCAGCGATCAATAACAGAGACAACGTCATGATCGACTTCCTGCTCAACGGGCAGCCCCGCCGGTGCGAGGCCACGCCCGATACCAGCGTGCTCGAGCTGCTGCGCGAGACCCTCGGCCAGACCGGCACCAAGGAGGGATGCGCCTCGGGTGACTGCGGTGCCTGCACAGTGGCCATCGGCGAGGCCGGCCCCGACGGCCGGGTGTGCTACCACAGCGCCAACGCCTGCATCACCCCTGCCCACCAGCTCCAGGGCCGCTCGCTGGTCACCGTGGAGGGGCTTGCCCGAGGCGAGGCCCTCCACCCCGCTCAGGCCGCCATGGTCGACTGCCATGCCAGCCAGTGCGGCTTCTGCACCCCGGGCATCGTGATGTCGCTGTTTACCCTGCATGAGGCGCAGCAGCGCTCGCCGGCCCCCCTGACGCCCGAGCGGCTCGAGGCGGCGCTGGGTGGCAACCTGTGCCGCTGCACCGGCTACCGTCCGATCCGCGACGCGGCACTCTCCATGGGGGAGCATCCTTACGCGCGCCCCCAGTGGCTGGACCTTGCCATCGACGCTGCCGAACCGCAGCAGGAACAGGCGACCGATGCCGCCTTCGTGCAGCCCGCCACCCTGGCCGAGCTGGTCGAGGCGCGCCGCCGCCACCCCGAGGCGCCCATGGTCGCCGGCGGCACCGACCTCTGGCTGGAGGTGACCCA
>NZ_JACUUD010000181.1 GCF_014859505.1 Halomonas sp.
TTTATCTTCCCTTCCTTGACCCGGCGCGCCTTCTCCTCGGCAATGCGCTCCAGCAATACGCTGGCGGGTTCGTCGCTGGGGTCCTGATCCACCAGCTTGCCGCGAACGGCCAGCTCCAGGATCAGCTCGCGCAGCTTCTTGATGCCAGTCAGTTCAATCTTTCCCCTCTTTCCAGACGAGGGTCCACGTCCCGCCGTCGATTTGGCAGTGACGGCGCAGGTCCAGAGGTCGAAGTGGTCAGTAATCAGCTCGCTCGCGCTCATACCTGTTCGCCCTCCTTGGCAGTGGCGTGGCTTAGTGCATCGCCGAGGATCTCCTTGATCTGGTCGCGCAGTTCCTGGATCTCTGCCTGCTGCTGGCCGTACTTTGTCAGCAGTTTCTTGGGATCATGAATGATCTGCTCGCCCTGATGGGGGTTCTTGATATCCAGGTTGTACTTGCGGGCCTGGATCTCCTCGATGCCGACCTTCCAGGCCTGCTCGGTCTCCTCCCGGGCGGCGAAGCCGTCGCGCTCGTCGCCCCACCAGTCGATCTCGGTCTGGAACTCCTCGACCTTCATCGGCCGGGTCTTGCTGTAGTTCTTCACGCCCTCGGGGTAGGGGTGCTCGTAGTACCACACGGCCTCGGTGGGCCGGCCCTTTGTGAAGAACAGCAGGTTGGTCTTGATGCCGGTGTAGGGATTGAACACGCCGTTGGGCAGGCGAACGATGGTGTGCAGGTGGCACTCGGTCAGCAGCTTCTCCTTGAGGCGGGTCTTCATGCCCTCGCCGAACAGGAAGCCGTCCGGCAGCACCACGGCGGCGCGGCCGTTCTCCTTCAGCAGGTGGATGAACAGTGTCAGGAACAGATCGGCGGTCTCGCGGGTGCGGAAGGCCTGGGGGAAGTTGGTCTCGATGCCATCCTCCTCCATGCCGCCGAAGGGCGGGTTGGCGATGATCACGTCGACCCGCTCGCGGGGCCCCCAGCTGATCAGCGGGCGCGCCAGGGTGTTGTCGTGCTTGATCTGGCTGGGCACCTCGATGCCGTGGAGGATCAGGTTGGTGGTGGCCAGCAGGTGGGGCAGTGGCTTCTTCTCCACGCCGTGGATGCTGCGCTGCAGGGTCTGCTCGTCCTCCGGGGTCTTCACGTAGCGGTGGCGCTTGTGCTCGATGGTGCAGGTGAGAAAGCCACCGGTGCCGCAGGCCGGGTCCATCACGATCTCGTCGAGCTTGGGGTCTACCCGGTTGACCATGAACTCGGTGACCGCCCGCGGGGTGTAGAACTCTCCGGCGTTGCCGGCGCTCTGCAGGTCCTTGAGGATCTGCTCGTACATGTCGCCGAGCTGGTGGCGGTCATCCTGGGTGTTGAAGTCGATGCCGTCCTGCAGCCTGTTGATGACCTGGCGCATCAGCTGGCCGGACTTCATGTAGTTGTAGGCGTCCTCGAAGACGTTGCGGATCACCACGCCGCGGGTGTCATCGCCGCGGGGCTGCAGCTGCTGCAGGCCGGGGAAGAGCATGTTGTCGACGAAGTCCTTGAGCTCGTCGCCGGTCATGCCCTCGGGGTCGGCGGCCCAGCGGCGCCAGCGCAGCGGTTCCGGGATCGGCGAGCGGTAGTTCTCATTGAACATCTCCCACTCCTGCTCCCGGTCGTCGAAGATCTTCAGGAACAGCATCCAGACGAGCTGGCCGATACGCTGGGCGTCGCCGTCGACGCCCACGTCCTTGCGCATGATGTCCTGGATGGACTTGATGGTGCTGCTGATGCTCATGGGGGTGTCGATTCCTTGCAATGCTGGGCAGATGTCGGCTCATCCACAGGCGGAAGCGCCGACATCGGGGTGTGGATAACGCCGGGTGGCGCGATGGCGAATGGCGACAGGATACCGATCAGCCGCCGGACTGGTAGAGGGCATCCTCCAGTTCGTGCACGGCACGGGTGTAGCCGGGCTTGCCGCCGAAGGCGCGGACCAGCTCCATGGGCGCGCCGATCGCGCTGAAGGGGGCCAGGGTGAGCACCTTGGGGTCCTCGATGGGCTCGATCCCCGAGTCGGCATATTTCTCCACCAGCGACTCCAGCACCTGGCGGGCCTGGCCCTCGTAGCGGGTGAAGATGTCGCGCTTCTTCACCTGCTCGGCGCGCTCACGGCGGGTCAGCGGCGGGCGGTCGAAGGCGATATGGCAGATGACGTCGAAGGGGTCGGGCTCGTCGCCCCAGGCCTTGCCCAGCTCGGCCGCCAGTTCCTCCCAGAGCACGCCCTGTTCGGCCAGCTCGTCGAGGATCGCCTGCTTGCGCTCGGCGTCGTGCCAGCGGCGCAGGAAGTCGTCCAGCGAAGCGAACTGCTCCTTGACCTTCTTGCGGGTGTAGTCGCGCAGACTCTCGGTGATCAGCTTGCCGTCCGGGCCGAGGTACTGGACCCGCTCGGCCACCACGCTGACCTCCACGTCATCGACCACGTACTTCACGCGCTTGGCGGGGCCCTCCTCGCCGCCGAACTCGCCGTTGCTGAAGCCGGTGCCGAAGGCATCGTCGCTCTGCCAGGTGGCGCCTTCCTCCAGCTCGTAGCCGGCGAGGCCCTCTTCGACGCCTTCCGCCTGGGCTTCTGCGAGCGCCTCGGCGCTGTCGCCGGGCGCGACGTCGTCCTCGGCCAGCTCGTCATCCGGCGTGATGGGGTCGTCGCCCCTGGGTTGGTAGACCTTTACCGGGTCGCCATCGAAATCCGGATCGGCGAACAGCTCGGTGGCCTTCTTGAAGTCGAGAATAGTGAACCAGTGCTTGTGGTAGTCATCGTTGATGCGGGTGCCGCGGCCGATGATCTGCTTGAACTCGGTCATCGACTGGATGCGCTGGTCGAGCACGATCAGCTTGCAGGTCTGGGCGTCGACGCCGGTGGTCATCAGCTTGCTGGTGGTGGCGATGACCGGATAGCGCGCCTCGGGGTTGATGAAGTTGTCGAGCTCCGCCTTGCCCTCGGCCTCGTCGCCGGTGATGCGCATCACGTACTTGCGGTTCTCGGCCACGCGCTTCGGGTTGAGGTTGACCAGCGCCTGGCGCATGCGCTCGGCGTGGTCGATGTCCTCGCAGAAGACGATGGCCTTCTGGTAGGGGTCGCTCTGCTCCAGGAACTCGGTGATCTTGCGGGCCACCAGCTCGGTGCGCTTCTCCAGTACCAGCTGCTTGTCGAAATCCTTCTGGTTGTAGATGCGGTCCTCGATCTCCTGGCCGAGCTTGTCCACCTGGCCCTTGCTGGGCCGCCAGCCCTGCAGGTCGCGGTCGATGTCCACCCGCACCACCTTGTAGGGGGCGAGGAAGCCGTCCTCGATGCCCTGCCTGAGCGAGTAGGTGTAGACCGGCTCGCCGAAGTAATCGATGTTGGAGACTTCCTTCGTCTCCTTGGGCGTGGCGGTCAGGCCGATATGGGTGGCCGAGGAGAAGTAGTCGAGGATCGCGCGCCAGGCGGAATCCACCGCCGCGCTGCCGCGGTGGCATTCGTCGATGACGATCAGGTCGAAGAAGTCCGGCGAGAACTGCTTGTAGATGTTCTGCTCTTCCTCGCTGCCGGTCACCGCCTGGTAGAGCGAGAGGTAGATCTCGTAGGACTTGTCCACCGTGCGGTGGGTGACCTTGGTCATCGCCTGGCCGAACGGCTTGAAGTCGTTGTTCTTGGTCTGGTCGACCAGGATGTTGCGGTCGGCCAGGAAGAGGATGCGTTTCTTCTGCTTGGCCTTCCACAGCCGCCAGATGATCTGGAAGGCGGTGAAGGTCTTGCCGGTGCCGGTGGCCATCACCAGCAGGATGCGGTCCTGGCCGCGGGCCACCGACTCCACGGCGCGATTGATGGCGATGCGCTGGTAGTAGCGCGGGCTGCGGCCGCTGCCGTCATCGTAGTAGGGCTGCTCCACCACCGGGCGCTGGGTGGGGCCGATGCCCTGGTAGCGGCAGTAGCGCTCCCAGAGCTCCTCCGGGGAGGGGAAGTCATCGAGGCCGAGCACGGTTTCGGTCTGTCCGCCCAGCCCGGTGCGGTCGTGGAACAGGAAGCCGTCGCCGTTGCTGGCGAACACGAAGGGCACGTCCAGGGCATCGCTGTAGGCCAGCGCCTGCTGCATACCGTCTCCCAGGGAATGCTTGTTGTCCTTGGCCTCGATCACCGCGATGGGCTGGTGTTTCTGGTAGCTCAGCAGGTAGTCGGCGCGACGACGCTTGCCGCGGGTATGCAGCCGCCCGCGCACGATGATGCGCCCGGCGGTGAACGACACCTCCTCGCGCACCTGCACCTGAATGTCCCAGCCGGCACGCTCCAGCGCCGGGGTGATGAACTTGGTGCAGATGTCCCGTTCGCTGAGGGCCTTCTTGTCCATGGCAGCATCCTGCTGGTCGGTGGCGGGGCGGCGGTGGTAGTTACCTAAGCTTACGCTACAGGAGCAAGCTAAGCATCCTGTGCCAGGCATGGGTGGTATGAGCTGACTCCAGCCACACCGCCGGGGCGCCTGCGGCGCCATTCGCCGGGCAGAGCCCATCTCCCACCAGTAGCCTGAA
>NZ_JACUUD010000182.1 GCF_014859505.1 Halomonas sp.
AGCGTGGCTCCCACCAGTAGCAACAGCGCTGGTGGCAGCTGGATACCTACCAGAATGAACAGCCTCAGTGGCAGCGGGATGACCTGCCCGATGGCAAGGCGTCACACCCGTTGGCTTCACTCGATCGGCAGCGCCAGCTGCCGTCGCTCGGCCTCCGGCAGCAGCCTGGCGCCGACGCCGAGCAGGCGCACCGGCCGGCGGCGGCGTTCCCATGCCTGCTCCAGCAGGCGCGCGTAGCTGGCGGGGGAGGGGGCGAGGCCGCGGCTCTCCAGGGTGGTCAGGCCGAAGTCGTCGAAGCGCACCTTCACCACCAGGCCGGCCAGGGGCGGGTGGCCGTGGCGGGCCAGGCGCTCCTCCAGCCGCTCGCAGAGCGGGGCCAGGGCCTCGCGACAGAGGTCGAGATCGGGCAGGTCCCGGGCGAAGGTGGTCTCCACGCTGATAGACTTGCGCTCGCGCTCCAGGCGCACCGAGCGCTCGTCGATGCCCCGGGCCAGCTCGAAGAGCCGCTTGCCGAACTTGCCGAAGGCCTCCAGCAGCCGCTCCAGCGGCACCTCGCGCAGCGCCGCGCAGGTGGTGATGCCCATGGCGTCCAGGCGCGCCCCGGTGGCCGGGCCCACGCCGTGGAGCTTCTTCACCGGCAGCGCAGCCAGGAAGGGCTCCATGCGTTCCGGGGTGATCACCGTCAGGCCGTCGGGCTTCTCCCAGTCGCTGGCGACCTTGGCCAGGAACTTGTTGGGGGCCACCCCCACCGAGAGGGTGATGCCGGTGCGCGCCAGGCACTCCTGCTTGAGCCAGCGGGCCATCCAGGTGGCGCTGCCGGAGAAGCGCTCCACCTCGCTGACGTCGAGGAAGGCCTCGTCCAGGGAGAGGGGCTCCACCAGAGGGGTGAGCTCGTGGAAGATCGCCTGGATCTGCCGCGACACCTCGCGGTACCTGTCGAAGCTGCCGGGCAGCAGGGTGAGCTGGGGGCACAGGCGCAGTGCCCGGGCGGTGGGCATGGCCGAATGGATGCCGAAGGCCCGGGCGGGGTAGTTGCAGGTGGCGATCACCCCGCGCCGCTCGGGGCTGCCGCCGATGGCCAGCGGTACCTCGGCCAGCGCCGGGTTGTCGCGCATCTCCACCGCCGCGAAGAAGCAGTCGCAGTCGGCATGGAGGATCTTTCTCACCGCGGCTTTCTCATCGACAGAGCGCCTGTGTCAGCGCCTAGCCCAGGGCCTGGCCGCTGCCGCCGCGGATCACGCCGACCCCGATGCCCTCGATCTCCAGGGCCTGGTGGCGCAGGTCCACCTCGATGGGGGTGAACTCCGGGTTCTCGGCGGTCAGGGTCACCAGGTGGCCGCGGCGCGAGAAGCGCTTCACCGTCACCTCGTCCTCGAGGCGTGCCACCACGATCTGGCCGTCGCGCACCCGCTCGGTGCGATGCACGGCGAGGAGGTCGCCCTCCAGGATGCCGACATCCTTCATGGAGAGGCCGCGCACCCGCAGCAGGTAGTCGGCCCGGGGAGTGAAGTACTCCGGGGGCAGCGGGCAGTAGCGGTCGATATGCTCGGCGGCCAGTATCGGGCTGCCCGCGGCTACCTCGCCGATGATCGGCAGCCCCTGAAGCGGGGCCTCCCCCTCGACGGGGGCCTCCTGCTCCTGGGCGGGCAGGCGGATGCCCCGGGAGGTACCGGCGATCATGCGGATGGCGCCCTTCTTCTCGAGGGCGCGCAGGTGCTCCTCGGCGGCGTTGGGGGAGCGGAAGCCCAGGGCTCGGGCGATCTCGGCCCGGGTAGGGGGGTAGCCCAGCTCCTGGAGGGTCTTGACGATGAAGTCATAGACGTTCTGCTGGCGCTGGGTGAGGGGGCGTGCCATGCGACCTCCGAAGCGTAAAGCGGCAACTGGATGGATGCGTCAGTGATCAAGTATACAGCATGTTGTTCTATCCAGTAATACAGGGTGTGCGGGCATCCGGCGCTGTCGATAGCACACACCGTTTAAAACACTCCTACGCGGCGGGAATTGAGACCTAGCCCACGGCTGGCTTACAATTCGATCACGTTTGAAACAGCCGTTTATTACGGGGTCTCCTGTCGGGGGCCCACGCCAGGACTCTTCAGATGGCCCAGACCGACACCGTCACCCGCATCCTAGACACCGCCGAAGTGCTGTTCGCCGAGCGCGGCTTCGCCGAGACCTCGCTGCGCACCATCACCAGCAAGGCCAGGGTCAACCTGGCCGCGGTGAACTACCACTTCGGCTCCAAGAAGTCGCTGATCCAGGCGGTATTCTCCCGCTACCTCGACCCCTTCACCGAGCGCTTCCACTGCGCCCTGGACGAGCTCCAGGCGCGCTACGGCGACGAGGTGATCCCCCTGGAGGAGCTGCTCGAGACCATGGCGCGCAGCGTGCTGGAGGTGCCCGCCGAGCGCAATAGCCTCAAGGTCTTCATGCGCCTGCTGGGGCTGGCCTACAGCCAGGCCCAGGGCCACCTGCGCCGCTATATCCAGGAGGAGTACGGCAGCGTCTTCACCCGCTTCACCGAGCTGGTGCGCCAGGCCACCCCCGAGCTGCCCGACGCCGAGCGCTTCTGGCGCCTGCATTTCGTGCTCGGCACCGTGATCTTCACCCTTTCCGGCCTTGACGCCCTGCGCGATATCGCCGAGAAGGATTATGGGGAGCACGTCACCGTGCGCGACCTGATCCGCCGCCTGCGCCCGGTGGTGGTCGCCGCCATGCAGGCCCCGCTGCCGTCGCCGGTTGCGCCGCTCGCCCAGGAGGCCTGAGCGGCTGTCACTGACCCCTGCGATGCCCTAGAATCTGGCCCCTTTCACGCCTGTCGGCGAAGAATCGCTGTTTGCCAAAAGCCAAGGAAGCGAACATGACCCAGCTCGGTCCGGTGATGCTTGACCTGGAAGGCACCGCCCTCACCGCAGAGGAGCGCCGGCTGCTGGCGCGCCCCGAGGTGGGCGGGGTGATCCTCTTTGCCCGCAACACCGAGTCGGCCGAGCAGGTCGGCGAGCTCTCCCGCGCGATCCGCGCGGTGCGCCCGGAGCTGCTGCTGGCCATCGACCAGGAGGGCGGTCGGGTGCAGCGCCTGCGCCAGGGGGTCACCCGGTTGCCGTCCATGGCGAGGCTGGCCGCGGGGCTAGCCACTCAGCCCGAGGTCACCCGGCGGCTCTGCCAGGACGCCGGCTGGCTGCTGGGCATGGAGATGGCCGCCTGCGGGCTGGATCTCAGCTTCGCCCCGGTGCTCGACGTCGACGACGGCACCTCCAGCGTGATCGGCGATCGCAGCCTCTCCGCCGACCCCGAGATCGTCGCCGCACTCGGCGGCGCCTTCATCGATGGCCTCCACGAGGCCGGCATGGTCGCCGTGGGCAAGCACTTCCCCGGCCATGGCGGCGTGGCGGCGGACTCCCACCTGGAGCTTCCCGTGGACCCGCGCCCGCTGGAGGCCCTGCGCGCCCGGGATCTCGTGCCCTTTTCTCGTCTCGCCGGCCGCCTCGACGGCGTGATGCCGGCGCATGTGGTCTACTCCGCCTTCGACCCGCGCCCCGCCGGTTTCTCGCCCGCCTGGCTCGGCCTGCTGCGCCAGAGCCTCGGCTTCAAGGGCGTGATCTTCTCCGACGACCTGAGCATGGCCGGCGCCGCCAGTGCCGGCAGCCCCGCCGAGCGGGCCATGGCCGCCCTGGACGCCGGCTGCGACATGCTGCTGGTCTGCAACGACCGCGCCGCGGCGCTGGAGGTCCTCGAGGCCTGCCGCCAGCGCCCGGGGGCCAGCCGCCTCACCCGGCTGCGCTATGGCCGCGCCCGCCCGCAGCTCTCGACCCTCACCGCGCTCTCTCGTTGGCGCCGGGTCCACGCCCACCTCGAGGCCCTGGCCTGAGCCCTGGCCTTCGTCTCTCTCCTCTTCGACCGCGAGCCCCTGTCATGCCCAAACTCGATGCCGATCTCCACCCGTCCCTCGCCGACATGCGCGAGGTGATGGACAATGCCGACTGCCTGATCAGCCAGGAGGCGGTGGAACTCGCCCTGGACCGCATGGCCGACGAGATCACCCGGGATCTCGGCGAGAAGCTGCCGGTCTTCTACTGCGTGATGAACGGCGGCCTGATCACCACCGGCCACCTGCTGCCGCGCCTCGGCTTCCCGCTGGAGGTGGACTACCTGCACGCCACCCGCTATCGAGGCGGCACCCGCGGCGGCGAGCTGTTCTGGCGCGTCTCCCCGGAGGTGCCCATGGCCGGCCGCCACGTGGTGATCGTCGACGACATCCTCGACGAGGGCGCCACCCTGGCCGCCATCCTCGCCTACTGCCGCGAGGCCGGCGCCGCCAGCATCTCCACCGCGGTGCTGGTGGACAAACGGCACGACCGCAAGGCGGTGCCTGGCCTCAAGGCCGACTACTGCAGCCTGGAGGTGGCCGACCGCTATGTCTTCGGCTTCGGCATGGACTACAAGGGCTACTGGCGCAACGCCCCCGGCATCTTCGCCCCGAAGGG
>NZ_JACUUD010000032.1 GCF_014859505.1 Halomonas sp.
AGCCAGGCAGCCAGGCAGCCAGGGGCTGCTGTCGCGCCTGGTCATCGGCGGCTTGAGGCAGCCTTCCGCGCCTGCGGGAGGTGGTACGCGGCGCATGGTGCGGTAGACTGTGAGGCTGGTCGCCGAGATGCGGCACGTATAACGAGAAGGAGAAGACCCGCCATGCGCTTTGTTCCACGTTTTACCGATGGCCAGGAATTTCCCCATGCGCTCGGCAAGATTGTCTGCGTCGGCCGCAACTATGCCGATCATGCCAGGGAACTCGACAATCCGGTGCCCAGCGAGCCGTTGCTGTTCATCAAGCCGGCGACCTCTGCGGTCCCGCTGGAAGACCCCATCGATGCGCCCTTCTCCCGGGGCGAGGTGCACTACGAGACCGAGCTGGCGCTGCTGGTCGGCGAGGAGCTCTCCCACGTCACCGCGGACGAGGCCGAGCGTGCCATCGTCGGCATCGGCCTGGGGCTGGACCTGACCCTGCGCGACCTCCAGACCCGCCTCAAGGAGAAGGGGCATCCCTGGGAAACCGCCAAGGCGTTCGATGGGGCCTGTCCGCTCTCCTCCTTCCTGCCGCTCTCCCAGGTGCCCAACTGGAGCGCCCTGGCCTTTACCCTCGAGATCGATGGTGAGTTGCGCCAGCGCGGCGAGGGCGCCGACATGCTGTTCCCGGTCGCCACCCTGGTGGCGGAGATGAGTCGCCACTTCACCCTGCAGCCGGGCGATGTGGTGCTCACCGGCACCCCGGCCGGCGTCGGCCCGCTGCCCCGCGGTGCCGAGCTGCACTTCACCCTGACCGGCGGCCTGGAGTTCACCACTCACGTGGTCGAGTGAGTCTGCTGCGTTTCCGCTCCCCCGAACACGACGACGCCCCGCAGCCAGGCTGCGGGGCGTCGTCGTGTTCGGGGGAGCGGTGGCCGGCTACTCCAGGTAGGTATACCCGGCCAGCCCCTCGGAGAGGTCGTTGAGGAAGCGCTGCTGCTCGGCCTTCTCCAGGCCGCTGGCGGCGAGCTGTTCGGCGAGGTTGTTGCGCAGCACCTCGGCATCGAAGTTGACGTAGCTGAGCACGTCGGCGACCCGATCGCCCTGCTGGATATGGCTGAGGGTCCAGCTGCCGTCCTCGGCCAGGGTGGCGTCCACCGAGTCGGTGTCGCCGAACAGGTTATGCAGGTCGCCGAGGATCTCCTGATAGGCGCCCACCAGGAAGAAGCCGAGGAGTTGTTCGTCGCCCTCCTGCCACTCGGGCAGAGGCAGGGTGGTCTCCACGCCCTGACCGTCCACGTAGCCGTCGATGCGCCCATCGCTGTCGCAGGTGATGTCCTGGATCACCCCGCGGCGCACCGGCTCCTGGTCGAGGCCGGTCAGCGGCAGCACCGGGAAGATCTGCTGGATGCCCCAGACGTCGGGCACCGACTGGAACAGCGAGAAGTTGACGAACAGCTTGTCGGCGAGCTTCTCGGCCAGCTCATCGGCGATCTCGCGGTGGGCACGGTTGCGGGTATCGAGACGGGCGCGTAGCCTCGCGCAGGCCGCGAAGTAGATTCCCTCGCCCTCGGCCCGGGCGTTGATGTCGGTCATGCCGATCACGAAGCGCTCATGGAGCTCGCCCATGGCCTGCACCAGGTCATGCCACGCCTCGACCAGGCCGCGCGGTTCCACCTGTTCGTGGAGCAGGTCGTGGACACGCCACAGCTCCTTGACCTGAGGGTCGTCCTCGATGCGGCGCTCCGGAGCGGTCTCGCTGATCCGCTCCTCGCCGATCACGTTGGCGATCAGTACCGCGTGGTGGGCGGTCAGCGCCCGGCCCGACTCGCTGATCAGGTGCGGCTCGGGCAGGTCATGCTCCTGGCACGCCAGGCGGAAGGCGTAGACCACGTTGCGGGCATACTCGAGCATCGAGTAGTTGGCCGAGCAGAAGCTGCGCGAGCGTGTGCCCTCGTAGTCGACCCCCAGGCCGCCGCCCACGTCCACGGTGTCCACCGGGGCGCCCAGCTCCACCAGGCTCTGGTAGAAGCGCGCACACTCGCGCAGGCCGCGCTGGATGTCGCGGATATTGGCGATCTGCGAGCCGAGGTGAAAGTGCACCAGCTGCAGGCTTTCCAGGGCGTCGGCCTCGCGGAGCTGATCCACCACGGCCAGGATCTGGCTGGCGGTGAGGCCGAACTTGGACTTCTCGCCGCCGGTGTTCTGCCAGCGGCCACGGCCCACGGTGGCCAGGCGTGCGCGCAGGCCGATACGCGGCTTGACGCCGAGCTCGGCGGCCTCCTGGAGGATCAGCGGCAGCTCCGAGAGCTTCTCCACCACCAGGTAGACGCGGTGGCCGAGCTTCTCGCCCATCAGCGCCAGGCGAATGTACTCGCGGTCCTTGTAGCCGTTGCAGACGATCAGCGAGGGGCCGTCGCCGGAGAGCGCCAGCACGGCGAGCAGCTCCGGCTTGCTGCCGGCCTCGAGGCCCACCCGGTCGCGGCCGCGCTCTGGCGTGGCAAGGATCTCCTCCACCACGCGGCGCTGCTGGTTGACCTTGATGGGATAGACCGCGGTATAGCCGCCGCCGAATTCCTCTTCGGCCATGGCGGTGTCGAAGGCGGCGCAAAGCTGCTCGACGCGGTCGTGGAGGATATCGATGAAGCGCACCAGCACCGGCAGGCGCAGGCCGGCGGCCTTGAGCTCGGCCACCAGGTCGTCGAGCGGCAGGGCCGGGCCCTCGATCTCGCTGCCCAGGGGGCGCACCAGGGCGTGCCCGGAGTCGTCCACGTCGTAGTAGCCGCTGCCCCACTGGTCGATGTTCCAGACGCGCCGAGCGCGCTTCGCCGGGCTGCCGGCACTGGCCATGGAGAGACTCATGCATTCACCTCTGGAAGGGGGAGGGCGCCGTGCTCAAGGCGAGCCTGGAGGATGGTGCGAAACCGTTCGGGGTCGTGGGGGGTGAGATCGTGGGCCGGAGGATCCACGTAGACCACCAGCAGCCGTGACAGCCAGTAGCGCAGCGCGGTCATGCGCAGCATCATCGGCCAGGCGTCGCGTTCGGCGGCGGTGAGCGGCCGGCGGGCCTGGTAGGCGCCGAGCATGGCGTCGTGGCGCTCGACATCCAGCCGGCCGTTGGGCTCGGTGGCCCAGTCATTGATCACGATGGCCAGGTCGAAGAGCAGGTCGCCCGTGCAGCCGTTGTAGAAGTCGATCAGCCCGCCCAGGCGGTCGTCCTCGAACAGGGTGTTGTCGCGAAACAGGTCGCCATGCAGGGCGCCCTGGGGCAGCGCCGGAGCATCGCCGAAGCACCCCTGGTAGGTTTCCACCTCGTCCTTCATCAGCGTCTGGTCTTCCGGCGAGAGGTAGACCAGCACCTTGTGGTGCATGGGCAGCAGCCAGTGGAGGTCGCGCGGGTTCGGGCGATGGCCGGGAAAGTGCTGCGACACCTTGTGCATATGGCCCAGGGCATCGCCCAGGGCCCGGCACTGGGCCAGGTTCGGAGCCAGCGGGGACCTGCCGGGCAGCTTCGGGAACAGCAGGGCCGGCTTACCGGCCAGGCGGTGCAGTGCTACGCCGTCGCGGTCGTGCAGGGGGCCCGGCACCGGCAGGCGGTGCTCGTCCAGGTAGTCGAGCAGGTCGACGAAGAACGGCAGCTCCTCGTGCTCGCCCTGCTCGAACAGCGTCAGCACCAGCTCGCGCCGGTCGGTGGTGACGAAGAAGGTGCTGTTCTCGGTGCCGGCGGCCACGCCTTCCAGGGAGACCAGCGAGCCGGAATCGAAGCGTGCCAGGAAGTCCGCGACCTGGGTCTCGGATAGCGGTGTGAATACGGCCATGTGTCTCTCACCCGGGAATGCCAAGCCGCCTATTGTAGCGACTTGGCCGAGTGATGCACGCGTCCTGACCCTGTTAAAGCCCCCGGTCAGAAAGTCCGCAGGATCCACTGCGGCACGGCGAGTCGGTCGCCGTCCTGGCGTTCGAAGTTGCCGTCGCCGTCGTGGTCCACCAGGTAGTAGGAGGGGCCTCGCGAAGGCCGGATCTCGATGGCGTAGAGCTCGCCGTTGATGCGGTATTCGCGGATGGTGCGATCCTCTTCCTGGCGGATGGTGATGTCCGGCTCCAGGTCCGCGGAGGACTGGGCCAGGGCGGGGCCGGTGGCGACCAGCGCAAGCCCCAGCAGCAGGGCGATAAGGGTGCGTGTCACGATCATGGTGGCCTCCTGGCCGCAGTGCGGCAGATATAGTGGCGATGCCTTCAGTGTATGACGTTGCTGACCCGCGGCCCACCACCCGCGGCAAAATGGCCGGGCAATGCGTATCATGGGTGATCAGGATCACTTCCCGCTCAGTCTCAATGGATGCCTTGCATGGCCGCTACCCCCATCGTACTCGTCGACGGTTCTTCCTACCTCTACCGCGCCTTTCACGCCCTGCCGCCGCTGACCACCTCAAACGGGCAGCCCACCGGCGCCATCAAGGGCGTGCTCAACATGCTGAAGCGGCTGATCAAGGACTATCCGGACAGCCCCATGGCGGTGGTCTTCGATGCGCCGGGCAAGACCTTCCGCGACGAGCTGTTCGAGGCCTACAAGGCCCACCGCCCCCCGATGCCCGATGACCTGCGCTCCCAGGTGGCGCCGTTGCACGCCTGCGTGAGGGCGCTGGGGCTGCCGCTGCTGTGCATCGAGGGGGTGGAGGCCGACGATGTCATCGGCACCCTGGCTCACCGAGCCACCGAGGCCGGCCGCGACGCGGTGATCTCCACCGGCGACAAGGACATGGCCCAACTGGTGAACCAGCACATCACCCTCGTCAACACCATGAAGGACGAGACCCTGGACGGCGAAGGCGTGAAGGAGAAGTTCGGCCTGCCGCCCGAGCTGATCATCGACCTGCTGGCGCTGATGGGCGACAAGGTCGACAACATCCCCGGGGTCCCCGGGGTGGGCGAGAAGACGGCGCTGGGCCTGCTGCAGGGCATGGGTGGCGGTCTCGAGACCATCTATGCCGACCTGGAGCGGGTCAAGGAGCTGGGCTTTCGCGGCGCCAAGACGCTGCCGAAGAAGCTCGAGGAGCACCGCGACCAGGCGTTTCTCTCCTACCAGCTGGCCACCATCAAGACCGACTGCGAGCTGCCGGTGGGCCTCGACGACCTGGACATCGCCCACCCCGACCGCGAGGCGCTCCTCGAGCTCTACCGCGAGTACGAGTTCAAGGCCTGGCTTTCCGAGCTGCTGGAGGGCAGCGACAGCGGCGTCGATGACGTCGCCGGCGGCAAGCCGACCCCGGTGGATGCCGAAGCGCCCCCCGGCAGCGCTGCACGGGAGGACCAGGTGATCCTCGAGCAGGCCGCGCTGGACGCCTGGCTGGCGCGCCTGCAGGTGGCCGAGGCCTTCTGCTTCGACCTTGAGACCACCAGCCTGGCCTACATGGAGGCGCAGATCGTCGGGGTGGGGCTCTCGCTCGTGCCGGGGGAGGCGGCCTACATCCCGCTCGCCCACGACTACCTGGATGCCCCCGCCCAGCTCGACCGCGACGCCGTGCTTGCCGCCCTCAAGCCGCTGCTGGAGGATGCCGCCAAGACCAAGATCGGCCAGAACCTCAAGTACGATATCTCGGTGCTGGCGAACTATGACATCACCGTGGCGGGGCCCCTGGAGGACACCATGCTGGAGTCCTACGTGCTGGACTCCACCGCCACCCGCCACGACATGGACTCCCTGGCGCTGAAGTACCTGGGGGAGAAGACCGTCTCCTTCGAGGAGATCGCCGGCAAGGGGGCCAAGCAGCTCACCTTCAACCAGATCGCCCTTGAGCAGGCGGCCCCCTACGCCTGCGAGGACGTCGACATCACCCTGCGCCTGCATGGCGAGCTGCGCCCCCGCCTCACGGCCACCGGACGCCTGGCCGAGGTGCTGGAGGCGATCGAGTTGCCACTGGTGCCGGTGCTGTCGCGGATGGAGCGCACCGGCGTGGCGCTGGACCCGGAACGACTCCATGCCCAGAGCCGTGAGCTCGAGGTGCGTATCCGCGAGCTCGAGGCCCGCGCCCATACGCTTGCCGGGCGAGAGTTCAATCTGGGCTCGCCCAAGCAGCTCGGCCAGATCCTCTTCGAGGAGCAGAAGATTCCGGTGCTGAAGAAGACCCCCAAGGGGGCGCCCTCCACCGCGGAGGCGGTGCTCGAGGAGCTGGCGCTGGACTACCCGCTGCCCAAGGTGATCATGGAGCATCGGGGGCTCGCCAAGCTCAAGTCCACCTACACCGACAAGCTGCCGCGGCTGGTCAACAAGGCGACCGGGCGGCTGCACACCAGCTACCACCAGGCGGTCACCGCCACCGGGCGGCTCTCCTCCAGCGACCCCAACCTGCAGAACATCCCGATTCGCACCGAGGAGGGGCGCAAGATCCGCCAGGCCTTTATCGCCCGGCCCGGCTATCGCATCGTCGCCGCCGACTACTCGCAGATCGAGCTGCGCATCATGGCGCACCTCTCCGAGGACAAGGGGCTGCTTGCGGCCTTCGCCGAGGGTCGCGACATCCACGCCGCCACCGCGGCAGAGGTGTTCGGGGTGTCCCTGGAGAAGGTCTCGGGCGAACAGCGGCGCAGCGCCAAGGCGATCAACTTCGGCCTGATCTACGGCATGAGCGCCTGGGGCCTGGGCCGCCAGCTGCATATCGAGCGCAACCAGGCCCAGACCTGGATCGAGCGCTACTTCGATCGCTACCCTGGGGTAGCCCGCTACATGGAGCGCATCCGCGCCCAGGCGGCGGAGGATGGCTTCGTCGAGACGGTGTTCGGCCGGCGCCTCTACCTGCCGGAGATCCACTCCCAGAACCGCGCCCGCCGCCAGGGGGCCGAGCGCACCGCGATCAACGCCCCCATGCAGGGCACCGCGGCGGACATCATCAAGCGCGCCATGATCGATGTGGACGCCTGGCTCGCGGCCGGCGAGATGGACGCCTGGATGGTGATGCAGGTCCACGACGAGCTGGTGTTCGAGGTGGCGGAAGCGCAGGTGGGCGCCTTCATTGAGCAGGTGAAGGGGCGCATGCAGGCCGCCGCCGAACTCAGCGTGCCGCTGATCGTCGAGGCGGAGAGTGGGGCGAACTGGGACGAGGCCCACTAGGGACTGGCCTGTGGCGCTTGTTCATTCTTGTGGGAGCCACGCTTTGCGGGCGGTTCGACGCTTCGACGAATGGAGGAGACCGAAGGGCTCCTGGGCGGTAGGCGCTAGCGCCAGCAACACCGCCGGGGCGCCTGCGGCGCCATTCGCCCGGCAGAGCCGATCTCCCACCAGTAGCCTCGAGGCCTGCACTTAGTCCCTCAGCACCGTGGCGGTGCGCTGGGGCTCCAGGCTGACCCGTTCGCCAATTCGCCACAGGGTGTGGCTGGGGGTGATGGCGCAGAACTGCTGTCCGTGCTGCTCCAGCAGGTAGAAGCAGTCGTGGCCGCGGAATTCGCGCTCGACGATGGTGGCGCCCTGGCCCTCGGGGGCCGCGGAGAGTGCCAGGTACTCGGGGCGCAGCGAGAGGCGCACCGGGCCGCGGCGGTGGCTGTCGATGGCCACCGGGCCGAGGGCGGTGCGGGCGATCTCGCCGTCGGCGTTGCCCTCCAGCAGGTTGGTGTGGCCGAGGAACTCCGCCACGAAGGAGGTGGCCGGCGCCTGGTAGATCCGCTCCGGGCGATCCATCTGGATCAGCTGGCCATAGTGCATCACCCCCACCTGGTCGGCGAAGGAGAGCGCCTCGGCCTGGTCATGGGTGACCAGGATCACCGAGGTGCCGGCGGCCTTGAACAGCCGGCGCACCTCCTTGCGGGTCGATTCGCGCAGGGCGGCATCGAGATTGGAGAAGGGCTCGTCGAGCAGCACCAGTTCGGGCTCGGCGGCGAGCGTCCTGGCCAGGGCCACGCGCTGCTGCTGGCCACCGGAGAGCTGGTCGGGCATGCGCGCGGCGAGATCCGCGAGGCCCACCAGGTCAAGCCACTCCCGCGCCTTGGCGGCCCGCTTGGCCTTGGGCACATGGCGCATGGCGAAGGCGACGTTCTCGCCCAGGCTCATGTGCGGGAAGAGGGCGTAGTCCTGGAAGACGATCCCGATGCGGCGCTGCTGGGGCGGCAGGCGGGTCACGTCCTCGCCGCGGAGCAGGATCTCGCCGGCATCGGGGTGCTCGAAGCCGGCGATCATGCGCAGCGTGGTGGTCTTGCCGCAGCCGCTGGGGCCGAGCAGCGCAAGGATCTCGCCGTTGTCCAGGGAGAAGCTCACGTCCTCCACCGCCAGCGGGTCCTGGCGGCGGTAGCGCTTATGCAGGCCGCCCACCGAGAGCAGCGGCTCGGGCAGCCGGGTCGGTACTCCCTGAGGAGCGGCCTTGAGGTTGAGGTTGGACATCATTTGCCCTCCTTGGTGAGCAGCAGGCCCACGGACAGGCTGGAGAACACCACGATGGCGGCGGCGAACGGTGCCGCCTCGGCCAGCATGCCTTCCGAGGTGCGGGTGAAGACGGTGACCGCCAGGGTCGTGTAGCCGGTGGGGGCCAGCAGGAAGGTGATCGGCAGTTCCTTCATGCACAGCACGAAGACCAGTACCACGCCGGCCATGATGCCGCGGCGCAGGCGCGGGAAGATCACGTTGACGAAGGTGCTGACGGGACCGTGGCCCAGGGAGTGGGCGGCCTCCTCCATGCTCGGCCGGGTCTGCAGCAGGGCACTGCGAATCGGGCCCAGGGCCAGGGCCAGCGAGGCCATGGCCCAGGTGATGATCAGCATCGCCAGGGTCTGGTAGAGGAAGGGCGCGGTGCGCAGCGAGAAGAACACCATGGCCAGCGCCAGCGCCAGGGGCGGCAGGGCATAGCCGATATAGGCAGAGCGCTCCACCAGGGTGGCGAAGGGCGAGCGGTAGCGCACCGTCAGGAAGGCGACCGGCAGGGCGAAGGCGGCGGCCAGCAGGGCGGCTGGCAGGGCGGCGCCGGCGGAGCGCAGCAGGGTACCGGGCACCCGGGCGAAGAAGGAGAGGTCCGGCGGCGCCAGCAGCAGCCAGTAGGCCAGGATCATCACCGGCAGGCCGATGGAGGCGGTGAACAGGGCGATCAGGTAGGGCCAGGCCAGCAGGCGTGCCCGGCCCAGCGGCTGGGGCGTCATCGGACGCGCCACGCCGGTGCCGATCCGTGCCAGCTTGCGCTTCACCACCAGGCTGTCGAGCATCACGAAGCAGGTGGCCAGCGCCAGCAGCATCAGCGCCAGCCAGGCGGCGTAGACGCGATCGAAGGCGCCGGAGTACTGGGTGTAGATGGCGTAACTGAAGGCCTCGTAGCGCATCAGCGCCACGGCGCCGAAGTCGCCCAGCACGTAGAGGGTGATCACCAGCCAGCCGGCCATCAGCGCCGGCATCAGGTGGGGCAGGGTCACCCGGCGGAAGATCTCGCCCTGGGTGTAGCCCAGGCTGCGCGCACTCTCCTCGAGGTTGCCGTCGAGGCCGGACAGGGCGGCGCGCAGGTTAAGGAACAGGTAGGGAAAGGTGTAGAGCGACAGTGCCAGGGTGGCGCCCCAGTAGCCCTGCAGGCGCGGTAGCTGGAGGCCGGTGAGCTGGGCCAGCACTCCGTAGTTGCCGCCCAGGCCGATCAGTGCATAGGCCATCACGTAGCCCGGCACCGCCAGGGGGATCACGCCGAGGAGGGTCAGGGCCTTCTTGAAGCGGATGTCGGTGCGAGTCACCAGCCAGGCCAGCGGGAAGGCCATCAGGGTGGTCAGCGCCACCACCCCGCCGGCCAGGGCCAGGGTGTTGAGCAGCAGCTGCAGGTTGCGGGGCCGGAAGACCAGGTCGACGAGGGTGGCGCTGTCGGCCTCGAACGCGCGCAGCCCCAGATAGACCAGTGGCACCAGCATCACGCCTGCCGCGACCAGCGAGGGCAGCAGGATATGCAGCGGCACGCCGCGGGGCAGCAGCCGGGGCAGGCCCGGTGTGCGGTGCGGCGTGGCGGAATGGCGCATCGAGTTCATGGTGCCTCATCGGTGGAGACCTGCCGCCAGCGGGCGGCAGGTCGCTGGCCGGGGTTACAGCAGCCCGGCGTCACGCAGCAGTCTCAGGGTGCCCTCGAGATCGTCCAGATCGTCCAGGTCGATCTGCGGGGAAACCTCGAGCAGGCGGTCGAAGTCCTCGAGCACCGGGTTCTGGATCACCTCGCGGGTGACCGGGTACTCGTAGACGTTGGTGGTGAAGTACTGCTGGGCGGCCGGCGAGAGCAGGAAGCGCACGAACTCCACGGCGGCCTCCTGGCTGTCGCTGCTCTCGAGCACCGCGATACCGGCCACGTTGACCAGGTTGCCGATGTCGCCGTCGGCAAAGAAGCCCTGCTCCACCGGGAAGTCGGCGTCGGCGGCCAGGAAGCGGGGCAGGTAGTAGTTGTTGACCAGGCCGAAGTCGATCTCGCCGTCGGCGATGCCCTGCACCTGGGTGCCGTTGTTGCGGTAGGTCATCGCGCCGTTGGCCTTCATTCCCTCGAGCCACGCCAGGGTGCGATCGTCACCGTGCTCGACTCGCATGGCGGTCACGAAGGACTGGAAGGAGCCATTGGTGGGCGCCCAGCCGACGCGGCCCTCAAAGCGCTCATCCACCAGGTCGAAGATGCTCTCGGGATGCTCATCCTCGCTGACACGCTCCGGCGAGTAGGCGAAGACCCGGGCGCGACCGCTGGCGGCCACCCAGTTGCCGCTCTCGCTGGTGTAGATGGTGGGCAGCCCCTCGTAGATGTCGGCGGGCAGCTCGGCCAGCAGGCCGGCCTTGCTCAGCTCGCCCATGGCGCCGGCGTCCTGGCCCCAGTAGAGGTCGGCGGGGGAGCGGTGACCCTCCTCCTGCAGCAGCACCGCCAGCTGGGCGGTGTCTCCATAGCGCACGGCGACGCTGATGCCGGTGTTCTTCTCGAACTGGCTGATGATCGGCTCGACCATGGATTCGCCGCGGCCAGAATAGAGGGTCAGGCCGGCGGCCGAGGCCAGTGGGGCGGCGAGCACGGTGGCCAGGAGGGTGGCGGAGGCGAACAGCGACTTCTGCATGTCTGGATGATCCTTGGGTTGGCGGTCGATACGAATCCGCTCTATGGCGGTTAGCGGTCCACGGCCAGTTTCGGTCTATCGAGACGATAGCAAAATTATTGTCTGCTGCAAATGATAATGATACGCAAAAGGGTTTTCATGACGCATGTCAATTTCTGCCCTGCCAGTGGCCGAGCGGTAGAAGCTCGGCATTGAAAACCAAAACCGGAGCGCCCGCCATGCAGGGCATGGCGGGCGCTCCGGTCGGTCGGCCGGGTGCGGGGGTCAGTAGCCCAGCAGCGCCGAGGGCAGGCCGGTGATGATGGCCGGGAAGAAGGCCATCAGCAGGCAGGCCAGCACGATGATGGCCACGAAGGGGATCACCGCCTTGTAGAGGTCGACGATCTCCACCCCCGGTGGCGCCACGCCCTTCAGGTAGAAGAGCGCATAGCCGAACGGCGGGGTCAGGAAGGAGGTCTGCAGCACCACCGCCACCATCACCACGAACCACAGCACGTCGACGCCCATCTGCTGAACGATCGGCAGCATGATCGGGAAGCTGAGCAGCACGATGCCGGTCCAGTCCAGGAACATGCCCAGGATGAACACCAGGAACAGCATCAGGATCAGCGCGCCGGTGGTGCCACCGGGCATCGCCAGCACCAGCTCGCTGATCACCGTCATGCCGCCGCCGCGGGAGAACACCCCGGTGAAGGCGGTGGCGCCCACCAGCACCAGCATCACCATGGTGGTGGTCTTGCCGGCATCGATCAGGGTGCGGTAGCAGGTGGAGAGCTTGCGGTCGCCGAAGATCATGAACAGCAGGAAGGCGATGAAGACCCCGATGGCCGAGGCCTCGGTGGCGGTGGCGATGCCGGTAAACAAGGCGCCGAGCACGCCGAGGATCAGCGACATGGGCGGCAGCACATACTTGGCCAGCATGATCAGCAGTTGGCCGGTGCTGGTCTCGGCACGCTCCTCGGCCGGGACTTTCGGCCCGTAGGAGGGCTTGATGTAACAGATGATCAGCACATAGAGGGCATACATGACGCCCAGCATCACCCCCGGGACCAGCGCTCCGGCAAACAGCGCACCCACCGACACCGGCGAGTAGCTGGCCATCAGGATCAGCATGATGCTCGGCGGAATCAGGATGCCCAGGCAGCCGCTGGCCATGATGACCCCGGAGCTGAGCTCCTTGTTGTAGCCGTACTTGAGCATCGGCACCAGGGCGATCATGCCCATCACCGCGATGGAGGCACCGACGATGCCGGTGGTGGCGGCCAGCAGCACCGAGACGATGACCACGGTGAGCGCCAGGCCGCCGCGCAGGTTCGCCAGCAGCAGTCGCATGGTGTCGAACATCTTCTCGGTGACGCCCGAGTCGTTCAGGAAGCGCGCCATCAGCACGAACAGCGGGATGGCCACCAGCACATAGTTGTCCATGGCGTTGCCATAGATGTTGTTGATGATGGTGCCGAGCACGCGCTCGCCGGGGCCCAGGTAGGCGCCGATGACGGCCACGCCGCCGAGCACGAAGGCCAGCGGATGGCCCATGAACAGGCCGACCAGCAGGCCGCCGAACATGAAGAGGGTGAGCAGTTCGGGACTCAGGTTCATGCGGTTTCCTCCCGCAACTGCTGGATGGCACGGATGACGATGGCAATGGCCTGGAGCAGGATCAGCACGGCGGCGAAGACGATCACCCCCTTCACCGGATAGACCGGGATCGAGACCATGCCATAGGTGGTCTCGCCGCGGCTGAAGGAGCGCATGAAGAAGCTCCAGCCGAATGTCAGCAGCATCCAGATGAAGGGCACGAAGAAGATCAGGTAGCCGAGGAGGTCGATGACGGCCTGCTTGCGGCGCGAGAGCAGGCGCTTGAGGACGTCGACCTCGACGTGGGCGTGATGGCGCAGGCCATAGGCGGCCATCAGCATGAAATGGGCACCGAACAGCATCTTGGTGACATCGAAGGCCCAGTCGCTGGGTCGGCCGGCGAAGTAGCGCAGGGCGATATCGTAGAGGACGATCAGCGTGATGACGGCAATCAGAGGGGCAATCAGCCGACCGAACCCCTCGTTGAGGGCATCGATCGCCTTGGCAATGGCATTCATGGTCGGTGGTCTCGAGGGTCTTGGAGGTTAGCTACAGGACGGGAAGTGCCACCGGTGCAGTTCCAGCGCCGGTGGCGATCACTCCCAGGGAACCTCCCGGAATCACCGGGAGGTCTCACTGACGCTTAGAGACAGGCTTCGAGTTCTTCCAGCGACGGGAGGTTATCCATGGTCCGGCTCATGTTGAAGGGCGCGGAGATATCACGCCAGTTGGCGTAATGCTCCAGGTAGCTGACCATGGAGTGGTAGACCTTGGCGTGCATCGGGTCCTCGCAGGCGCCGCGCAGGATCACATCGTTGGTGATGTCCTGGATACGGGCCAGGTCGTCGTCGGAGAGCTGGTGGATTTCCACACCGGCTTCGATGAAGTTGACCGTACCCTCGGTGGACTGGCGCTCGGACCAGGCCAGCGACCAGGCCATGGTGGCGTCGGCGGCGATCTTCAGCTTCGCCTGGGTCTCCTCGGTGAGGGCGTCCCAGGCATCCTTGTTGATCATCACGCCGAACACGCTGGCGGACTGGTGCCAGCCTGGCACCGTCCAGTGCTCGGCCACCTCGGCGAAGCCGACGTTGTAGTCGACGCCCGGGGTGGAGAATTCACCGGCGTCGATCACGCCACGCTCGATGGCCTGGTAGACCTCACCGCCGGCCAGGGTGACCTGGGAGCCGCCCAGTTCTTCCAGTACGCGGCCCTGATCACGGCCGGAGAGACGCAGGCGCTTGCCGTCGAGATCGGCCAGGCTCTCGATGGGCGTACGGCCCATGAAACCGGATTCATTGTTGGTGATACCGTAGGGCAGGTAGACCATGTTGTAGTCGGCATAAACCTCCTGGTAGAGGTCCCAGCCGCCCCACTGCTGGATCCAGTTCAGGTAGTCCACGCCGTTGAACAGGCTGGTGGTGGTGGCCAGGGGCGAGAAGGCCGGGCTGCGGCCGGCCCAGTAGCCGGGCCAGTCACCGGCGGCCTCGATGCTGCCGGTCTCGGTGGCGTCGAACACCTCGGTGCCGGGCATCAGGGTGCCGCCGGCACGGAACTCGATCTGCAGCTCGTCGCCGGCAAGCATATTGACCATATCGGCCCAGTGGCGGTCGATCTGGATCAGGTCGATATTTTCCGGCCAGGTGGTGGTCATGGTCCAGCGTTCCTGGGCCTGGGCGGTGGTGGTGAGGGCGGCCATCGCCACACCGGCAGCGAGGCCGGTGAGGGCAAATCTGGTCATCTTCTTCATGAAGTGCTCCCTGTACGGGTTATTGGTGTTGGTCGAGAAGACGTCTCGGGTGCCGAAGCCATCCCCTGTTGTGTAACGTTGACGGAGAGGCGGCGTCTGCGGCCGGTGGTTGACCGGGCGGGCAGGTTCGGCAACCTTGCCACGCTAGCACGGTGGCACTGTCATAATCGATAGCCTGCTGAAAGGGGGTGGCGGGGCTTCTCTGTGATGGTGGATGGCGTCGTGTCTTCAATATTTATCTTTTAATATCATTTACATAGAGATTTTTTATGGCGGCGGCGGCGAGTTTGGCAGCGTTGAATGCACGAGGTGCTACGACCAAGGTCGCAGGTGATGTCGTTAGGGTGATAACCATGCCCGAGGCGAGGGGCCTTGTCTCTGTTGGAGCAGCAGATAGTGGAGCCGGTTTTGAAGCCTAGTGCGGAACAGGTCGTGGCTCGGGCGGCCGAGCTGGAGCGCCGGTGCTGCCGCGGTCTGGTGTGGCTAACCGGCGAGGCCGGCGCCTGTCGCCACGCCGCCCTGGCGCTGTGGCAGGGCGGGAGCTGGCAGTCGCCGCTGTGGGTGGCACCCGAGGCTCCGCGGGGGCTGGTCGAAGGCGACTGCCTGGCCCCTGGTCGCGCCAGCACCCGGCTGGGCGGAGAGCAGGACCTGCTGGTGTTGGATGCGGTGTCCGAGGGGGCGGGCTTCGACCCCGACGCCTTCGGCGCCCTGGCGGGCACCCTGCGGGCGGGCGGCCTGCTGGTGCTGATGACACCGCCCGACTGGGGCGCGCGGCCCGACGCCGACTACGCTCGCCTGGCGGAGTACCCCTTTCGTCCCGAGCAGCTCAGCGCCCGCTATCTGGCGAGGCTGGCCGGCCTGCTGGACGCGGCCCCCGAGGTGATTCGCTGGCCGGCACCGGGCGCACCCTTCCTGCCCCCCCTGCTGGAGCAGCTCCCGCGAGTGCCTGCCCCCGCTGTGGACCCCGCAAGCGCGGATCCCGACTGCCTGACCGACGACCAGGCCGAGGCGGTGGCGCGCCTGGTGCGCCAGCGTCGGCGCCGCCCGCTGGTGATCACCGCCGACCGCGGGCGGGGCAAGAGTGCGGCGCTGGGCATCGCCTGCGCGCGGCTGCTGGCCGCCGGTGAGGCTGAGATCCTGGTCACCGCGCCGCGGCCGGCGGCGGTGGAGAGCCTCTTCGAGCGCCTCGCGACGCTCTGCCCGGCAGGAGAGCGCCATGGCCTGGATTTCCTGCTGGGCGATCGGCGGGTGCGCTTCGTGGCACCGGACGAGCTGACGCGACTGGCCCAGGCGGGCGCGGCCGGCGGTGCCGGGGCCCGGCTGCTGGTGGACGAGGCGGCGGCGATTCCCGCCGCCCTGCTCGGCGTGTGGCTCAGTGCCTTCCCGCGGATCGCCTTCGCCACCACAGTGCACGGCTACGAGGGCTCCGGGCGCGGTTTCGCGGTGCGCTTCCTCCCGCGTTTAACCCGCGAGGCCCCCGAGTGGCAGGGCCTGCATCTGGGGGAGCCGATTCGCTGGGCGGCGGATGATCCACTGGAGGGGCTGGTCAATCGCCTGCTGCTGCTCGACGCCGAGCCGGTGCCGGCTGCGTCAGCGATGGCGCCGGCCTGGCAGCGGGTGATGCCCGCCGAGCTGGCCCGCGACGAGACCCGGCTGCGCGCCCTTTTCGGCCTGCTGGTGCAGGCCCACTACCGCACCACCCCCGCCGACCTGCGCCGCCTGCTGGATGGCCCCGGTGTCGGCATCGGTGCTCTGGTATCCGATGAGTCGCCGGTGGGCGTGGTGCTCACCGGCGACGAGGGTGGCTTCGATACCGAGCTGGCCGAGCGGGTGGCCCGCGGCGAGCGCCGACCCCGCGGCCACCTGATGGCCCAGTCGCTGGCCGCCCACGCCGGCAGCCGCGAGGCGCTCACGGCCAGGCTACGCCGGGTGGTGCGCATCGCCGTGGCGTCCTCCCATCGTCGCGCCGGGCTGGGGCGGTGGCTGATCGAGCAGGAGGCCGAACAGGCCAGCCGCGACGGCGTCGATCTGCTGGGCGCGAGCTTCGGGGCCGAGCCGGGGCTGATAGCCTTCTGGCGCTCGCTGGGCTTCGTCACCCTGCGCCTGGGGCTGACCCGGGAGACCGCCACCGGCGAGCACGCCCTGATGGTGGCACGTCCGCTCACCAAGCGCGGCGAGGCGCTGGCGGCAGAACTGGCCACGCGCTTCCAGCGCGCGCTGCCGGGGCTGCTGGCCTTCGAGCTGCGTGAGCTTTCCCCCGAGGTCGCCGCCGCCCTTCTCTCGGAAGGGGAAGGCCCGGCGCTGGACGCCGCCGACCGCCGCGACGTCACCGATGTGGCCATCGGTCACCGCGAGCCGGCCCTCGCCCGCCCGGCACTGCAGGCACTGGTGCGCCACGCCTTGGCGCGGGGCGTGCCGGTCGATGACGAATCGCTCTGCCTGCTGGTGGCATGGGGCTTCCAGGGAGCGAGCACCGAGCGGCTGGCCGCCCGGCTCGGCCTCTCCGGGCGCCGCGAGGTCACCGCCCGGCTGCGTCAGGCCGCAGCGGAGCTGCTTGCTGCCGCTTCCCCTGCCGGCGCGGGCTGAGTAAGGTAAGTCGATTATCGCAGAGCAGATATCTCATGAACGAACATCTCGAGCGGCTCGAGCCGCAGCCGCTATGGCGCCACTTCCGCACCCTGTGCAACACGCCGCGCCCCTCCGGCCACGAGGCGGCGCTGGTGGCGATTCTCGAGCAGTGGGCCGAGGCCCGCGGCCTGGCCCATGACCGCGACGCCTTCGGCAACCTGCGCCTGCGCAAGCCGGCCACCCCGGGCTGCGAGGCCGCACCGGGGGTGATCCTCCAGGCCCACCTGGACATGGTGCCCCAGGCCAATGCCGGCTCCTCCCACGACTTCACCCGCGACCCGATCCGAACCCGCATCGGCGATGATGGCTGGCTGCGCGCCACCGATACCACCCTGGGCGCCGACAACGGCCTGGGGGCGGCCGCGGCGCTGGCGATCCTCGAGGACGAGAGCCTCGCGCATGGGCCGCTGGAGGCGCTCTTCACCCTGGAGGAGGAGACCTCCATGGGCGGGGCGCTGAACCTGGCCGAGGAGTGGCTCGCGGGCCGCCTGCTGCTCAATCTGGACTCCGAGGATCGCGGCGAGGTCTATATCGGCTGCGCCGGCGGGGCCGACGTGGTGGTGGAGGCACAGCTGCCGACGGCCCCCGTCGCCGAGGGCGAGGTGGCGATGCGCCTTTCGCTGACCGGCCTCAGGGGCGGCCACTCGGGCATGGATATCCACAAGGGGCTGGGTAACGCCAACCGGCTGCTGGTGCGGGTGCTGCGCGCCCTGGAGGGTTGCGAGGTGCGCCTGGTGGACTACCACGGCGGCACGCTGCGCAACGCCCTGCCGCGGGAGGCCTTCGCCACCCTGGCTCTGCCCGCGGACCAGCGCGAGGCGGCGCTGGCGCGGGTGGCGGCCCTGGAGGCGGAGCTGCGCGCCGAGCTGGCCGGGGTCGACGAGGGCCTGGCTCTGGCCCTCGAGCCCGCGGAAGCTGCCGCCGGCGAGGCGCTCACCGCCCAGACCAGCCATCTGCTGGTGGCGGCGCTGCACGCCGCTCCCTGCGGGGTGGAGCGCATGAGCAGCGAGGTGCCCGGCGTGGTGGAGACCTCCAACAACCTCGGCGTGGTCGGCCTTGCGGCGGGGCGCTTCCATCTCTGCGCCCTGGTCCGCTCGCTGCGGGATAGCGCCACCGCCGACCTGGCCGACCGCTTCAAGGCGCTGTTCGAGCTGATCGGTGCCCGGGTGCGGGTGGAGAACGCCTATCCGGGCTGGACGCCCCGGCCGGACAGCGAGCTGCTGGCACGCTTCTGCCGCCTGCATCGCGAGCGGCTGGGCAGCGAGCCGGCGGTCAAGGTGATCCATGCGGGGCTGGAGTGCGGCATCCTCGGCGGCAAGTACCCGCACCTGGAGATGATCTCCTTCGGCCCGTTGATCCGCGGTGCCCACTCCCCCGACGAGCGGGCGGAGATTGCCTCGGTGGCAGAGTTCTGGACCCTTCTGCGGGCCCTGGTCGAGGACCTGGCCCGCTGAGTGATGGGATTCTCAGCCACGACACCGCCTGTGGGCGCTGCCCTCGTGCAGGCCGATGGTGTGGGTGTTGCTCATGCGGATACCTCCTTGATCGCGATGAGAACAGTCTAACCCGCCGGCCCGGTGGCCGCAGAGCCAATGATGGTCATAGCCACCATAGCCGCTGTGCATGACATGCTGGCGTGCCGACGGGGTTTCAAGGGAGCTGGATCAGATCCTGGCCGCGGTGAAGAGTCGCACCACGCTCTCGGCGCGGTCGGCGAGCAGCTCGGCGCAGCGTGCCAGGGCCTCGTCCAGGACCATGGGACCATCGGCCAGGGCGAAGGCGGCGGTGACGCCCTCGGCGCTGGCCGCCTGCCAGCCCGGCGCCAGGCGGCCGGCCAGCACCACCACCGGCACCCCCTTCGCCCGTGCCGCGCGGGCCACGCCCACCGGGGTCTTGCCGGCCAGGCTCTGCCCGTCGAGCTGTCCCTCCCCGGTGATCACCAGGTCGGCACCCTCGAGCAGCGCCTCGAAGCCAGCCTGGGCCATCACCAGCTCGATGCCCGGGCGCAACTCGGCGCCAAGAAAGGCGCGGGCGGCGAAGCCCATGCCGCCGGCGGCCCCGGCGCCGGGCAGCGTGCGGTGGTCCTCTCCCAGCACCGCGGCGGTCACGTCGGCGAAGCGGCCCAGGGCGGCGTCCAGCCGCGCGACGTCCTCTCCGGTGGCTCCCTTCTGGGGGCCGAATACCGCGCTGGCGCCGCGCTCCCCCAGCAGCGGGTTGTCCACATCCACCGCGGTTTCCACACTAAGGCCGGCCAGGCGCGGGTCGAGCCCGGTGAGGTCGAGTTCGGCCAGCTCGGCCAGGGCCGCACCGCCGGGCGGCAGCTCGCGTCCATCACGATCCCGCAGCCGGGCGCCCAGCGCCATCAGCATGCCAGCGCCGCCGTCGTTGGTGGCACTGCCGCCCAGGGTGAGCAGCAGCCGCTCGGCGCCGGCGTCCAGTGCGGCACGGATCAGCTCGCCCACGCCATGGGTAGTGCTGTGCAGGGCAGTGCGCTCGGCTGGAGCCAGCGCCTGGATGCCGCTGGCCTCGGCCAGCTCCACGAAGGCGGTGCGGCGCTCGGCCAGCCATCCCCAGGCGGCGCTGGCGGGTCGACCCAGGGCGTCCTGCACGGTGGCGGTGCGTCGCTCGGCGCCGGTGGCGGCCAGCAGGGCGTCCAGGCTGCCCTCGCCGCCATCGGCCAGTGGGCACTCGACCAGTGCGATCTCCTCCCCCAGGCGGCGGATGCCGCAGACGATGGCACGGGCAGCGGCCGCGGCGGGCAGGGCGTCCTTGAAACTATCCGGGCAGATGAGGATCTTCATGGGTGTCTCGCAGCGGGGGAATCTGCGCCCAGCTTAGCGCTACGGAAGAGCCAGCTGAAGCGCCGGCGTTCCTTCTGCGGGGTACGATGCGTACACTGCCTCCAGTCCATCCATGGGAGAACGACCATGCGCCCCTGGCAATTGCCTCGCGTACTGGTGATAGCGCTGGTGACAGTGCTGGTGCTGGCCGGATGCCAGACCACCCCCTCCACGCTGCCGGCGGCGGAGCCTCGCCCCGCGGCGGAGTGCCGCTGGTCGGTCGGTGACCGGGCGCCCCATGGCCTGCTCGCCGGGGCCGTGGCGGCACTGGAGGCCGAGGGCTTCCTGATTCGCCACACCGACCTGGCCCTGGGGCTGGTGAGCGCCGAGCGTACTCGGATCCTGCCCGGCTACGGCGACCGCTACGATGGTTGGGACAGGCGCGGCATGTTCGGCGGTATCGGCATCGGCGGCGGTCGCGGCGGGGTGAGCAGCGGCGTGATGATCGGCTTCGGCGGCGTGGGCAGCCTGACCCGGGATGCGACCCAACTGGAGCGGGTCTCGCTGCTGGCCGGGGATGGCGAGGTGCGGGTGAGCCGCGATATCCAGGTGATCGACTGGCGCGGCGAGCTGGCCGAGGCGCGCAGCGCCAGCAGCGCGGAGTTCTGCCGGCGGCTGCGCGATGCCATCGAGGCGGGGGGCGTGTCATGAGGCGCCTGGCGGGCATGCTGCTGCTGGCTCTCCTGGTGGCGGGTTGCGCCACCCCAGTGACCCGGGAGCCACCCCGCGAGCTCGATTTCCCCTATGCGCCGGAGGCGACGCTGCGGGCCTCCGCCCAGGTGCTGATGGCCAACGGCTATGTGGTGCGCCATGCCGATGCCGACCTGGGTCGCCTGGAGGCGGTGTTCTCGCGCTGGCCCGGCTACCGGGTGCTGGTGGAGGTCTCGGGAGAGGGCGAGCAGAGTCGGGTCAGCCTGGCTGCCACCCGCGGCGGTCGCCCGCTGCCGCCGCAGACCCTGGATCGCCTGCTGGTGGAGATGCAGGACCAGCTCGGCATGTGGCGCTGATCACCCCTGAACCGACCTCGGCAAGACACAAGGCTGAAGAACCTGAGAGACATCATGTTCAACCATTTGCGACGACATCTCCGCCTCGCCGCCGTGGCACTGCTGTGCTTCGCCATGAGCGGCCTGGCCCACGCCCACCCCCACGGCTGGATCGACCTGCGCATGCGCCTCGTGGTGGACGATTAGGGCCGGCTCACCGGCCTTCACCAGTCCTGGCGCATGGACCCCTTCTACAGCCTGGTGGTGCTGGAGGAGCTGGGCCAGGCCGGTGGCGAAGGCGGTCTCGAGGCCGCTCTGGACCAGCTCGGCAGCGAGATCCGCGACAACCTGGTGCCCTACAGCTACTACACCGAGCTGACCCTGGCCATCAGCGACTTCTCCGGGGCATCGTCGTCCGCGGCCTGGATGACCCTGCTCGGCATCAGTTTCGGCTACGGGGTCTTCCATGCCGCGGGACCCGGCCACGGCAAGGCGGTGCTCTCTACCTACCTCATTTCCCAGGGCGGCGCGCGGCGCCGAGCCGCCACCCCTTCGGCGGTTGAGCGGAGTGTCAATCGGCCTCGAGGTCGAGCCCCTCCACCAGCGCCAGCACGCGGTCGCGCATGGCGGCGAGCTCGTCCAGATCGTAGCGCCGCGGCTCGCCCTGGCCCCACACCGGCCCCGGCCAGGCCTCGTCGTCCTGGCGGCGCAGCACCAGGTGCACGTGGAGCTGTGGCACCACGTTGCCGAGGCTGGCCACGTTGAGCTTGTCGGCCCCCAGGAACGCCTTGAAGGCCTGGCCGACCCGACTGGCCTCACGCCACAGCTGCTGCTGGTCGGCCTCGTCAAGGTCGAACACCTCGCTGACCCCGCGCCGGCGCGGAATCAGCATCAGCCAGGGGTAGCGGGCGTCATCCATCAGGCGCAGCTGGCACAGCGGCAGCTCGGTGACGGGGTAGCTGTCCTGAGCCAGGCGCTCATCGAGTGCGACGTCTTCCATCTCCTTTCCTCATGCCGGGTCGTGGCCTTCCATCATGCCATATCTCCTCCGGCTCGAGTTCTCCCGCCGCCCCGGCTATGCTGTG
Source organism: Halomonas sp. (assembly GCF_014859505.1). GTDB lineage: Bacteria > Pseudomonadota > Gammaproteobacteria > Pseudomonadales > Halomonadaceae > Halomonas. The sequence continues at coordinate 21,869 of NZ_JACUUD010000032.1, forward strand.
CGCCCCTTGACCGGGTGTCGTGACGAGGAGGCCCCATGACCCTGCTGGAAGCCCTGGCCCTGCTCTCGATCGGGGTCGTGGCCGGTTTCATCAATGTGCTCTCGGCGGGCGGCTCGATGCTCACCCTGCCGCTGCTGATGTTCCTGGGCCTGCCGCCCCAGGCGGCCAACGGTACCAACCGCGTCTCCATCGTGCTGCAGAGCATCTCGGCGGTGGCCAGTTTCCTGCGCGCCGGGGCTCGCCATGTGGGACTCTCTCTGCGGCTCTCGGTGCCCGCAGTGGTCGGCTCCCTGGCGGGCGCCTGGCTGGCCCTGCAGGCTGGCGATGCCCTCTTCGAGGCAATCCTGATCGCGGTGATGGCGGGTTCCGCGGTGCTGATGTTGCTGCCCCAGCCGCGGCTGGATACCCGCCCGCTGACACCCGATCGGGTCACTCCGGCGGTCACCCTGGCGATGTTCGCCATCGGGCTCTACGGCGGCTTCATTCAGGTCGGGGTAGGGATCCTGTTTATCCTGGTGCTCTACCGCATGCTGAAGATCGACCTGGCCCAGGTAAACGTCTTCAAGGTGCTGATCATCCTGATCTACACCCTGCCGGCGTTGGCGGTGTTCCTGGTCAACGACCAGGTGCGCTGGAACTATGGCCTGGTGTTGGCTGCCGGCAGCATGATCGGGGCCTGGCTGGGGGTGAAGGTCAACATGAGTCCCCGCGGGGCCTTCGTGGTGAAGTGGCTGACCGTCGCGGTGATTACTGCCATCATCCTGCGTCTGTTACTGGGATAACCCGGCAGGTCGTCGCCGGCAGTGCTAGATTGCATATGGGTATCCAAGATCCACGGGCAAGGAGGCAACTCAATGAAACGCACTATGGCCATCGTGCTGCTGTCGCTTTTTTCCCTCTCGCTGCTTTCTGGCTGCAACACCTGGCGTGGTGTCGGCGAGGATGTCGAGAGGGGTGGAGAGGCGATCCAGCGCTCTGCCGATTGATTCACCGAGCGGAGCCGTCACAGGCCGGAGCGAGTCGACTCGCTCCGGCTCTTTTCATCAAGGAAGAGGAGAAGGCCATGTCCTTCAAGGGTCTCACCCCCGTCATCGCCAGCATGCTGCTGGCCGGCTGTGCCGGGATGAGTTCCCCGCCGCCCCATGAATCGGCGCCGCCGCCGCCACGGGTGGAGGCCCGCGGGGAATGCGGTGCGGCCCAGGTGCAGGATCGCGTGGGGCGCGATTACAGCGAGGCCCTGGGCGAGGCGATCCGCGCCGAGAGCGGTGCGGCCAGGATGCGGGTGATTCGCCCCGGCGAGGCAGTGACTCTGGACTATCGGCCCGATCGGCTCAATGTCCGCCTGGACGAGAACGACGTCATCAGCGAGATCGGCTGCGGCTAATCTCCGGCGGCCGCATCCGGGTCGTCAATGCCGTGCTCGGCCTGGGTGCGACGCTCCTCCTCCTCGGCCTGCTTGCGCAGCTTCTTGCGCAGCGCCGCCTTCTCGAACCGCAGCCTCTGCAGCCGGGTCGCCAGCGCCAGCGGCGGCACCGGGGCTGGCTGTCCCTCGTCATCCACCGCCACCATGGTCAGGTAGCAGCTGTTGGTGTGGCGAATCAGCTTCTGGCGGATATCCTCCGCTACGACCTTGATGCCGATCTCCATGGAGGAGCGCCCCACGTGGTTGACGCTGGCCAGGAAGGTCACCAGTTCGCCCACGTGGATGGGCTGCTTGAACAGCACCTGATCCACCGAGAGGGTCACCACATAGTGGCCCGAGTAGCGGCTGGCGCAGGCGAAGGCCACCTCGTCGAGCTTCTTGAGGATGGCACCGCCGTGCACCTTGCCACTGAAGTTGGCCATGTCGGGAGTCATCAGCACGGTCATGGAGAGCTCGTGCTGGCCGGGCAGGTTGGTGTGTTCCACGTCAGTCTCCATGGCGGTCCGGTAGGTCATCATGGTGGCCGTTGTCGATATGGTGGTGCCGCCGCTGGGCCGGGTGGGGCGGCTGCCAGGGCCAGTGGCCTTCCACCTCGACGTGCAGGGTGAAGCCCAGGAAGGCGCGGATCAGGACCACCGTGGCCAGGGTCATCACGCTCTCACCGCTGTTGAGCACGATCACCGTCTTGATCAGGTCGCCGGCGATCAGGAAGTCCAGTCCCAGCAGGATGGCACGGCCGATGCCGTGGCGGTACTCCAGATAGGCGTGGCGGCTGTCGTAGAAGTGTCGGTGCTGCACGAAGCGCCGTGTCGCCATGGCGAAGCCGCCGACGATGACCAGCACCCCCAGGGCCTCGATGGCCAGGGCAACGGTGTTGATCACCTGCTGGAACCAGCTCATGGTCTTCGCTCCCTGACGGCGGAAGAGGGCGCCCCCGGCGCTGGGGTCGGGGGCGCAGGTGGGTCAGAACCAGGTCAGGCCGACAGAGATGACCGCTCCGGTGATGATGAGCTGGATCAGGCAGAAGCCCATGATGTCCTTCGCCTTGAGGCCGGCGATGGCCAGCACCGGCAGGGCCCAGAAGGGCTGCAGCAGGTTGGTCCAGGCGTCGCCCCAGGCGACGGCCATGGCCACCCGCGCGATATCCACGCCCAGCGCCTCGGCGGCTGGCAGCATGACCGGCGCCTGCACGGCCCACTGGCCGCCGCCGGAGGGCACGAAGAGGTTGACGATGCCCGCGCTGATGAAGGACCAGAACGGCAGCGAGGTCTCGGTAGCGAACGACACCAGCGCCTCGGACATGGTGGCCGCCAGGCCCGACTGCACCATGATCGCCATGATCCCGGCGTAGAAGGGGAACTGGATGACGATGCCGGAGCCCCCCTTGATCGCCTCGTTCAGGCTGATCAGCAGGCTGCGGGGGGTGCGGTGCAGGACGATGGCCAGGAACAGGAACAGGAAGTTGACGATGTTCAGGTTCAGCCCACCGCCGCGCAGGACGAAGTGGTCCAGCAGGTAGATCAGCCCTGGAATACCCACGAGCCACGCCAGGATCACGCTGTTCTCGAGGCGGTCGGCGGGGCGGCGGATGCGCGACTGGGCTTCTTCCTCGTCAGCCAGCAGCTTGGGGTCGACGTAGACGCTATCCTTCTCGTCGGGAAGCATCAGGCGGTTGACCAGCGGGATGGTGATGAACAGGCAGACCACGATGGCCAGGTTGAAGAAGGCGAAGATGGTCGAGCCGGTGCCGATCACGCCGATCTGGTCGGCGCTGAAGTGGCCGTCTGTGGCGATGGTCAGCGGAATGGAGCCGGCCAGACCACCATGCCACACCACGAAACCGGCGTAGGCGCTGGCCACCAGCAGGCGGTAGTCCACCCTGACCAGGCGGGCCAACTCTCTGGCGAACAGCGCGCCCACCACCAGGCCGAAGCCCCAGTTGATCCAGCTGGCCACCATCGACACATAGGTCACCAGCAGGATGGCGCCGCCGGGGCCCTTGGCCAGCGCTGCCAGGCGCTGCAGCAGCTTCTTCACCGGCGGTGAGCTGGCCAGCATGAAGCCGGTGACCAGCACCAGCAGCATCTGCATGGAGAAGGTCAGCAGGTTCCAGAAACCATCCCCCCACATGCGCATCACCGCCAGGGGCGTCTGGCGCTCCACGGCGATGGCGGCCACCGCGGCGATCAGGGTAAGCAGCAGCACGAAGATATAGGGGTCGGGCAGGTAGCGTTCGACCAGCTTGACGGCCGGCCTGGAGAGGGCCTTGAGCATGGGAGTTCCCTTTGTTTTGAAACCGTTGTGAGATCGATCTGTTGTCGAGATTGGCGTGTCTCAGAGAAAGTAGCGCAGCTTCAGGGGCTTGCGCCACCCTGCTGGCCAACG
>NZ_JACUUD010000183.1 GCF_014859505.1 Halomonas sp.
CGTGAACGTTCCAGCCGAGACAGGACCCGACGTGACCTCACTGACCCTGACCCGCCCCGATGACTGGCACCTGCACCTGCGCGATGACGACGCCCTGGCCGCCGTGGTCGGCGCCTCGGCCCGCCAGATGGGGCGTGCCATCATCATGCCTAACCTGCGGCCGCCGGTGACCACCACCGAGCAGGCACAGGACTACCGCCAGCGCATCCTGGCCGTGCTGCCCCAGGGCAGCCGCTTCGAGCCGCTGATGACCCTCTACCTCACGGATAACACACCGGCCGAGGAGATCGAGCGCGCCCACGAAAGCGGCCTGGTGCATGCGGTGAAGCTCTATCCTGCCGGGGCCACCACCAACTCCGATTCCGGTGTGACCGATCTGGCGCATTGCAATGCGGCGATCGCCGCCATGGCGCGCCTGGGTATCCCGCTGCTGGTGCATGGCGAGGTGACCGGCGCCGACATCGATATCTTCGATCGCGAGGCGGTGTTCATCGAGCGGGTCATGAAGCCGCTGCTCGAACGTCACCCGGACCTCCGGGTGGTATTCGAGCACATCACCACCGCCGATGCCGCCGAGTTCGTGGCCGCGGCGCCCGCCAACGTGGCGGCGACCATCACCGTCCACCACCTGCTGTTCAATCGCAACCACATGCTGGTGGGCGGCATTCGTCCTCACTACTACTGCCTGCCGATCCTCAAGCGTGAGCGTCACCGCCAGGCGCTGCTGGCGGCGGCCACCTCCGGTAGCCCGAAGTTCTTTCTCGGTACCGATAGCGCGCCCCACGCTCAGGGCGACAAGGAGAGTGCCTGCGGCTGCGCCGGGGCCTATACCGCACCGGCCGCCATCGAGCTCTACGCCACGGCGTTCGAGCAGGCCGGCGCCCTGGACCGCCTGGAAGGCTTCGCCAGCCACTTCGGCCCCGACTTCTACGGGATGGCGCGCAATGCCGATGCCATCACCCTGGTGCGCGAACCCTGGCAGCTGCCCGAGTCGCTGCCCTATGCCGGTGCCCAGCGTATCGTGCCGCTGTGCGCCGGTGAGACGCTGATGTGGAGGCTTCAGTACTAGCGCCGCGCTGACGCCAAGTGCTATGGGCCGTTCACCTGCCGGTCCAGGAAGTCGAGACCAGCGCCGATGGCGCGGCCGCGAGTCAGGAAGCTGAGGAAGTGGCCGCGGCCGTGCTGGAGGTAGAGCTCGTTCTCCACCCCCCGTGCCTCGAGCGCGGCACGAAAGTCGGTGGCGTGGTCGAGGGGGACCAGGCGGTCCCAGGTCCCGTGGAACAGGAAGAAGGGTGGGGCGTTCGATCGTACCTGGCGGGCCGGTGAGGCGAGCGCATATTGCTCGGGCACCTCGGCCCGTGTGCCGCCGAGGAACTCCACCACCAGCCGGCCGTCGGGAAACTTGAACAGGTCGCTGGGGATGCCGCCGGCCAGTACGGCGGCGAGCCTGGCGTGCTCGCCACCATGGGGCTCGGCCAGTGGCCCTTCCGCTCCTGCCAGGGCCAGCAGGCTGACCAGGTGGGCGCCCGAGGAGAAGCCCACGCCGACGATGCGGTCGGTGTCCACGCGCCACGTCTCGGCGTTGGCGTGGATCCAGGCCATGGCCTGCTGCAGGTCGTGCAGCTGTGCGGGGAAGCGATGCTCCGGGGCGAAGCGATGTTCGATGTTGACGGTGACATAGCCCCGGACGGCCAGCTGCTCGGCGATGCCGGTCATGTCCTGCGGGCCGCGGTTCTGCCAGCCGCCGCCGTGAACCAGCAGGGCGGCGGGACGCAGCGCCTCGTTCTCTGAACGGGGCAGCAACACCTTGGCGCTGAGTGACCGAGGCCAGTCGGGAGGGGTGTAGGTCCGGTCGGGGAATGCATCGAAGGCCAGCGCCGGGGCGTCGGGCGCGTCCGTCATCATTGGCGTGGGCCCGTCTCTGAGGTGCGTGGCGCCGCAGCCGGCCAGCAGCGTGCCGACCAACAGCAGCGCCGGCACCCACTGGCGCGGCGGCGGATGGGTCAGGCGGGACTCAGGCCCTCTCGGCCAGGGCATCGCTGGGCTGCTCCTCGGATAGGTTGGCCAGGCGCTTCACCATCGCCTCCACCATGTGGGCCGAGTGGGTGGCGGCCTTCACCAGGAACGCCTCGAAGGAGACGTGGTTGTCGCCGCCGCCGGCGATGTCGGAGAGGGCGCGGATGACCACGAAGGGGCAGTCGTAGAGCAGGCAAGTCTGGGCGATGGCCGCGGCCTCCATCTCGGCGGCGAGCATGGTGGGGAAGCGACGGCGGGTCTGCTCCACCAGGTTGGGGCAGGCCATGAAGACGTCGCCGGTGGCGATCAGGCCCTCCACCACATTGACCTCGCCCAGGGACTCCACGCACTCCCGGGCGATGGCCACCAGCCGCGGGTCAGGCAGGTAGGCGGCCGGCATCTGCGGCACCTGGCCGTGCTCGTACCCGAACACCACGGCGTCCACGTCGTGATGCCGTACCTCGCTGGAGATCACCACGTCACCGATCGCCAAGCCCTTGCCGAAGCCACCGGCGGAACCGGTGTTGATCACCGCGTCGGGCCTGTAGATATCCAGCAGCAGGGTAGTGCCCACCGCGGCGTTCACCTTGCCGATGCCGGACTGCAGGATCACCACCTCGACCCCATGCAGCAGGCCGCTGTGGAAGGTGGAGCCCACATGGGTTCGGGACTGCCGCCCCTCAAGCAGCGAAGCCAGGTGCTCCACCTCCTGGGCCATGGCGCCGATGATGCCGATGCGTTTCATGCGAATACCTGAGTCCATTCATTGCGCTTGGCCAGGAAGCCCCGGGCAATATCCTGGGCGCCTTCCAGGCTGTGGCTGGCCGCCCAGCCGCACTGCATCTCGTTGCAGGCGGGTACCTCGTCGGCCACCAGGACGTCCTCGAGGGTCTTCTCGAGCAGCGTCAGTACACCCTCGTAATCGCCGTGGTTGATCATCGCCACGTAGAACCCGGTCTGGCAGCCCATGGGACTGATGTCGACCACCTTGTCGGTGTGGTTGCGCGACAGCTCCGCCATCAGGTGCTCCAGGGAGTGCAGCGCCGGCATCTCCATGTGCGCCTGGTTGGGCTGGCAGATGCGCATATCGTACTTGTGGATGGTGTCGCCGTTCTCGCCGGTCTTGATGTCGGCGAGGCGAACATAGGGAGCCTTAACCTTGGTGTGATCAAGGTTGAAGCTCTCGACGTTCATCTTCTTGTCGCTCATCGCGGAGTCCTTGTGTCAGTTCTTTGTGTCAGTTCTGATGCCGGGGTCAATGCCCCCAGGGGAAGTCTGCCCCGGGATCCTGTGAATCTCGAGAAAAATGGTGTTTGACCTAGCCGGCGTCGTGCATGTCGGCGGCCTGCAGGGTGTTCTCCAGCAGGGTGGCGACGGTCATGGGGCCCACGCCCCCGGGCACCGGGGTGATCCAGCTGGCGCGCTCGGCGGCAGCAGCGAAATCGACATCGCCCACCAGGCGGCCGTCTTCAAGGCGGTTTATCCCGACGTCGATGACGATGGCGCCCTCCTTGACCCACTCACCCTTGACCAGCCCTGGCTTGCCCACGGCCACCACCAGCAGGTCGGCACGGCGCACGTGTTCCTCGAGGTTGCGGGTGAAGCGATGGCAGACGGTGGTGGTGCAGCCGGCCAGCATCAGCTCCAGCGCCATGGGTCGACCGACAATGTTGGAAGCGCCGACCACGGTGGCGTCCAGGCCCCGTACCCTGAGGTCGGACTGCTCGAGCAGTGTCATCACGCCCTTGGGGGTGCAGGGGCGCAGCATGGGCAGACGCTGGGCGAGGCGACCGAGGTTGTAGGGATGGAAACCATCCACGTCCTTGTCGGGGCGGATGCGCTCGAGGATCGGTCGGGCATCGAGGTGGGCGGGCAGTGGCAGTTGCACCAGGATCCCATCCACGGCCGGGTCGGCATTCAGGAGATCCACCAGGCTTTCGAGCTCGAGCTGAGTGGTCTCGGTGGTCAGCGTATGGCTGAAGGATCGGATGCCGGCCTCGACGCAGGCATGGTGCTTGTTGCGCACGTAGACCGCGGAGGCGGCGTCCTCGCCCACCAGCACCACGGCAAGCCCCGGCGCTCGGGCCCCGGCGTCGCGGCGTGCCTGAACCTGGCGTGCGACCTGCTGGCGGACTCGGGCGGCTATGGACTTGCCATCGATCAGTTGGGCGGACATCGCGCTTCCTCGGGTGGCTGGATGGAGTGGGCAGGCCCATGGCCGGCCCGCAACGAAGGAGGCGTGATTTTCGCATGCCGCGCCGGTGAAACAAAGCACGGCTCCCAATGAGGGGGATCCAGGTGCTTGACCAAAGGGGAAAGTCACGTAGAATACGCATCGCTCGATGAGGCCCCTGCGGTGGCGTCAGGTGAGTTGGATCGCGGCGGAGTGTAGCGCAGTCTGGTAGCGCGCCTGCTTTGGGAGCAGGATGTCGGGGGTTCGAAT
>NZ_JACUUD010000184.1 GCF_014859505.1 Halomonas sp.
TGGCCGTCGGGCCGCGGTCAGTGCATCTCGTCGAGCTCGTCCACGGGCAGCTCGGCGATGTCACGGGACAGCTGCTTGAACTCCTCATGGAGCTCGATGCCCCGCCGAGCCCGCAGGTTGCGCTGTGCGGCGGTGCGGCTGCGCTGCTCGTGCTCGATCACTTCCATGCTCATGAAGATGTCGAGGAGCTCACTCTTCAGGGAGGTTAACCGTTCGACATTGCGCATGATCGACTCTCCTTGGTCACTACGCGACACTGCAATTTTTACTATATCGCACTTGACAGAATGATGACGTTCTGGGTTTTACGCTACAACGAAGAGTAAACGCAGGCGTCGAGAGGCCGTACCGACATCTTGCGCTGCACAACGCCCGGCTCCTTGGGCATACTGTGATGACACCCTTTTCAATTATCGTCACTGCCCGGGGCGATACACCATTCGAGGAGTTCCCAGTGAGCAGCGCCCTGTTCGATGAGATGAGACGCCGCATGGAGCACTTCCGCCGCTCCGAGCAGAAGGTGGCGCGCTTCGTGCTTCGCAACCCCGAGGAAGTGATCCACATGCGCATCGTCGACCTGGCCACCGAGTCCAAGGTCAGCGAGCCCACGGTGGTCCGCTTCTGCCGTGCCCTGGGCTGCAATGGCTTCCAGGACTTCAAGCTCAAGCTGGCCCAGATGCTGGCCACCGGCAGCCAGTTCGCCCAGTTCTCCATGAACGACAGCGACTCGGTGTCGGAATTTGCCCAGAGCATCTTCGACTCCACCGTGGGCACCCTGCTGTCGGTGCGCGACCGCCTGGACAACGAGGCGCTGAGCCAGGCGATCAACGCCCTGGCCATGGCCAACCGGGTGGAGTTCTACGGCTTCGGCGCTTCCGGTGCGGTGGCCTTCGACGCCCAGCACAAGTTCTTTCGCCTGCAGATCTCCACCGCGGCCTACGCGGACCCGCACATGCAGAACATGTCGGCGGTGACCCTCAAGGAGGGCGACGTGGTGGTGGCCATCTCCCAGACCGGCCGAACCCGGGCGCTGGTGGCCAGCGTGCGCCTGGCCAGGGAGGCCGGCGCCACGGTGATTGGCCTGTGCCCCAGCGGTTCGCCGCTGGCCGAAGAGGTGACGCTACCGCTCTATATCGATGTCCACGAGGACACCGAGATCTACACTCCCATGAGCTCCCGCATCGCCCACCTGGTGCTGGTCGACGTGCTGGCGGTGGGCGTGGCCAAGACCCGCGGCCCCAAGCTGGCCGAGCAGCTCTCGTCGGTGAAGAGGAGCCTGATCCCGCTGCGCTACCCGGAAGAGGAAGGCTAGCCGCGAGGCGAGGGGCGCCGGGGGCAAGGCGCGATATGCTAAGCTGTCCGCCCATTTTCCTAGCAGCGATGCCCTCCCATGGACGACGTCACGGCGATCCTCGACCACCTGAATGCCGCCCAGCGCGAGGCGGTCAGCGCCCCCCAGGGCAACATGCTGGTGCTGGCCGGTGCCGGCTCCGGCAAGACCCGGGTGCTGGTCCACCGCATCGCCTGGCTGATGCAGGCCGAGGGGCTCTCCCCCTACGCCGTGCTCGCCGTGACCTTCACCAACAAGGCGGCCCGCGAGATGCGGACCCGCCTGGAGGCCTTGCTCGGCCTCTCGCTGCGCCACGTCTGGGTGGGCACCTTCCACTCCACGGCCCACCGCCTGTTGCGCACCCACTGGCAGGATGCCCGGCTGCCTCAGCACTTCCAGATCATCGATTCCGACGATCAGCTGCGACTGGTCAAGCGACTGATCAAGGACCACGACGTCGATGACGAGCGCTTCCCGCCGCGCCAGGTGCAGACCTTCATCTCCGGCTGCAAGGAGGAGGGGCTGCGGCCCCACCAGGTGGAGGTCCACGGTGACGCCTACCTGGGGCAGATGGTGGATCTCTATGAACGCTACCAGGTCACCTGCGAGCGCGGTGGCCTGGTGGACTTCGGCGAGCTGCTGCTCCGGAGCCTCGAGCTGCTGCGCGACAACCCTGCTCTGCTGGCTCATTACCAGGAGCGCTTCGCCCATGTACTGGTCGACGAATTCCAGGACACCAACACCCTGCAGTACGCCTGGCTGAAGCTGCTGACCGGCATGCGCACGCCGATGACCGTGGTGGGCGACGATGACCAGTCGATCTACGGTTGGCGCGGCGCCAGGGTGGAGAACATCCGCCGCTTCGAGCGCGAGTTCCCGGAGACGAAGACCGTGCGCCTGGAGCAGAACTATCGCTCCACCAGCGCCATCCTCGAGGCCGCCAACGCCCTGATCAGCCACAACACCGAGCGCATGGGCAAGGAGCTGTGGACCGCTGGCTCCCGCGGCGAGTCGATCTCGGTCTTCAGCGGCTTCAATGATCTGGACGAGGCCCGCTTCATCGTCGACACCATTCGCGAGAAGGTCGACGAGGGGTTCCATCGCCGCGAGATCGCCATCCTCTACCGCTCCAACGCCCAGTCCCGGGTCATCGAGGAGTCCCTGATCCGTCAGGGCATGCCCTACCGCATCTACGGCGGGCACCGCTTCTACGAGCGTCTGGAGATCAAGAACGCCCTGTCCTACCTGCGCCTGCTGCTCAACCGTGACGACGATGCCTCCCTGGAGCGGGTAATCAATGTGCCGGCCCGGGGTATCGGCACCCGCACCGTGGAGATCCTGCGCGTCCGGGCCCGGGAGGCCGGCGTCTCGCTGTGGCAAGCACTCCATGATGGCCTGGCCGACGGCTCGCTCAAGGGCCGGGCCGGCAGCGCCGTGGCGGCCTTCGCCGAGCTGATCGAACGGCTCGACAACGACACCGCGGGGTTGGCGCTGCACGAGATCATCGACCAGGCCCTCCAGGCCTCGGGGCTGGTCGAGCACCACCGCAGTGAGCGCGGCGAGAAGGGCCAGGCCCGGGTCGAGAACCTGGAGGAACTGGTCAACGCCGCCCGCGCCTTCACTCAGGGGGAATCCTTCGACCCGCCCGTGGCCGGCGAAGGGGCCGTGGCGCTGGAGGCCTTCCTCTCCGAGGCGGCGCTCAACGCCGGCGAGCACGAGGCGGACGAGTTCGAGGACAGCGTGCAGCTGATGACCCTGCACGCCGCCAAGGGGCTGGAGTTTCCGGTGGTGTTCATCGCCGGGGTGGAGGAGGGGCTCTTCCCCCACCGCATGTCGGCGGAGGAACCGGGCCGCCTGGAGGAGGAGCGCCGGCTCTGCTACGTGGGCCTGACCCGCGCCATGAAAAAGCTCTACCTGACCCACGCCGAGATCCGCCGCCTGCACGGCAAGGAGACCTTCCAGCGTGCCTCGCGCTTCCTGCGCGAGATCCCCGAGCAGTACCTGGAAGAGGTGCGGCTGCGCGGCCAGATCTCGCGGCCGGTGACTGCGAGCCGACCGGTTCCCGGGCTGCGCCAGACCTCGGTGCAGGGTGGCGGCGACCTGCCCAGCCTGTCGCTGGGCCAGCGGGTCCACCACCCGGTGTTCGGCGAGGGGGTGATCCTCAACGCCGAGGGGGAGGGAGAGCGCGCTCGGGTGCATGTCAGCTTCGAGGGGGAAGGCGACAAGTGGCTGGTGCTGGGCTTTGCCAAGCTGACGCCGCTCTGATCGAGGGCGTTCGGCGAATTTCCGTTGACGTTTCCGTCATGTCGCCGCCTTGTGAGTCAATTCGGCCTTGGCGCATACTGGCCAATGAACCCTTCCGCGCGTTGCCATGCCGCGCGGCTCTATTTAACAAGCCTTTCGGAGTCACGCCCTCATGCAACGCCGCAACTTTCTGAAGACCCTGGGTGCCGGTGCCGCCGGCGTCGCCGCCGCCCCCTTCGTCTCCACCGCCCAGGCCCAGGAGGTCCTCACCTGGGACATGGTGACCTCCTGGCCACGAAATTTCCCGGCGCTGGGCACCGGTGCCAACGAGTTCGCCCAGCGCGTCGAGGCGCTCTCCGACGGCCGCATGCGCATCCGTGTGCACGGTGCCGGTGAGCTGGTGCCTGCCCTGGAGGTCTTCGATGCGGTCGCCGCCGGTACCGCGGAGATGGGTCACTCCGCTGCCTACTACTGGCGCGGCAAGGTCGCCGCGGCACAGTTCTTCACCGCAGTGCCCTTCGGCATGAACACCACCGAGACCAACGCCTGGCTCTACCACGGCGGTGGCCAGGTGCTATGGGACGAGATCTACGCCAAGCACAATCTCAAGCCCTTCGCGGTGGGCAACACCGGCGCGCAGATGGCCGGCTGGTTCAAGAAGGAGATCAACTCTCTGGCCGACATGCAGGGCATTCGCCTGCGCCTGCCGGGGCTGGCCGGCGAGGCGATGAACCGCATCGGCGTCACCACCGTGAACATGCCGGGCTCCGAGATCTTCACCTCCATGCAGACCGGCGTGCTCGACGCTGCGGATTGGGTCGGCCCCTACAATGACCTGGCCTTCGG
>NZ_JACUUD010000033.1 GCF_014859505.1 Halomonas sp.
TGTTGTCGCGCAGGTAGTCGAAGCCGAACTCGTTGTTGGTGCCGTAGGTGATGTCGCAGGCGTAGGCGTCTCGCTTCTCCTCGCTGGTCTGGCCCGCGTGGATGATGCCGACGGTAAGCCCCAGGTATTCGTAGAGCGGGCGCATCCACTCGGCGTCACGCCGCGCCAGGTAATCGTTCACCGTGACCACGTGGACGCCCTTGCCGGACAGGGCATTGAGGTAGACGGCAAGGGTGGCCACCAGAGTCTTGCCCTCGCCGGTCTTCATCTCGGCGATGCGGCCGTTGTGCAGGGTTATCCCGCCGACCAGCTGTACATCGAAGTGGCGCATGCCCATCACGCGCTTGCTCGCCTCGCGTACGGTGGCGAAGGCCTCGGGGAGCAGGTCGTTCAGGGTCTCACCGGCCTCGAGTCGACCACGTAGCGATTCGGTGCGTGCCTTGAGGGCGCCATCGTCCAGGGCTTCCAGTTCCTGCTCGAGGACGCTGACGCGCTCGGCCTGGCGGCTCATGCGCTTGACTTCACGGTCGTTCTTGGAGCCGACGACCTTGCGTAACAGGGAATTGATCATGTGGGGTCCAGTCTTTGCGTGTGGCATCGTGCCGGCCGCCAGGGGCAGCCGGCCAGGATCAGGAAATCAGCTTGCCCACGCAGCGGGCGGACCCCGGCGGGTCAGGACATCATGGGCCGCGGTGGTGCGACCCGGGCTCGGCAGCGGCCAGCGAGAATGCGGCGGGCACAGGGCGCGCAGGGTGCGGGGAAGCGGCCAGGCGCGATGCGCACGACGGCGGGCCCGGAGGCGCGAACTGGCCCGGATCAGTGCCGGCGCCAGTATGCATACCTGCACCAGGCGCTCGGCCTGGCGCAGCGGAGTCCCCTGGACCAGGCCGGCCGGCAGCAGGCAGCCCACCAGCAGCCCGGCCAGCCACCAGCGCGCCGGGCGCCGCCGCGTCACGGTGACGCGCGCCTCGGCATCATGGGGCTGGGTGCGGAGTGGCATGCTGACGATGGACTCCCGAGCGTGCTAGGGTGGCGGGCATCAGACCCGGCGCTGAGCGGGACCCTACGGCCGGTCGAGCCGACAGCAGACTGCCCCGAGAAACAAGCCCATGAGTATAAAGGCTAAGCGCTTCCGCGCCCAGCCCATGACCCGCCTGCTGGACGGGCGAGGCGAACTGGGCTCGCTGATGCGCATGGCGAGACTGATCGAGCGCGCCCAGCAGCACCTTCGCGATAACCTGCCCGCCGAGGTGGCCGCCCACCTGCACGTGGGCGGCTTTCGCGACGGCCGCCTGACGCTGATCACCGACCGCGCGACCTGGCTCACTCGGCTGCGCTACGAGCAATCCCGCCTGCTCGAGCTGCTCCATCAGCTTTCCGGCTTCGAGGCGGTCACCGGCTTCACCTTCAAGGTGCGCCCGGTGCGACCGGTCAAGGTGCCCCTGCGCCAGGTGCGTCACCTGCCGGCACGGGCGGCCGACGAGCTCTCCAGCTGCGCCGAGGACGTCAGCGACCCGCGGCTCAAGGCCGCGCTCCAGCGCCTCGCCGCCCACGCCGAGCGCGAGGCGTAGCCGAGCCACGAGCCAAACTGGCTCCGTCGCCATACAGGACAACCCCACCGGCCCGGGCCGACGGGGTTGTCTCGTGAGTCTTGACGCCGAATGCTCCCGACGTGGCCCGGAGCGTCAGGCCATCGCAGGCGCCGCGTAGGAGATAGGCGCCGTGGCGGCCTCCCCCTCGAAGGTGACGATCTCGAAGGCCTCGGGCTGGGCGAGCAGGGCACGACACAGCTGGTTGTTGAGCGCGTGGCCGGACTTCACCCCGCGGAACTCGCCGATCAGGCTGTGGCCGAGCTGGTAGAGATCGCCGATGGCATCCAGCACCTTGTGCTTGACGAACTCGTCATCGTAGCGAAGGCCACCCTCGTTGACGATACGATAGTCGTCCACCACGATGGCGTTGTCGAGACTGCCGCCGAGCGCCAGATTGTTGGAGCGCAGGTATTCAAGGTCACGCATGAAGCCGAAGGTGCGGGCCCGGGAAACCTCCTTGACAAAGGAGGTGGTAGAGAAGTCCACCATGGCGGTCTGGGACTGCTCCTCGAACACCGGATGGTCGAAGTCGATGGAAAAGGCGACCTTGAAGCCCTGATGGGGGCGGAAGGTGGCTTCCTTGTCGCCGTCGCGCACCATGATCTCCCGCCTGATGCGGATGAACTTCTTGGGGGCGTTCTGCTCGCTGATCCCGGCGGACTGGATAAGGAACACGAAGGGGCCGGCACTGCCATCCATGATCGGCACCTCGGCGGCGCTGAGGTCGACGTAGGCATTGTCGATTCCGAGCCCGGCCAGGGCCGACATCAGATGCTCCACCGTGGCCACCTTGGCACCACCGGCGGACAGCGCCGTGCACAGGGTGGTATCGGTGACGTTGTCGGCCTGGGCCCGGATCTGAACCTCGGGCTCAAGATCGGTGCGCACGAAGACGATGCCGGTATCCACCGGCGCCGGGCGCAGGGTCATGTAGACCTTCTTGCCGGAATGCAGGCCGACGCCGGTGGCGCGGATGACGTTCTTCAGGGTGCGTTGTCTGATCATGAGCGGAGGCCAGGCTGTTGTCGGGTTATCAAACACTGTTCACTATAACACCGAACGGGCGTTCCAACAAAGAAACCTCGCCCGGCACGTCCCATGGTGTCGATAGTGCGACTCAATCGGCCTGGCGGCGCAGGAAGGCCGGGATATCGAGGTAGTCATCGAGCTCCTGGGAACGACGCTTCTCCGCACGCGGCTTGGCCGCCTCCTCCGGCTCGGCACTACGCGCCGCGGCCGGCTGCTGGCGCATCGCTGCAGCCGGCGACGCCTGGCGCTTGCGATACTCCGACCCGACCTCGCTGCGCTTGACCGCCTCGCGACCCGCCGACTTCTGCTGCTGGCATCCGTCGAGACCGGCGGCCACCACGGTGACACGCAACTCGTCGGTCATCTCCATGTCGATGGAAGTGCCCACCACGATGGTGGCGTCCTGGGAGGCGAACTCCTGGACGGTGGCGCCCACATCATTGAACTCGCCGATCGAGAGGTCGGGACCCGCAGTGATGTTGACCAGGATGCCGCGGGCACCGTGGAGGTCGATGTCCTCGAGCAGCGGGCTTCGGATCGCCTTCTCGGCGGCCTCGCGGGCGCGATTCTCGCCGGTGGCCCCGCCGGTGCCCATCATCGCCATGCCCATCTCGGACATCACGGTGCGCACGTCGGCGAAGTCGACGTTGATGATGCCGGGGCTGGTGATCAGCTCGGCGATGCCCTGGACGGCGCCCAGGAGGACATCGTTGGCGGCGCTGAAGGCGGTCAGCAGGCTGGCGTTCTTGCCCAGCACCGAGAGCAGCTTCTCGTTGGGGATGGTGATCAGCGAGTCGACGTGCTCGGAGAGCTCTCGCATGCCCTCCTCGGCGGCGCGCATGCGCTTGGGCCCCTCGAAGGGGAAGGGACGTGTGACCACGGCCACGGTGAGGATGCCCAGTTCCTTGGCGACCTGGGCCACCACCGGGGCACCGCCGGTGCCGGTACCGCCGCCCATGCCCGCGGTAATGAACACCATGTCGGCGCCATTGAGCAGTTCGGCAATGCGTTCGCGGTCTTCCATGGCCGCCTGACGCCCCACCTCAGGGTTGGCGCCGGCGCCTAGCCCCTTGGTGATCTCGCTGCCGAGCTGGAGTACGGTCTTGGCGGACACGCGCTTGAGTGCCTGGGCATCGGTGTTGGCGCAGATGAACTCCACGCCCTCGATGTTGCTCTCGACCATGTGATTGACAGCATTGCCGCCGCCGCCTCCGACGCCGATAACCTTGATGACCGCGCTGCTTGAGGGTGCGCTATCTACCAGTTCAAACATTTGCCCCGTCTCCTGGATCGCCACGGCGATCCTGTCAGAAATTTCCTTTCAACCAGCCCTTGAGCCTTGCCAGCGCTGGCATGTTTTCCTTCAAGCCGCGCCGGCTGGCGTCTTCACGCCGGGCCGGGACCGGTATCACGCTGCCCTGTGCCTGTCGACCATGCCCCTGCCGTGTTTCCTGTAGAGCGTAATGTAGCAAACCGACTCCGGTCGAATAAATCGGGTTGCGCACCACATCGGCGAGCCCGCGCACATTCTGTGGACAGGCGATACGCACCGGCATGTGGAAGATTTCCTCGGCCAGTTCGACCACCCCTTCCATGCGCGAGGTGCCACCGGTCAGTACCACCCCGGCAGCGACCAGATCCTCATAGCCACTGCGACGCAGCTCGTCGCGCACCAGGGTGAAGAGCTCCTCGTAACGCGGTTCTACCACCTCGGCCAGGGCCTGGCGAGAGAGGTCCCGGGCAGGCCGATCACCGACGCTGGGCACCTTGATCATCTCGTCGCTGGCGGCCAGCTGGGTCAGCGCACAGGCGTACTTGACCTTGATTTCCTCGGCGTGCTGGGTGGGCGTGCGCAGCGCCATGGCGATGTCGTTGGTCACCTGGTCACCGGCGATGGGGATCACGGCGGTGTAGCGAATGGCCCCCTCGGTGAAGACCGCGATATCGGTGGTGCCACCGCCGATATCCACCATGCAGACGCCCAGCTCGCGCTCATCCTCGGTGAGCACCGCCATGCTCGAGGCGAGTTGCTCGAGGATGATGGCATCGACCTCCAGGCCGCAGCGGCGCACGCACTTCTCGATATTCTGAACGGCATTCAGCGCCGCGGTCACCAGATGCACGCGGGCCTCGAGGCGAACTCCCGACATTCCCAGCGGCTCGCGGATGCCACCCTGGGTGTCGATGGAGAACTCCTGAGGGATCACATGGAGCACCCGTTGACCCTCGGAGATGGCCCGGGCGCGGGCAGAGTCGATGACGCGATCGATGTCGGAGGGTGTGACTTCGCGCTCCTTGATCGCCACCACGCCGTCGGAATTCATCGAACTGATATGACTGCCGGCAACGCCGACATAGACCGAGTGAATATCGCAGCCGGCCATCAGTTCGGCCTCCTCCACGGCGCGCTGGATGGACAGCACCGTGGATTCGATGTTGATCACCACCCCTTTCTTCATACCGCGGGAGGGGTGCGAGCCGATACCGGCGATCTCGATGCCGCCATCGTCGGTGGGCTGCCCCACGATCGCCACGACCTTGGACGTTCCGATATCCAGCCCGACTACCATATTGGACGCGTTGGAAGGACCTGCCATGAGTCGGGAACTCTCCTCGAACCTGGCCCGTATTGAGGGGCCTGCATCATGAAAAATGAACCTGGGACCAATTATAGGAACAACTGGAGGTTATCCTCCACCCCGGCGAGCAAATCACCTTTCACGATACGGCGATTTTGCGGGAAAAGAAACAGCCCCATGCCATTGAGCACGGGCCCTCCGCCAGAAAAAGGGGTCAGCCCTCCTCTGGGCCCTCACCCTGTGCCGGATCGATTTCTCCATGCCAGGCAACGGCCACGCCATTGGGGTATCGCAGATCAATGTAGCGAATATGCGACGCCTGGGAGCCGAGCTGTCGCTGCCAGGCCGCGGACAGTCTTCCCAGTCGTGCCTCGCGATCGTTGCGGCCGAGCATGACCCAGACGCCGTCGTCGAGTTGGAAGCGCCAGGCGCCGCGGGGTTCCAGGCGCAGCTGGGAGAGCTCAAGGCCCATGGCGCCGAAGCGGGTGGCCAGGCGCTCATGATAGGCCAGCACCTCGGCGCCACTGCCGGCGGGACCGGCCAGGTCCGGCAAGTCGCCGGGCGGCGACACCGGGCCGAAGGCGAAGGGCTCGCCCGCGGGATTGAGCAGGTAGTCATCGTTCCAGCGCGCCACCGGCACCTGCTCTACCAGGTCGAAGGTCAACGCATTGGGCCACTCCCGGGTGACCCGCACCTCGAACAGCCAGTCGATGGCCAGCGCCTCCTCGCGCAGTTCGGACACGTTCACCGACAGCCAGGTGCGGCCGCGAATCAGCGGTGCCAGCTGATCGCGGAGGTAGTCGGCGTTGACGTGGGTGAACTCGCCGGCGATGGAGACCCGCTCGATGGGCCGGTCGAGCCACAGCCACAGGGCACGCCCGCCGGCGCCGAACAGCACCAGCAGCAGCAGCACCCCGAGCAGGCCACCGCGACGCGTCATACCCGGCTCGCCTCCAGGGTGGCGGCGAGGATGCGCAGCACCAGGGCCTCGAAGTTGATGCCGGCGTAGGCCGCCGACTGGGGCACCAGGCTGTGGTCGGTCATGCCCGGCGAGGTGTTGACCTCGATCAACCAGAAGCCGCCCTCGGCATCCCGCATCACGTCGACCCGGCCCCAGCCCTCGGCACCGACCGCCTCGAAGGCGCGGCGACAGAGCTCGCCCAGTTCAGCCTCCTCGGCGTCGCCGAGGCCGCAGGGAAGGTGATAGCGCGTTTCGTTCGAGAGGTACTTGGCCTCGTAGTCGTAGAAGCCTCCCGGCACCTCGACGCGGATCGCCGGCAGCACCACGTCGCCGAGCAGCGACACCGTGTATTCATCGCCCTTGATGAAGCGCTCGGCCATCACCCGGGCATCGAAGCGGGCCGCCTCATGGTAAGCCGCCGCCAGGGCCTCGGCGCTCTCGACGATGCTGATGCCGAGCGTCGAGCCCTCGTGCACCGGCTTGACGATCAGCGGCAGGCCGAGGCGCGCCACCACCGCCGACCAGTCGGCGTCGGCCTCCAGCATCACCGACTCCGGCGTGGGCAGGCCCAGGGCCTGCCACACCAGCTTGGTGCGCTGCTTGTCCATGCCCAGGGCCGAGGCCAGCACGCCACTGCCGGTATAGGGAATACCGAGCAGTTCCAGCGCCCCCTGCAGGGTACCATCCTCGCCGCCGCGGCCATGCAGTGCGATGAAGACGCGATCCGGTGCCAGGGCCTCGAGCCCCACCAGACCGCCCTCGGCGGGATCGTAGCCGGTGGCGTCCACGCCGGCCCGCTTGAGGGCCGCCAGCACCGCCGTGCCGCTCTTGAGAGAGACCTCACGCTCGGCGGAACTGCCGCCGTAGATCACGGCAACGCGACCCAGATCGTTCACCAGGTTCATAGGGTCACCTCGTCGAAGGCCAGGGCCGCCTCGGCCAGGGCCAGGGAGATCCCGCCCACGTCACCGGCGCCCTGAGTGATCAGGATGTCATCGGGGCGCAGCACCCGGGCCAACAGGCCGGGCAGCTCGCCCTTCTCCTGGACGAACAGCGGATCCACTTCGCCGCGCTGCCGGATGGAGCCGGCCAGGGTGCGCCCTTCGGCCCCGGGGATCGGCGCCTCGCCGGCGCTGTAGACGTCCAGCAGCAACAGGGTATCGACCCCGGAGAGCACCCGCACGAAATCCTCGTAGAGGTCCCGGGTACGCGAGTAGCGATGGGGCTGATAGATCATCACCAGGCGCCGCTCGGGCCAGCCGGCGCGCACCGCCCGGATCACCATCTCCACCTCGCGAGGGTGGTGGCCGTAGTCGTCCACCAGCATCACCTCGCCCTCGCCGCCCGGCGCCGGAAAGTTTCCCTGCACCTGGAAGCGGCGCCCCACCCCCTGGAAGCCGGCCAGGCCTCGCAGGATGGCGTCGTCGGCGACCCCGGCATCGCTGGCCACGGCGATCGCCGCCAGGGCGTTCAGGGCATTGTGGCGTCCGGGCATGGCCAGCCGAATCTCAAGCGGCACCAGCCCGCCCGGGCGATGGGCGGTGAAGCGGATCTCGCCGGCCTGCTGCAGGAAGTCGGTGATGCGGTAGTCGGCGTCATCGCTGAAGCCATAGGTGATGAACTGGCGATGCACCCGATCCAGCAGGCCACGCATGTTGTCGTCATCGATGCACAGGATCGCCAGGCCATAGAAGGGCAGGTTGTGCAGGAACTCCAGGAAGGTGGCCTTGAGCTTCTCGAAATCGCCGCCATAGGTCGCCATGTGGTCGGCATCGATGTTGGTGATGATGGAGACCATGGGCTGCAGGTGCAGAAAGGAGGCGTCGGACTCATCGGCCTCGGCCACCAGGTAGTCGCCCTCCCCCAGGCGCGCGTTGGTCCCGGCACTGGTCAGCCGGCCACCGATCACGAAGGTGGGGTCGAGCCCCCCCTCGCCGAGCAGGGTGGCGGTAAGGCTGGTGGTGGTGGTCTTGCCGTGGGTGCCGGCCACGGCGATGCCGTGGCGGAAGCGCATCAGCTCAGCGAGCATCTCCGCGCGGCGCACCACCGGCACCCGATGCTCCCGGGCCCAGACGATCTCGGGGTTGGCCTCGTCCACCGCGGTGGAGACCACCACCACGTCGGCGCCGGCCACGTGGTCGGCATCGTGGCCGATAGCCACCGTGATGCCGCACTGGCGCAGCCGCGCCACCACCGTCGAGGCCTTCAGATCGCTGCCGCTGACGGTGTAGCCCTGATTGGCCAGGACCTCGGCGATGCCACACATCCCGGCGCCGCCGATGCCCACGAAATGGATGTGCCGGATACGGCGCATGCCCAGCCCGCGGCCGTTGCGCACCGGCAGGGATTGGCCGGGTACCGGCCGTGATGTGCTATCGCTCAAAACCTGTCTCCATGCAGCCGGCCACCAGGCGCTCGACAGCGTCGAGGTGCGCGCAGGCTCTCGCCCGCGCGGCCTTGGTGGCGAGAATGTCGGGGTCGAGCAACGACGCCAGCCGGTCAGCCAGCGTCGCCGCGCTGAGTTCTGTCTGAGGCAGCAGTTCGGCTGCCCCCTCCTCCACCAGCGCTCGGGCGTTGGCGGTCTGATGATCGTCCACCGCGAAGGGAAAGGGCACAAACAGCGCCGGCTTGGCCGCGGCGGCCAGCTCCGCCACCGTCAGGGCGCCTGCCCGGCAGACCACCAGATCGGCCCAGGCGTAGGCCTCGGCCATATCGTCGATAAAGGATATCACCTCGGCGTCCACGCCCTGCTCGACGTAGGCCTGGCGGGTCGCGGCATCCTTGTTGCGCCCCGCCTGGTGGCGCACCTCGGGTCGAGCGCCCTCGGGCATTCTCGCCAGCGCTTCGGGAAGGCATTCGTTGAGGGCCTGGGCCCCCAGGGAGCCGCCCACCACCAGCAAACGACGACGCCGACCGCGCATGGCCTCGGCCGCGCGGGGCACCTCGCCCAGGGCAGCGATCTCCTCGCGCACCGGGTTGCCGATCACCTCGCCGCGCTCACCGAAGGCCTGGGGAAAGGCGGCGAAGACGCGCCGCGCCAGGCGAGACAGCGCCCGGTTGGTCAGCCCGGCCACGGCGTTCTGCTCATGGATCACCAGCGGGCGGCGCGACAGCCAGGCGGCCAGCCCACCCGGGCCACTGGCGAAGCCGCCAAGTCCCACCACCAACTGGGGGTCGAAGGTACGAATCACCTGCCTCGCCTGCCACACGGCCCGGGTCAGGTTGAGCGGTGCCAACAGCCAGCCCGCCGCGCCGTTGCCACGCAGCCCGGCCACCGCGATGCGATGCAGGGGAATGCCGGCCTCCGGCACCAGGCGGTTCTCGATACCGCGGGGGCTGCCCAGCCAGGCCACCTCCACCCCCTCGGCGGCGAGGCCCCGGGCCAGGGATAGGGCAGGAATGACGTGACCGCCAGTGCCCCCGGCCATGATCAGGGCGCGACGTCCCGGTCGTTGGCTCACTTGGCGACTCCTTGTCGTTGCGCTGGTTGTTGAGCTGACCGTTGAGAGAGTGGCTGAGCAGGTGGCGCCGAGGCGTCACGGCGTCCGTCGACACGCGGCACCGTGGGTCTCGCCCGGCGCTGGGCCTGGCGGGTCTCGATATCGGCCCGCAGCAGCAGCGCCATCATGACCGCACTGACCAGCAGACTCGACCCGCCGTAGCTGAGCAGAGGCAGGGTCAAGCCCTTGGTTGGCAGCATGCCGCTGCTCACCGCAATGTTGATGAAGGCCTGGGCGCCGACCACCAGGGCGATGCCGTAGCTGAGGTAGGCGGCGAAGGGCAGCCCGGCCAGCTCGGCGCGGCGCCCCACCGCCATGGCTCGCCAGATCAGCAACGCGAAGAGCCCCACCACCCCCGCGGCGCCGAACAGGCCGAGCTCCTCGGCGAGCACTGCAAAGACGAAATCGGTGTGAGCCTCGGGCAGGTAGAAGAGCTTCTGCACGCTGTTGCCGAGCCCCATGCCCAGCCAGCTGCCCCGGCCGAAGGCGATCAGCGCCTGGGTCAACTGGTAGCCGCTGGCGAACTGGTCCGCCCAGGGATCGGCAAAGCTGGTCAGGCGCGCCAGGCGATAGGGCTCGGCGATGGCGAGCAGGGCACCGCCCGCCGCCACCAGCAGCGCCAGCAGCAGGAAGCGCCCCCAGGGCGCCCCGGCCATCAGCAGCATGCCCATCACGCACCCGGTCATCACCACCGCGGCGCCGTAATCGGGCTCGAGGATCAGCAGCACGCCGATGACGGAGAGGATCAGCAGCGGACGCAGGAAGGCGCCCCACTGCCGGCGCACCTGGGGCAGGAAACGCTCCAGATAGCCGGCCATGTAGGCGATCAGGCAGAGCTTGGCGACCTCGGAGGCCTGGAGGTTGAAGGGCACCCCGGAGATCGAGAGCCAGCGCTTGCTGCCGTTGACCTCGCGCCCCACCAGCAGCACCAGCACCAGCAGCGCGATACCCACCAGCAGCAGCAGCGGGCCGTTGACCTTCCACCAGGCCAGGGGCATGCGCAGCACGAAGGCCGCGGCGGCCAGCGCCATCACCAGGAAGATGCCGTGTCGGATGCTGAAGTACCAGGGATTGCCGGTAAGGCTCGCCGCCACCTCCGACGACGCCGAGGTCACCATCACCCAGCCGATCAGCATCAACGACAGCGTCGCGATCACAAGCCAGCCGTCGAAGGGCTGGTCGCGGGTGGAGAGCCGCTCGCGAAGCCGGGAGAGTCGGGAGAACCGGGACGCGCGCTTCATGCCTCCTCCTCGGCCAGGTGGCGGCGCACCCAGCGCCGGAACACCTCGCCCCGCTCCTGGTAGTTGGCGAACTGGTCGAGGCTCGCGCAGGCCGGCGAGAGCAGCACGCAATCTCCCGGTTCGGCGATCTCGGCGGCCCGAGCCATGGCCGCCGGCAGGTCCTCCACCTCGGTCATCGGGAGCCGACCGTGCAGGGCGCGCGCCAGGCGCTCGGCATCGAGGCCGAAGAGGATCGCCTCACGGCCATAATGCCCCAGTGGTTCGGCCAGGGGGGCGAAGTCCGCCCCCTTGCCGACGCCGCCGGCCAGCAGGATCAGTTTGCCCTCGAGGGTCGGGCCGAGTCCGGCGATGGCGGCCAGGGTGGCCCCCACGTTGGTGCCCTTGGAGTCGTTGATCCAGCGCACGCCGCTGGCCTCGGCCACCAGTTCGCCGCGATGAGGCAGGCCTGGAAAGCGTCGCAGCACGCGGCACATCGCCTCCAGCGGGAGGCCCAGGCGGTGCCCCATGGCCAGCGCGGCCAGGGCGTTGGCCTGGTTGTGGCGTCCGGCCAGGCGCACCTCGGCAGCGGGCATCAAGGGATCATCGCCGTGCATCAGCCAGTCGGCGCCCTCATGGCGGCCGATCCCCCACTCGCCTGCCTCGGGAGGGCGGGTGGTGAAGCTGTCCTGGGCCGGCAGGCGGGTGTCGGGCCAGGTGTTGGGGTCCTCGGCGTTGACCACGCCGTGGCGGGCACCCCGGAAGATCCCGAGCTTGGCGGCCCGATAGCCGGCCATGTCGCCGTGGCGGTCCAAGTGGTCCTCGGAGAGGTTGAGGAAGGCCACGGTCTCCGCCCCCAGTCGCGGCGTGGTCTCCAGCTGGAAACTGGAGAGCTCCAGCACGTAGAAGTCGGCGTCGGGCTGATCGGCCAGCAGGTCCAGGGCCGGCGTGCCCAGGTTACCCCCCACCGCCACGCGACGACCGGCCTCAGCGGCCATCTCACCCATCAGGGTGGTCACGGTGGACTTTGCGTTGGAGCCGGTGATGGCCACGATGGGCGCCCTGGTGGCACGCGTGAAAAGCGCGATCTCGCCCACCACCAGCGGCTCGCCGGTGGCCTCGCGGAGGCGCCCGGCCAGGGCGTCGAGGCCCGGGATGCGCGGGTCGATGCCCGGACTCACCACCACCTCCTCCACCTCGGAGAGATCGAGACCGGTGAGCGGGCCGCAGTGGATCGCCACCCCGGGGTGGGCCGCGTGGAAATCGTCCATGCCCGGCGGCACGGCGCGGGTATCGACCACCATGTAGGGAACCCGCTGGCGCTCCAGATGGCGGCAGATGGCACGGCCGGAGATCCCGAGCCCGACCACCAGGGTGACGCCTGTCGGCACCTTGACCATATCCTGCTCCTTGACCGCGTGAGCGCCCTCGCTCAGCGCACCTTGAGGGTGGCCAGACCGATAAGCACCAGCACCACGGTGATGATCCAGAAGCGCACGATGACCCGCGGCTCCGGCCAGCCCTTGAGCTCATAGTGGTGGTGCAGCGGAGCCATGCGGAAGATGCGCCGCCCGGTCAGCTTGTAGGAGCCCACCTGCAGGATCACCGAGACGGTCTCCATGACGAAGATACCGCCCATGATGAACAGCACGATCTCCTGGCGCACGATCACCGCCACCACGCCCAGCGCGGCCCCCAGCGCCAGCGCCCCCACGTCACCCATGAAGACCTGGGCCGGGTAGGTGTTGAACCACAGGAACCCCAGCCCCGCGCCGGCGATGGTGGCGCAGAACACCGCCAGTTCACCGGCCCCGGGAATGAAGGGAATCTGCAGGTAGTTGGCGAACACCGTGTTGCCGCTGGCGTAGGCGAACACCGCCAGACCCATGGCCACCAGCACCGTGGGCATGATCGCCAGACCGTCCAGGCCGTCGGTGAGGTTCACGGCGTTGGAGCTGCCGACGATCACGAAGTAGGTCAGCACGATGAAGAACACCCCCATCGGCACCACCACATCCTTGAACAGCGGCACGATCAGGCTGGTCTCCACCGGCGAGGCCGCGGTGGCGTAGAGCAGCACCGCGGCGGCCAGGCCCACCACCGATTGCCACAGGTACTTCCAGCGCGCCGGCAGGCCACGGGGGTTCTTCTCCACCACCTTGCGGTAGTCATCCACCCAGCCGATGGCGCCGAAGCCCAGGGTCACCCCCAGCACGATCCACACGTAGTGGTTGGCAATATCCCCCCACAGCAGGGTGCTGACGGCGATGGCCATCAGGATCATGGCACCGCCCATGGTGGGCGTGCCCGCCTTGGAGAGGTGAGACTGGGGACCATCGTCGCGCACCGCCTGCCCGATCTGACGCTCGACCAGCCGACGGATCATCACCGGGCCCAGCCAGAGGCAGAGCACCAGGGCGGTAATGGTGCCCAGGATCATGCGCAGGGTCAGATAGTTGAAGACGTTGAAGGCGCTGAAATATTGCGCCAGAAACTCAGCCAGATAGAGCAGCATGTATCGCGTTCACCTTGATCGATCCTGGCGCAGTGCCGTCACCACCTGCTCCATGGCGGCACTGCGCGATCCCTTGACCAGCACGCTGGCGCCGGGAGGAAGATGGTGGAGAGCGTGACGCACCAGCGCCTCGCGCTCCTGGAAGTGGCACCCGCCTGCGCCGAAGGCATGGGAGGCGGCGCGGGCCGCCTCGCCGCAGGTGCCGAGGAAGTCGATTCCCAGTTTCCGTGCGTGATCCCCGATCTCGGCATGCAGCCGCTCGGAGGCCTCCCCCAGTTCCCCCATAGCGCCCAGCAGGCACCAGTGGGGGCCGGGCAGCGTGACCAGCAGGTCGAGCGCCGCCTTCACCGCGCCGGGGTTGGCATTATAGGTATCATCCAGCAGGCGTGAGCCGTTGATGCCCAGGACGACGGAGAGCCGCCCCGGCATCGGCAGCACCTCGCCAAGGCCCGCCAACACGTCGCCCGGGGGCAGGCCCATGGCCAGCGCCGCCGCCGCCGCGGCCAGGGCATTGGCCACGTTGTGGCGGCCGAGCAGGCCGAGCTGCACGCGCCCCAGCTCGACCCCGTCGGCGACAAGCGTGAAAGCATAGCGCCCCAGGGCATCGCAGGCCAGCGCCCGGGCGGTGACCCGGGCGCGCGGATCGAGGCCGAAGTCGCGCACCTCCCGCGGCGCGGCGAGGCGCGCCCAGATGGCGAAGTAGGCGTCGTCGCGATTGAGCACCGCCACGCCGTCGGCCGGCAGGCCGGCGAGGATCTCGCCCTTGGCCTGGGCGATGCGCCCCATGCCGCCGAACTCGCCGACATGGGCGCCGGTGACGTTGGTGATCACCACCACCCCGGGCTCGGCCAGCACGCTGGTCCAGGCGATCTCGCCAAGGTGGTTGGCGCCCAGTTCCACCACCGCCTGGCGGTGCACTTCGGTGAGGTCGAGCAGGGTCAGCGGCGCGCCGAAGTCGTTGTTGAGGTTGCCGCGGGTAGCCAGCGTCGCCCCGCGCCGGGCCAGGATGACGGCCAGCATCTCCTTCACGGTGGTCTTGCCGCTGTTGCCGGTCACCGCCACCAGGGGGCCACCCCAGGCGCGGCGCCGAGCACGGCCCAGCAGCCCCAGGGCGAGGCGAGTATCGGCCACCTCGAGCAGCGCCATGCCCTCCACGTCGCCCCTCCCGGCCATGGCACCGGTCTCGACCAGCGCCGCCACGGCACCGGCCGCCCGGGCCTGGTCGAGAAAGTCGTGGGCATCGAAGCGCTCGCCCCTGAGCGCCACGAAGAGGCTGCCCGGAGTCAGTCGGCGGGTATCGGTGATAATCTCGCCGATGGGCAGGTCATGGGTCGGCACTGCCAGGCCCAGGGCCTCGGCCACCTCGGCCAGGGTGGTCAATCCACAGCGGCTCATGAATTCGCCTCCCCACCGGCAGGTGCCCGAGCGGTCAGGGCGCGCTCGGCCTCGGCCAGGTCGGAGAAGGGGTGGCGCACCCCGGCGACCTCCTGATAGGTCTCGTGCCCCTTGCCGGCGATCAGCACCACGTCCTCGGCATCGGCATCGGCAAGCACCCGGGCGATCGCCGCGCCGCGACCGGCGATCTCCAGCGCCTGCCGGCGCGCGACGGCAGAGAGCCCGGCCAGCACCGCCGCGCGGATCTCGGCCGGCTCCTCCTGGCGGGGGTTGTCGTCGGTGACCACCAGGCGGTCGGCGTGACGCTCGGCGGCGGCGGCCATCAGGGCCCGCTTGCCGGGGTCGCGATCGCCGCCGCAGCCGAACAGGCACCACAGCCGGCCATCCACCGGCCGATGGGCGCGCAGGGCGGCCAGGGCGTTGTCCAGGGCATCGGGGGTGTGGGCGTAGTCGATCACCACGGTGGGCGAGCCGAGGCGCACCAGGGCCTCCATGCGCCCGGGCACAGGCACCAGGCCCGCAGCAGCCTCGAAGAGCTCGCCGATGCCATGCCCGAGCCCGTAGAGGGTGGCGATGGCCAGCAGCACGTTGTCCAGGTTGAAGCGCCCGAGCAGCGTCGTTTCCAGTACCCGTTCGCCCTCGGGGGTGGCGACCAGCGCCCGCTGTCCGGCGGCGTGGGGGTGCCAGTCGATCACACGGAAGGTGACCGCCTCGGCCTCGCCGCAGGCCAGCACCCGCACGCCCTCGCGCAAACCCGCCAGCATCAGCCGCGCCAGCGGGTCGTCGGCGTTGACCACGGCGAGCGTGAGCTCCTGGCGACGGAACAGCCTCGCCTTGGCCGCCGCGTAGGCCGCCATGCTGCCGTGGTAGTCCAGGTGGTCCCGGGTCAGGTTGGTGAAGACTGCCGCGGCGAGCCGGCAGCCGTCGAGGCGCCCCTGCTCCAGGGCATGGGAGGAGACCTCCATGGCCACCCGGCGCACGCCGTCGCCAGCCAGCCCGGCCAGCGCCGCCTGCAGCGCCAGCGGCCCGGGCGTGGTCAGGCCGCCGTCCTGCAGGGCACCGGGGCGCCCATGGCCCAGGGTGCCGACCAGGCCCGCCTCGACGCCCAGCGCCTGGCTCAGCTCGGCGAGGTAGTGGGTCACCGAGCTCTTGCCGTTGGTGCCGGTGACGCCGACCAGCTCCAGGGACTCGGGCACGGCGAAGAGTTCCCGCCCCAGTTCGCCCAGCCGCTCGCGCAGCGCGGGCAGTGCCAGCACGCGGGGTTCGTCGGGGCAGCTACGCTCATCGCCCGTGTGGCAGAGCACCGCACTGGCCCCGGCCGCCAGCGCCGCCGCGATGAAGTCGCGGCCGTCGGCGGCCACCCCGGGCACCGCCACGAACACCGCACCCGGGCCGGCCTGGCGGCTGTCGGCGCATACCCGCAGCGCCTCGGTGGTGAACTCGGGAAAGGGGCCGGCGGCGGGCCAGAGTCGCTCGAGGGTCGCCACCAGGCGTGATGACGTCACCTGCATGCGGGTCCTCGCGAGTCTCGTGAAACGGGTCGGGTCATGGTGGGCCTCAGCGACTGCGCAGATCAGGGGGCACGTCGAGCAGGCGCAGGGCGCTGCCGACAACGCGAGAGAAGACCGGTGCCGCCACGGCACCGCCATAATAGCTGTCACCGCGGGGGTGATCGATCATCACCACGGTGACGATGCGCGGGTCGGAGACCGGCGCGATGCCGGCGAACAGGCTGCGATACGCGTCCTGCACATAGCCCCCGGCACCGGTCTTTCGCACCGTGCCGGATTTCCCCGCGACACGATAGCCCGGCACCATGGCGCGCCGAGCGCCGGTGGTGGGCTGCACGGACTCCTCCATGACCCGCAGCAGGTCGTGGGCCACGGCGCGATCGATGGCCGGCTCCCCCGGCGGCGACGCCGGCAGTCGGAGCAGCGAAGGCGGCAGGCGCATGCCGCCGTTGGCCAGGGCGGTGTAGGCGCTGGCCAGCTGCAGCGCGGAGGTCGACAGACCATAGCCGTAGGAGAGCGCCGCCCACTGGCTGCTCGACCAGCGCACCGGCGCCGGCAGGGTACCGGTGGACTCGCCCGGGAAACCGGTTTCCGGGCTCTGGCCGAAGCCGACCCGGCGATAGAGCTCCGGCACCAGGGGATCGTCGAGCTGCAGAACCAGCTTGGACATGCCGATGTTGGAGGACTTCTCGAGGATGCCGGCCAGAGTCAGCTCGCCGTAGTTGCGGATATCGCGGATGGTGAAGCGGTCGATGCGCATCCAGCCCGGCGAGGTGTCCACCACCACATCGCGGTCGAACTGGCCACTCTCCATGATCGCCGCCATGGCCAGTGGCTTCATGACAGAGCCGGGCTCGAAGACATCCACGATGGCCTGGTTGCGCAGGCCGCGAGGGTCGAGACCGGCGCGATTGTTGGGATTGTAGGAGGGCTGGTTGGCCATGGCCAGCACCTCGCCGGTACGGGCGTCCATCATCACTACCACGCCGCCATCGGCGTCGTGTTCGGCCACCGCCGCCTTGAGCTCGCGGTAGGCCATGTACTGCAGGCGCTGGTCGATGGAGAGCGTCAGCTCGCCGCCGGGGCGCGCCTCCCGCAACACCTCCAGGTCGCGCACCAGACGTCCGCGGCGGTCCTTAAGCACGCGCCGCTGGCCCGGTTCTCCGGCCAGGTAGGGCTGGTAGGCGAGCTCGAGGCCCTCCTGGCCCACGTCGTCGACGTTAGTGACCCCAAGCAACTGGGCGGTCACCTCGCCCGCCGGGTAGTAGCGCTTGTACTCGTCCTGGCGGTAGACCCCGGGGATACGCAGGTCCAGCACCCGCTGGGCCTCCTCGGGCGTCAGCTGACGACGCAGGTACATGAACTCCCTGGAGGCGAAGCGCGTCAGGCGCGCATCGAGGTCATCGAGCTCCATGCCCAGGGCACGGGCCAGCTGCAGGCGCTGGATGGGGTCCTCCGGCACGTCCTGGGGATTGGCCCAGAGGGTGACCACCGGCGTGGAGATCGCCAGGGGCTCGCCATTGCGGTCGCTGATCATGCCGCGGTGAGCGGGAATCGGGTCGGTGCGCAGGGTGCGGGCATCGCCCTGGCCCTGCAGGAAGGGGCGGTCGACCACGTGGAGGATGACGATACGCCCCACCAGCAGGCCCAAGCCCAGCAGCACGATGGAAAGCATGATGACGTAGCGCAGCCCGCCCATGGGGGCCATGGGCGGTGGGCGGCGCGGCGAGACGCCGCTGCGGACCTCGGTGCTCATGGCTGGAACACCTCGACCTCGTCGACGTCGGGCAGGCGCATCTCCAGGCGTTGCATGGCCAGGCGCTCGATGCGCGCCGGCGACGACCAGGCACTCTCCTCCAGCAGCAGTTGCCCCCACTCGGTCTGCAGCTGGTTCTGCTCGCGCTCGAGCTGCTGCAGGCGACCATATTGCTCACGGGTCAGGTGGCTGGCGGTGATCACCGCCAGGGCACTGGCCAGGCAGGCCGCCAGCAGTGCCGCGACCACCATCAGCGACAGGCTGGACCGCAGGGCCAGCGGCCAGCCAAAACCGGATGTCGACGTTCGTCCCTGCGTCATGTCGCCTCCCTCAATACCGCTTGCGAGCCGCTCGCATCACTGCGCTGCGGGCCCGGGGGTTCTCGTCCACCTCCTCTGGGCCCGCACGCCGAGCCTTGCCCAACGCCTCCAGTCGCCGCTCGAGCTGGGCGTCGGGAATCGGGATGCCCCGCGGCAGATGGGTATCGCCACGCACATGGTGACGAATGAAGCGCTTGACCCGGCGATCCTCCAGGGAGTGAAAGCTGATCACCACCAGATGGCCGCCCGGGGCCAGGGCCTCCAGAGCGGCTTCCAGGGCGGCGTCGAGCTGCTCCAGCTCGGCGTTGACGTGGATGCGCAGGGCCTGGAAGACCCGTGTGGCGGGGTGCTTGTGCTTCTCCCAGGCGGGATGGGCCGTCTTGACCACCTCGGCCAGATCCGTGGTGCGCGCGAAGGGTTCCTCGGCGCGCCGGGCGACGATGGCCCTGGCCAGCCGCCGGGCGTAGCGCTCCTCGCCGAACTCCTTGAAAACGCGAGCCAGCTCGGCCTCGCTTGCCCTGGCGATGAAGGCCGCGGCGCTCTCCCCCCGGGAGGGGTCCATGCGCATGTCCAGGGGACCATCGCGCTGAAAGCTGAAGCCGCGCTCGGGGTCGTCGAGCTGCGGCGAGGAGACGCCCACATCGAGCAGAATGCCGGCCAGGCGGCCGTGAACGCCATGGCGCTGGGCGATCTCGCCCAGACGGGCGAACTCGGCACGCTCGATGGTGAAGCGGGGATCCTCGATGAAGGCCGCCTCGGCGATGGCTTCGGGGTCGCGATCGATGGCGAGCAGACGGCCGGCCGGCGACAGGCGGGCGAGGATGGCACGCGAGTGGCCACCTCGGCCGAAGGTGCCGTCCAGGTAGACCCCGTCGGCGTCGTGCACCAGGGCCTCCACGGCGCCGTCGAGCAGCACGCTGGCATGGCGGAAGCTCCGCGGAGCTGTATCAGGTGCGGATGACGACATGCGTTTCTCGATCAAGGGCTGGCGGGTCGGCCACAGCCGCACGCTCAGGGATGAAAATCAGGGGGGGAGCCGGCCGATAAGCCGGGTTCTGTCGTGGACAGTCATTCCTCTAGGGGGCGCGTCACCACGACCCTCAAGCAACCTACCCGAACCCGACGCGGGCCACGTCATGGGGTTCCTATTTGGTCTTGCTCCGAGTGGGGTTTACCGTGCCACGCACTGTTACCAGGCGCGCGGTGCGCTCTTACCGCACCCTTTCACCCTTACCGGCCTCCCGAGGGAGACGTAGGCGGTCTACTCTCTGCTGCACTTTCCGTCGGCTCACGCCGCCCAGGCGTTACCTGGCACTCTGCCCTGTGGAGCCCGGACTTTCCTCCCCCGGATTGCTCCGGCGGCGACTGTCTGGCCGACTCCCGCGGCAAGCATACCAGCGCCCCGACACCCCCTCAACAAGGAGTGTCCTTAAGTGCCTGGGCGCGGGCATACCAGACCTTCCTGGGCCCGCCGAGCACTCGCGCGGCAACCGAGGCGGCCTGCTTGACGCCGACGCCTTCGGCCAGCAGCGCCGCCAGCAGCGCCTCGCCCTCCACCACGCCGGCCTCCTCCTCCACGCGTGGCGGAGCGCCAGCCACCATCACCACGAATTCGCCCCGGGCCTGGTCGGGGTCGGCCTCCATGCGCGCCAGCAGCTCGGCGGCCGAGCCTTCCAGGAAAGTCTCGAAGGCCTTGGTCAGCTCCCGGGCCAGCACCAGGCTACGTGAGCCGAGCACCGTCGCCAGGTCGGCCAGGGTGTCGCGGATGCGATGGGGGGATTCGTAGAAGACCAGGGTCTCCTCCCGGGCGGCCAGCGCTTCGAGGCGTGCGCGGCGCCCCGCCCCCTTCGCCGGCAGGAAGCCCTGGAAGGTGAAGCGGTCGGTGGGCAGGCCCGCTGCGGACAGCGCGGCCACCAGGGCGCAGGCCCCCGGCACCGGCACGATGCACCGCCCCCGGGCACGCAGCTCGCGCACCAGCACGAAGCCCGGGTCGCTGATCAGCGGCGTGCCAGCGTCGGAGACCAGGGCGATGGACTCCCCGGCCACCAGCCGTGCATCAAGTTGCTCGACCCGGGCCGCCTCGTTGTGCTCATGCAGCGAGAGCAGCGGCACCGAGAGCCCCAGATGGCGCAGCAGGCGACCGGTGTGGCGAGTATCCTCGGCGGCGATCACCGTCACCTCGCCCAGCATCCGCGCGGCCCGCGGGCTCAGGTCCTCCAGATTCCCAATCGGAGTGGCGACCACGTACAATGCGGCTGAGTTAGCGTCTGACACTTGTGACTCCTCGGCAAGATGGCCGACACACGACTAAGGATGGATTCATGCGGATACCCACTCGCGGCCTGCTGGCCACCGCGCTTTCCGCGATCCTGCTGGCGGGCTGTGCCGTACCGCCCGGCATCGTCGATCGCGTGGACGAAGACGACCCGGCGCGCCTGCTCGAACAGGCCGGCCAGCAGCAGCCGGCCCAGGCGGCCAGGAGCCGACTCGAGGCGGCCGACATCCTAGCACGCCAGGGGGAGCGCACCCAGGCGCTTGACATCGCCGTGGACATCGACGACAGCCTGCTCGAGGGCCCCCAGCGTGCCCGCTGGGCCCTGCTGCTGGCCGATCTCGGCGAGGCACTCGGCACGCCCCAGGCGGTGATCCAGGCCACCCGTCACCTTGACGCCCTGGACCTTGAGCCCGGCCAGGCCAGGGCGCTGCGTGAGCGCATGGGTCTGGCGCTGCTGGCCGAGGACGAACCGGCCGCCGCCGCCCGGGCGCTGCTGCGCGTCCAGGCCGAGAGCGACGATGTGGCGCTCAACGATTCGATCTGGGAGGCCCTGGTCCGCATGGACCGCCAGGCGCTCAGCACTCTGGAACAGGAGGGTGATGCCCTGGCCCGGGGCTGGGTCGCCCTCGCCGACCTGTACCGCTCCAGCGGAGGCGATATCGAGCGCTTCTTCGACCGACTGGACGAGTGGCGTGGCCGCCACGCCCGCCACCCCGCGGCCCGCCAGCTACCCGCCCCCCTGGTCGCCCTCGGTGACCTGCGCGGCATGGAGGTTCGCCACATCGCCGTCCTGCTGCCGGAATCCGGTCCCCTGGCGCAACCCGCCTCGGCCATCGCCGAGGGCATGCGCACTCAGCAGCGCAGCAGCGGCGGCGGCATCCAGCTGAGCTTTCTCGACGCCAGTCGCGGCGACCTGGAGTCGCTCTATCGAGAGGCCGAGAACCGCGGCGCCCAGGTGGTGGTCGGCCCCCTGGACAAGGATCAGGTGAGCCGGCTGGAGACCCTCGACCGCGTGGCGCTGCCCACCCTGGCGCTGAACTACGGCAACGCCGAGAGCAACCGCGCCGTGGGACTCTTCCAGTACGGACTCTCCGCCGAGGATGAGGCCAGCCAGGCCGCCGTGCGCGCATGGCGGGACGGCCACCGTCGCATCGCCCTGCTGGTGCCCGACAACGACTGGGGACGCCGCGTGGGCGAGGCCTTCTGGGACGAGTGGCGGAAACTCGGCGGCGAAGTGACCAACGCCGTGCGCTACAACCCCGGTGCCCCGGCCACCGAGAGTACCCGCCGCGCCATCAGCAACCCGCGCCCGGACGCGCTGTTCCTGCTGGCCCTGCCCGAGTACGCCCGCCAGGTGCCGCCGACCCTGGACTACTACGGCGCCAGCCAGCTGCCGGTCTACGCCACCTCGCAGCTCTTCGAGGGACGCATCAACCCTCGCCTCGATAACGACCTGAACGACGTCCAGTTCCTCGATATCCCCTGGCAGATCCCCGAGGCCGCCGTGGGCGGCGTCGAGGTGCTGCCCTTCCTGGAGAGTTATCACGCGCTGCGCGAGGGGTCGGACCCGAGGCTGTTCCGGCTGAATGCCATGGGAGTGGACGCCTTCGAGCTGGCCCGTCGCCTGCCCCAGCTACAGGCCATTTCCGGCAGCGAACTGCGTGGTGCCACCGGCACCCTGCGTGCGGGCAGCGATGGCCGCATCGAGCGCCAGCTGCCCTGGGCACGGTTCGTCAACGGCACGCCCCAGCCAATCCTGATCCCCGGGGTCTTCGGTGATGAACGGACCCCGTGACGCCCGCGCCCGCGGCGAGGCCATCGAGCGCCTCGCCGCCGCCTGGCTCACCGAGCGCGGCCTGGCGCTCGTGGCGGCGAACCAGCACGCCAAGGGCGGCGAACTGGATCTGGTGATGCGCGACGGCGAGATCCTGGTCTTCGTCGAGGTACGCCACCGGGCCGATGCCCGCCATGGACATCCGCTGGAGACGGTCACGCCCACCAAGCAGCGGCGGTTGATCCGGGCCGCGCGTTTTTATCTCCAACGCAACCGGCTATCATGTCCCTGCCGCTTCGATGTGCTGGCCGTCACCGGCCTGCCGCCCCACCTCGAGTACGACTGGGTCGCCAACGCCTTCGACGCATTCTGACCGGTCACGCCACACTGCCAAAGGACCCGGACGCCACATGGATTTCCAGCAGCGCATTCTCGGCCACTTCAACGCCAGCATCGACACCAAGACCTACGCCAGCGAGGTCCTGCCTCCCTTCATCGAGGTGGCCAGCCAGATGATGGTCCAGTGCCTCGTCAACGAAGGCAAGATCCTGGCCTGCGGCAACGGCGGCAGCGCCGGCGACAGCCAGCATTTCTCCTCGGAGCTGCTCAACCGCTTCGAACGCGAACGCCCCAGCCTGCCGGCCCTGGCGCTGACCACCGACACCTCGACGCTGACCTCCATCGCCAACGACTACAGCTACAACGAAGTGTTCTCCAAGCAGATTCGCGCCCTGGGCCAGCCCGGCGACATCCTGCTGGCGATCTCCACCAGCGGCAACTCGGCCAACGTCATCCAGGCAATCCAGGCCGCCCACGACCGCGACATGACAGTGGTAGCGCTGACCGGCCGTGACGGCGGCAACATGACCTCTCTGCTCGGCCAGGACGACTGCGAGATCCGCGTCCCCGCGACCTCCACGGCACGCATCCAGGAGGTACACCTGCTGGTGATCCACTGCCTCTGCGATCTCATCGACGAACAACTCTTCGGTACAAGCGAGTGAATCCCATGACCCGCAAGCCCCTGCTAACCTCCCTGCTGCTGGCCGCCGCCCTGGGCGTCGCCGGCTGCACCACCGTCACCGGCGTCACCCACCAGGGCACCATCGACGAGAACTATGGCAAACGCACCGCCGGCGCCCAGGTCGAAGACCAGAGCATCGAGACCAAGATCTCGCACAATCTGCGCCGCACCGATGCCCGCCTGGGCGACGCCCGCATCAACGTTGACAGCTACAATGGCGTGGTGCTGCTCACCGGCCAGGTGCCGAGCCAGGAACTCCGGGAGAAGGCCAGCGAGATCGCCCACGAGGTCCGCAACGTGCGCGAGGTGCACAACGAGCTCTCCGTGGCCGCCAACCTGCCGGCCAGCCAGCGCCTCTCCGACACCTGGCTCAACACCCGCATCCGCACCAATCTAGCCGCCAACGATCGCATCGACTCGGGACGCATCCGCGTGATCACCGAGAATGCCAGCGTCTACCTGATGGGCATCGTCAGCCGCAGTGAAGCCGACCGTATCGTCCAGGCCGTCTCCAACGTCGGCGGCATGCAGCGCATCGTCAAGGTGTTTGACTACACGGATTGAGCCGCTGGGTCAGCGGCCGTTCATCAGGCGCCATGACAACGCAGAACGGCAGGCCAGTGGCCTGCCGTTCTGCGTACTTCGCCGGATCGACGTTCCGCCGTTAGCGGCTACTTGATCACCCGCAGAGACGGCTTGCGCTTGGGTGGCGTCTTCTTCTCGTCCTTCCCACCGCCGCCGTCCCTGGACGCGTCGTGGGATTCGTCATCGACCTCCACGCTGGCCAGGCCCGGCCCCGACTCCTTGAGGGCCTCGTCGTCGGCCAGCACCGGCTCATGGCCGAACACCATGCCGACGCCGTTCTCGCGAGCATAGATGGCCACCAGCGCGGAGTTCGGCACCATCACCCGCATGGGCTGGCCGCCGAAGCGAGCAGAAAACCCCAGCGCCTCGTTCTCCATGAACAGGTCCCGGACCGCGCCGGGCGAGAGGTTGAGCACGATCTGGCCGTTCTGCACGAACTGTCGCGGCACTTCCACCCCGGGCTGTTCGGCGTCGACCACGATATAGGGGGTCAGGTCGTTGTCTACCAGCCACTGGTACAGGGCCCTGGCCAGGTAGGGACGACTCGAATAGGGGCGACTGGATGACATCATGAGGCCCTCCGGATTGCGGCCCCCGGACAGGCCGGGGGCGTTGGTTTCAGCTGCGCATCTCACGCTCGACTTCACTCAGCGAGGCCTTGAAGCCCTCGCGACCGAAGACCCGCTCCATGTAGGCGAGCAGGGGCTTGACCTGCTTCTCGGGCAGGTCGATGCCCAGTGTCGGCAGGCGCCACAGGACCGGTGCCAGGCAGCAGTCCACCAGGGTGAACTCCTCGCTCATGAAATAGGGCATGTCCTCGAAGATCGGCGAGATACCCACCAGGCTCTCGCGCAGTTCCTTGCGCGCCTTGTCGGCCTCCTTCTTGGGCCCCTTCTCGATCTGCTCGACCAGCGGGCACCACTCACGCTCGATGCGATGCATCCACAGCCGGCTCTGGGCACGGGCCACCGGGTAGACCGGCAGCAGCGGCGGGTGAGGAAAGCGCTCGTCCAGGTACTCCATCATGACCTTGGACTCGTAGAGCACCAGCTCACGATCCAGCAGGGTGGGCACGCTGTTGTAGGGGTTGAGGTCGGCAAGCTCCTCGGGGCGCTGCTCGTCGGTGACCTCGACGATGTCCACCGCCACGCCCTTCTCGGCAAGCACGATCCGTACGCGATGGCTGAAGTGATCTGCACCACCCGAATAGAAGGTCATCGATGACCGCTTGGCCACTACACCCATGAAAGATTCCTCGCTTCAGTTCGAACGGCAATGATAACACGACAGCAGGCACTGGATGCCCGGGCTCCCCGGGCACCACCCGAAACCACAGGGGGGG
>NZ_JACUUD010000185.1 GCF_014859505.1 Halomonas sp.
TCTCGGCAGGCCCACCCGCTCGGCGAGCTCCTCCACGCGCTGGCGACGCTCACGTGAGGCGTGCTGGCCCAGGCGCATCAGCGGATCGGCAATCGAGCGGCGTGCGCTCCAGCGCGGGTTCAGGCTGTCGGTGGGATCCTGGAACACCATCTGCAGCTGGCTGCGCAGTGCGTGGCGGGCAAAGGCCTTGGCCGGTATCACCGCCAGGTCGGTGCCGGCAAAGCGCAGGGCGCCGCTGGTGGGGTCCAGCAGCCGCATGACCATGGCCGAGGTGGTGGACTTGCCGCAGCCGCTTTCTCCCACCAGGCCCAGGCTTTCCCCTTCATGCACGGTGAAGCTGAGATCGTCCACGGCGCGCACGGCATCCGTGTCGTCGGCGTTGCCGAAGGTCTTGACCAGATGCTCGACCTCCAGCAGCGGTGTGCCCAGCGGGCGCGCCCTGGGGGTGGTCCGGCGCGTATCGTCGAGGGGCAGCAGGTCGGCGACCTGGGCATCGAGCCTCGGCGTGGCGCGCATCAGGCGCTGGGTATAGGGGTGTCGCGGGCGGGCAAACAGCTGCTCCGTGGCGCCCGACTCCACGATCCTGCCCTTCTCCATCACCACGATGCGATCGCAGTAGCTGGCGGCCAGGCCCAGGTCGTGAGTGATCAGCAGGGTGGCCATCTGCCGCTCGGCGGCGAGCTCCACGATCAGGTCCATGACCGCTTTCTGGGTGGTGACGTCCAGGCCGGTGGTCGGCTCGTCCGCCACCAGCAGCTGGGGACGGCAGGCCAGGGCAATGGCAATCACGATGCGCTGGCACATCCCCCCGGAGAGCTCGAACGGGTAGGCGTGATAGCGCTGCTCCGCGTCGCGAATCTTGACGGCTTCGAGCATCTGGATGGCTTTGTGGCGCGCATTGCCCCGGGTGGCCAGGCCATGCTGGATCAGCACGTCCTCGATCTGGCGGCCGACCGCCCGGATCGGGTTGAGGGCCGCGCGGGGGTTCTGGAAGATCATCGACAGCTCACGGCCGCGCATCTCGCTCATGGTGCGCTCGGTGGCGCCGCCGATATCGACCCCGCCGAAGACGATGCTGCCGTTCGCGATCTTGCCGGCGCGGTCCAGGATGCGCAGCAGCGCATAGGAGGTGACCGACTTGCCGGATCCGGACTCGCCGACGATGCCGAGCGTCTCGCCCTTGTGCAGATGAAGTTCGACCTGCTGGACGGCGGTGACGGTGCCGTTACGCGTGGCGAACTCCACGGTGAGATCGTGAATGTCGAGCAGTGGCTTTCTCATGGGGTGGCTCCTCGAGCAGGGGGGCTCAATCACGGATGGGTCAGGTACGGCGTTGCGGATCGACGAGATCGCGCAGGCCGTCGCCCAGCAGGTTGAAGGTGAACACGGCCAGCATCAGGGCGAGGCCGGGGAACAGGGCCAGCCACCAGTGACCGGAGATGATGTAGTTGGCCCCCTCGGCCACCATGATTCCCCACTCGGGGGTGGGCGGCGTGACGCCCAGGCCAATGAAGGAGAGGCCGGCGGCATTGAGGATCGCCCAGCCCATGTTCAGCGAGATCTGGACCATCATCGGCGGCAGGGAGTTGGGAAAGATCTGGAAGGCGAGAATGCGCCAGTCGGCGTTGCCCGAGAGGCGTGCCGCCTGCACATAGCCGGCGTTGCGGCGCACGGCCACCTCGGTGCGCGCCATCCGCGCATAGAAGGGCAGGTTGATGATCGCCGTGGCGTAGATGATGTTCTCCAGGGTGTTGCCGGCCGCCGCGACGATGCCCATGGCCAGCACGAACAGCGGGAAGGCCATGATGGTGTCCATCCAGAATCCGCAGGGTACCCACACCGACCAAGGTGTGCGGGGGAATGCGGTGTGAGCCGAAGGCTCACTGGGGAGCCCTTTGCGAGTCCCGTTGCCGCTGCTAGCATGTGGATATATATACAGTCATGGAGCGGTCTTGATGAAGCGCCAGCTCGGTTTGAAGTATCGCCTTGACCCGACGCCCCAGCAGGCGGCGCGGCTGCGCGTACTGACCGGACATGCACGCTTCGTCTGGAATCACGCCTTGGCCGAATGCCTCGCCGCCCGGGAGCGGGGCGAACGGGTGCCGCGCTATGCCACCATGGCCGGCTGGATCACCGCCTGGAAACGCCAGGAGGCCACGGCCTTTCTCACCGAGGCCTACACCGACAACCTCCAGCAGAAGCTCCGCGACCTCGACACGGCCTGGCGGCGACATTTCACGCCGGGGCTGGCCGCTGATGCGCCTCGCTTCAAGAAGAAAGGCAAGTCGCGGGACGCCATCCGCTTCGTCAATTTCCCCAAATACTGCCGGCTCGATCATCGCCGCGTGAAGCTGCCTGCCGGCTTGGGCTGGGTGCGTTTTCGCCAGTCGCGTCCGGTCGAGGGAAAGATCACCAGCTGCACCGTGGGCCTTGATGGCGGCCACTGGCACATCAGCTTCCAGGTCGAGATCGCGGTGGAGGCACCGCCCAGGCACCCGGCCACCGCCGCGGTGGGCCTGGACATGGGGGTGGCGCACTTCGCCGTGGATTCCCACGGCATGCCCCATGCCGGGCGCAACAGCTTCCGGCAACTGGAACAGCGTATCGCCACGGCGCAGCGCCGACTCACGCACAAGACCCGGTTCTCCCAGAACTGGAAGAAGCAGAAAGCGCGCATCGCCCGGCTGCACCAGAAAGCCGCCAACGTCCGTCGCGACATCCTCCATAAGCTCTCGACCACCATTTGCCAAAACCACGCCATGGTGGCCATCGAGGATCTGCGGGTGTCCAATATGACGGCCTCGGCCAAGGGTTCCCTGGCGGCACCGGGCAAGCGGGTGAAACAGAAGGCGGGGTTGAACAAGGCCATTCTTGACCAAGGCTGGTTTGAGTTCAGGCGCCAGATCACCTACAAGCAGGCGTGGCGTGGCGGCCTGCTGATTGCCGTGCCGCCACACCACACCAGCCAGACGTGCCCCGAGTGCGGGTATGTCGAGGCGGCCAACCGCCTGAGCCGAGCGTCCTTTTGCTGCCAGGCCTGCGGGCATGCCGACCACGCCGATGTCGTCGGCGCCCGGAACATCCTGGCGAAAGCGCATGAGCAGCTGTCAGGGCAGGCCCTGCCCGTAGCGCCTGTGAAGTGAACGGTGCGGTAAGGCCGTCAGCAGCAGGAACTGGCCACCCGAGCGATCGGGCTGGCACCCGACAGGGAATCCTCTTCCTGAGTCGCGACAGCGCGAAGGGAGGGGAGGAGGTCAAGAATAGGGTGTCATCGACCAGCTGGGCGATGTCGTCGCTGTGGTAGTTCGAAGAGTTGAACAGGTTGCCTTCG
Source organism: Halomonas sp. (assembly GCF_014859505.1). Taxonomy (GTDB): domain Bacteria; phylum Pseudomonadota; class Gammaproteobacteria; order Pseudomonadales; family Halomonadaceae; genus Halomonas. The sequence continues at coordinate 3,332 of NZ_JACUUD010000185.1, forward strand.
ATGTAGGCCCAGAAGAAGTAGTAGCAGGGGGTGTTGAGCCAGCCGCCGGAGTTCTCCAGGTGTAGCGGCAGCTGCTTGTCGACCAGAGCGCGGGTCCGCCAGTTGGCACCGGGGATGCGGTCCAGGGTGACCTTGATACCGATCTGGCCAAGCGCTTCCTGAATCAGCAGGGCGGTGGATTCTGCCCAGTCGGCCTGGCCAAGATCGAAGGAGAGCGGGACCTCGAACCCGTCGGGGTAGTCGGACTCCGCTATCTGTAGGGTCCCGGCTGATTGGCCATCAGCTACGGGTGTGCTTGTATGACGATCGCCTTGAGCTGTTCATCGGCGGCAGCGCGCTGATGACCCTGCCCCGCGGGCGTGCCCAGCGCGGCGGCCGGCACGGCCATGTGGTCAACTACCATCACGTCATTCATGCCCTGCGGCGCAAGCCAATGGCGTTGTTGAACCTGGTCTACCGCGACCAGCTGTTCCCGCGCGAAGCCTATCGGCGCACCTTCGACGCCTTGCTCGCCGGAGGGGACGCCCGCCCGGCCTGCCGCTGCATGGTCGGCCTGCTGGCCCTGGCCCACGAGCGGGGCTGTGAAGCGGCACTCGCGCAGCACCTGGAGGCGCTACTCGAGGCCGGCGAGTTGCCGCACCTCGACACGCTGCGCGAGCGCTTCGGTCCCGCCCCGAGCGAGTTGCCTCACGTCGAGGTGCGACTGGGGTCGTTGGTGGACTATGACGCGCTGATGGACCAACCGGTCATGGGAGGGGTGGCATGAAAGCTTCCTCGATGACCGATGCCGCGCGGCTCGCCCTGATGCTCAACGACCTGCGCCTGCCCACCATCAAGGCGGTGTGGTCGCGCTTCGCCGACCAAGCGGATCAGGAGGGCTGGCCGGCGGCGCGGCTGCTGGCCACCCTCGCCGAACACGAGCTCGCCGAGCGTGCCCGGCGCCGGCTCGAACGCCACTTGAGCACTGCCCGGCTGCCGCCGGGCAAGACGCTCGACAATTTCGACTTCTCGGTGGTGCCGATGGTCTCCCAGGCCCAGGCGATGGCGTTGACCAGCGGTGACCGCTGGCTCGAC
>NZ_JACUUD010000034.1 GCF_014859505.1 Halomonas sp.
GCCGTCGTCCCTGCCATCACAGGCTCCTCAGTCGTGGATTGAAGACCCGATCCAGCGCGAAGCCGAGCATGGCGAAGCCGAGACCGGTGAGCATCAGCAGGATCGCCGGGGCCACCACCCAGTAGACGTAGCCGTTGTAGAGCGCGCTCTGGGACTGGGCATCGTTGAGCACCTTGCCCCAGGTGGGCAGCTCGGGGTCGCCCAGCCCCAGCACCGCCAGCGATGCCTCCAGGAAGACGAAGGTGGGGATCAGGGTCACGAAGGTGGGGATCAGCACGGGCAGGATGCGCGGCAGCATGTAGCGCCACACGATGCGCATATCCGAGGCCCCGTAGGCGAGTGCGGCCTCGATGTAGGGCGCCTCGCGGATCGGCAGCAGCATGGCGCGGTAGGTCTTGATGCCGGCGCTGAAGATGCCCAGCAGCACCACCACCCCGAGCATCAGCCAGATGCTGGTCGAGTAGAGGGTGCCCACCATCACCAGGATCGGCAGCACCGGCAGGATCATGTTGACCTCGGTGAGCCGCTGGATCACGGCGTCCACCCAGCCGCGGTACCAGACCCCCACGGCGGCGATCACCAGGGTGGTCAGGGTGGTGCCCACCGCGGCGATCAGCCCGAAGGCGAGCGCCACCGGCGTTCCCCACAGCAGCGCCAGGCTGAGGTCGCGGCGCTGGTGGTCGGTGCCGGCGATGCCATGGACCCGGCCGTAGAGCACCAGTTCGGCCTCGAGCCCGGCCTGATCGTCGAAGACCACCGCATCGAGCAGCAGCCGATAGCCGCCATGGAGCACCTCGGGCTCGCCCTCCGCCAGGGGGTCGCTCAGCAGTCCGATATGGGGCGCGAGGCCGCCCAGTCGCTGCGCCAGGCCGCGGTCCTGGGAGATCGAGATCCGCTCCTGGCGGGCGACCCGATAGCCGCCCAGCGCCACCTCGCGGCCATCCGGGGTCTGCCAGGTGAGCCGCACGAAGGGGGCGCGGGCATGGTCCTCGGCGGCGAGGAAGAGGTTGATCTCGCTGGGAAAGCCATCGTAGGCGTAGTCGAAGTCCAGCGGGACCTGCAGCCGCCGCCCGCCCGGGAAGGGCACCTCCTCGATCTCGGCGGCGTGGCTGGCCACCGTCAGGGTGCGGGCGGCGTTGCCGCCGCGCAGGCGGTCGACCCAGGCCGGCGAGGCGTTGACCGGGTGGCGCTGCCACATCTCGCCGCCCCGCCAGCGCTCCAGGGCCTCGCCGTAGGGAATCACCAGCGGCGTGGCGAGGGCCACGCCGGCGAGCAGCAGGATGATCAACACACCCAGCAGCGCCGAGGGGTAGCGGGCCAGCTCTCGCCAGGCCCTGGGCCGGGTCTCGGTGCTCATCGGCGACCTCCCTTGATCCGTACCCGCGGGTCGAGCAGCGCATAGAGGATATCGAGCGCGAACACGGTCGCCGCCAGCAGGTAGGCGAAGATCACCACCCCGCCGATGATCACCGGGGTATCGCGGTGGCCGATGGCCTGGAACAGCAGCGAGCCGAGCCCGGGCCAGTTGAACACCTGCTCGAGGATGATCGCCCCGCTCCACAGGCCGATCAGCATCAGCAGGAAGCTAGTGATGATGGGCGAAAGCGCCGGGCGCAGGATGTAGCGGCGCTCGATGCGCCGCGACGAGAGCCCCTTGGCGCGGGCCATCTCCACGTAGTCCTCGCTTGCGTGGATCAGGAAGAAGGTCCGCCAGGAGTAGATGGAGACGAAGATCGAGGAGAGGAACATCGCCGCCACCGGCAGCAGCATATGGCGGATAAGGCTGGCGGCGTATGCCAGGCGGGATTCGGGAGGCGGCGCGGTGACCATGCCCCCGGCGGGCAGCAGCGGAAACAGGAAGGCCAGCAGGAGGATCAGGAAGATGCCGTAGAACCAGCCCGGTGCCGCCGAGCTCGGCGCCAGGGCGACCACCATGCGATCCAGGCTGCTGCCGTAGCGCCGCGACAGCCGCAGGGCGGCGAACACCGCGGTGAAGAACACCAGCAGGTTGGCGGTGCCGAACAGCAGCAGGGTCGCCGGCAGCCGCTCGGTGATGATGTCGCGCACCTCCCGGGAGCCGCGATCGCTGTGCATCTGCTCGGCACGCCCCAGGTCCAGGCTCATGGCCCGCCTGAGGTAGTCGAGGCTGCGCACCACGAAGGGCTGGTCGAGGCGCAGCCGCTCCACCTCCAGGGCCACCTGGCGCGCCACCAGGGCGTTGCGCTCCTCGCCGGGCATGTCGAAGAAGGCCGGATCGGCGCGCACCGTCTCGACCACCTCGCTCCTGATCTGCACCAGGCGCAGCTCATCCACCTGACCGCCCATGTTGGCCACCACGATGGTCAGGTAGACCCCCACCAGCACCGTGGCCAGCAGGGCGACGAGGCGCCCCAGGGCGAAGAGCAGCAGATGGCGCAGGTCGCGCAGGCGGGCGCGACGCAGTGAGGGGCGCCGCGGTTCGGTGGAGGAATCGGGGGTCATCGGGGCACCTCCTCGCCGGCTGGCACGGTGGCAAACACATGGGAGGCGAAGGCCGGCAGCGCCACCCGCCGGCTGATCACGGCCAGCTCCAGGCTGTTGGCGCCGCTGCCCAGGGCCGCCAGGACCTCGGCGTCCAGCAGCACTCGCCACTCGCCATCGCCCAGCGGCCTGGCCTCGCCGCGATGGGCAAGCGCCCCTTGGCCGTCGAACAGCAGGTAGCTCACCTCCTGGACGTCCGCCTCGGGATAGGGCTCGCCCTCCACGGTCAGGCTGAGGCGAAACTCGGCGGCCTCGCGCCCCTCGCCGCCGCCGGCCGCCAGGCCGTTGCGAGCGCTCGGGGCGACCGCCTCCACCACCAGGGGGCCATCGAGCACCAGCTCCGGAATAGGCGCCGTGCTCAGGCCGAGCCAGCGGTCGGCGGGGTCGCGATACCCCTCGAAGCGGCGCAGCACCACGCTGCCCTCCACGGGATGTACCGAGTGGAGCCGATAGGGGCCGCTGCCCACCCAGAAGTGGCCGAAGGCCTCGTGCCAGGCGGCGAGGGCCTCCAGGCGGCGCTCGCGCTCGCCCGGCGAGAGCCACTCGCCCAGGGCCACTTCGTAGGGCAGCTCGCTGGCCTCCCTGGCCTGCTCCAGCAGCCGCGCCAGCGCCGGCAGGCTGGGGCCGGCCACCAGGCTCAGCCAGTCGACCCGGTGGCGGTCCGCCTTGTTGGAGGAGAAGGCCAGCTCGCCGCGGCGCTCGCCGAGAATGCCCAGCATCAGCACGTGCCAGGGCAGCGGGCTCGGCGCCCGGGCGGCCACCATGCTCTCGGCGTCGGGGAAGATCTGGTCGCTGTAGACCTCGATCACCAGTGGCTCGGTGGAGAGGATCCGCCAGCCGCGGAAGTGGCGGCGGAAGGCCTCGAAGGTGGCCAGGTGGGCCGGGTCGAAGAGCGGGCTCGCCTCGCTGGCGCGCTCGACGTCGAGAATCCAGGGCAGCACGAAGTCCGCCGGCGTCAGCCAGGAGCCGTCATGCCAGCGGTGGGCGAACAGGTCATCGTCGTAGTGGACCCGCACCCGGGTGCGGGCGGAGCGCCCCTCGGGGTGGGCCTCCTCGGCGGTGATGAAACGACCGTAGAGGACATCCCAGTCGACCCAGGCGTCGTCGGGCACCCGGATATGCGCCTCCCGGGTCACCGTCAGCCAGTCGAGGGTCTGCTCCACCGGCACGCCCTGTTCCACCGCCACCTCGGCGCGGGCGATGCGCTGGGGGTGGTAGAGCCCGGTGTAGGGGTCGGGCAGCACCATCGGGTCCAGGGTGGCCCGGGTGATCATGCGGTCGAAGGCCCAGTTGCTGCCGGCCACCGGGTTCCAGGGCTCGCCCAGCAGCCCCGGCAGCCCCACCACCATGCGCCCGCCGAGGCGGTCGGTGTAGCGCAGGGTGTAGGGCCACAGCGCCGAGCCGGAGACCCCGCCGGCCAGATCCGCGGCCACCTCGACGTTGGCGGCCCTGGCCGAGGCGTTGAGCTGGTCCACCAGCCACACCCGGGAGGAGTCCGCGAGGGCCAGCGCCAGGGCCTCGGCCATCATCGCCTGGCGCTCCTCCCAGCTGGCGTAGTCGCGCCGGGAGAGCCGATCGGCGAGCGCATCGAACTCGGGCGCGGGGCGGTAGGCCTGCCACAGCGGCTCGGCGCGCCCGCGGGGGGTGTAGTAGAAGCTGAAGTTGTCCGCCTGGTCGCGCTGGATCACGATGGAGATCCAGGCGCCGGTGTAGAGGTGCCAGTGGCCCGCCGCGGGGTCGGTGGCGATCCACAGCCGCGAGGCCTCCTCGGCGGTGCGGTAGCGGCGCTCCACCTCGAAGCCGATCTCCTGCAGCAGGTTGGCGAGATAGTCCCCCACCCGGCGGCGCTCGTCCTCGGTGCGGATCAGCAGGCGCAGGCGCACCGGCTCGTCCTCGAAGAACCAGCGCCCTTCCCGGCGCTCGGCGCCAAGCTCTCGCATGCCGGCATCGATGGCGGCGCGGGCCCGCTCGGGGTCGTGGGCATAGTGCAGCTCCAGCGCCCGGGCCACCTCCGCCAGCCGCGAGTAGTCGGGAAAGGCGGTGGAGAGCGGCAGGGTGCGCGGCACGGCCAGGCCGCCATAGAGCTCCTCGGCCACGTGGCGACGGTCGATCAGCCAGTTGAGCGCCTCGCGGATCTCGGGCAGGGCGAAGGGGTTGAGGCTGCCGTCGGCAAGCGTCGGCCCGGCGGGGTTCAAGGTCAGCTCGCTGGACGTACCGAAGGCCAGGTCGATGTCGGCGTGGACGGAGTCGCGCAGCCGGTTGACCACCGTGGGGCTGGAGATCCCCTGGCTGAAGAGCTGGTGGCTGCCCGACTCGATCAGCCCGGTGACCCGGCCGATGTCGGTCTCGCGCAGGAAGACGATCTCGTCGAGCAGCGCTCCGCGGCGCTCGGCCAGGGCCGCGCGGTCGAGCTCGACGTCCAGGCGAGGCGGCTCCCGCCCGGGCCTGTCCACCGATGGCCACAGCGCCACCCCCACCACAGCGGCGAGCAGCAGCACGCTGATGCCGAGTCCCACGCCTCTCATGCTCTCATCCCTGCTTCCGACCAGGCCTCAGGCCTCCACTGTGACCGAGCCGGGGCAGCGAGGAAACCGCGCCGTGACGGCCGGCGTTTCAACGCTTGCGCCCGCGCAGCACCAGGTTGCGAGGGGTGAGCTCCCGGGGGCAGAAGGTGCCGAGCTCCACCGCATAGCCGGCCTCCTCCAGGAAGGCCACGCGATCCAGCGCCAGCCACACCTCCAGAGGGCGGCGGAAGAGGTGGCGGGCGAGTTCCAGGCGGGCCACCTCCCGCTGGCGCTGCCAGCCGGCGGCCTCGTGGGCGCGCCAGTCGATTCCTGCGGGCAGCACGATGCCCTTCTGCTGCGCCGCCCAGCGGCAGAAGGCCTCGAAGGTCGCGGGCATCTGGCCGTAGGCGAGACTCGGCACCGGCAGGTAGGCATCGACGCCGCGCACCTCGCGCTGCAGCCGGTCGAAGCCGAGCCGCCAGGCGCCGGCCCGCTCCCGGTGGCGCTGCACGCCGCGGGGGGCGGTGACCGTCTCCTGCACGGCCAGGGCCAGGTCATCGCGCTCGAGCGACAGGCCGTGCGCCTCGGCCAGGCGGCGACCGAGCCGGGAGAGCGGCCGATAGCGCTCGTCCGCGGTGCGCTGGTAGCAGCAGGGCGCCAGGGTCACGGCACTCCCCGCTTCGGCGGCGAGCGTCAGCAGCCGCCGGTGCAGGTCGCCGCAGGCGTGCAGCGCCGCCACCCGGGTCCGGGCGTCCAGCCACGCCGCGGCGTCCTCGGCCATGACGTCCTGCTCCCGCAGCGTCACCCGAGCGCCCTGCCGCCGGGCCAGGGCGCGGCCCGCCTCGCACAGCGCCGGCTGCCACTCCAGGGCGGTCACCTCGATGGCATGCCGACGCGACAGGGCCCGGGCCAGGTGCCCCTTGCCGGCACACCACTCCACCAGCGCCTCATCCGGGGCGACCTCTACCTGGGGCAGGAAGGCCTGCACCTGGCGCCACTTGCGCCCCCCGACCTGTTCTCCCCAGGCGTCGGGCAGTCCCTCGGCCCGTACCCCGCCCTGCCCCGCCAGCGCCGGCAGGGCCACCAGCCGAGCCAGTTCCTCCACGGGCAGCCAGGCGGCCAGGGGGGAATCCATGAAGGGAGCCTCCTGCAGGCGCGCCACGTCGGCGTCGGAGAGCGCCAGCAGCGCCTCGGCCAGCCCCGGCCAGCTCGCCTGCCAGGGCAGCCGCGGGTGCTGGAAGGGCAGGCAGCGCCACAGCGGCTGCCATTCGCCCAGCCGCTGGGCAAGCTGGGTAAAGTGCTTGGTGTGGGTCATCGTTCCTGATGGCATTGAGGTTCTCGCGCAGCCCGAGGTGAGCCCGCTGAGCGCCATTGTGACACGGTGAGCGGCACAGGCGCGCCACGCGGCGCCGAGGCCACCCTGAACGTTCGCGTGATCGGCCATCCGGTCTTCTCCAATGAGGTCCGCCTGGAACTGGAGGGCCTGCAGGCCCTCCGGATCAGCATCGGGCTGGGTGGCTGAGCCGTGCTGCCGGCCCTTCCCCTCGGGAAGAGGCATGCTATCCTCGCCGTGACACGCCGGCGGCACCGCCGGCACCACGGAACCAACCTTCAGGAGACTTCCATGGCCAAGGCAACCGCCCGTCATATTCTGGTAGACAGCAAGGAGAAGTGTGAGGCCCTCAAGGCCGAGATCGAGGGCGGCCGCGACTTCGCCGAGGTGGCCCGCGAGAACTCCACCTGCCCCTCCAACCGCCAGGGAGGCGACCTGGGCAGCTTCGGCCCCGGCCAGATGGTCCGCGAGTTCGACGAGGTGGTATTCTCCGGCGAGCTGAACAAGGTACACGGCCCGGTGAAGACCCAGTTCGGCTACCACCTGCTCGAGATCACCAGCCGCAGCTGATCCCCGCGAGATCACCGATCCCGGCCGCGCAGGATTCTCCTGCGCGGCTTTTTTCTTGTACATATACTGTAAAATCCACATCGCCTGTATCATTCGGCGAGTCGCGCTAGGATGGTGGGCATCATCGACCACGCCAGGAGACGGACAGGATGAACGACGAGGCCTTTCAGAAGAGTATCCGCAAGCTGCTCAAGACTGTGGGCGTCACCACCCAGCAGGAGATCGAGAAGGCGGTGCAACTGGCGCTGGAGGAGGGGCGCCTGACGGGTGACGAGGCGCTGCCGGCAAGCGTCCGGGTGCAGATCACCGGGCTCGACCTCAACCTCACCTTCGAGGAGGACATCACCCTTGAGTGACGCCCCGGTCATTGCCGTCGAGCGACTCTCGAAGGCCTATGCGGGCGGCTTCGAGGCGCTCAAGGAGATCAGTCTGGAGATCCGTCACGGCGAGATCTTCGCCCTGCTGGGCCCCAACGGCGCCGGCAAGACCACGCTGATCAGCGTGATCTGTGGCCTGGTCAATGCCACCTCCGGCCGGGTGCTGGTGGACGGCCACGACAACGTACGCGAGTTCCGCGCCGCCCGCGAGCGGATCGGCCTGGTCCCTCAGGAGCTGACCAACGAGGCCTTCACCACGGTGTGGGACACCGTAAGCTTCAGCCGCGGGCTGTTCGGCAAGGGCAAGGATCCGGCCCACATCGAGAAGGTACTGCGCTCGCTGTCGCTGTGGGACAAGCGCCACAACCGCCTGATCACCCTCTCCGGCGGCATGAAACGACGGGTGCTGATCGCCAAGGCGCTGGCCCACGAACCGGAGATCCTGTTCCTGGACGAGCCCACCGCCGGGGTCGATGTGGAACTGCGCCGCGACATGTGGGAGGTGGTGCGCCAGCTGCGCGACAGCGGCGTGACCATCATCCTCACCACCCACTACATCGAGGAGGCCGAGGAGATGGCCGACCGCATCGGCGTGATCCGTCGCGGCGAGCTGGTGCTGGTGGAGGAGAAGCAGGCCCTGATGCGCAAGCTGGGCAGCAAGGAGCTGACCCTGCACCTGCGTGAACCGCTGGAGACGGTGCCGGGCTCACTCGCCCGCCATGAGCTGGCGCTGGCCGAGGAGGGCCACGCGCTGGTCTACACCTACGACGCCAACGTACCGGGCGAGGACCAGGCCGGCATCGCCGAGCTGCTCGCCGACCTGGAGGCCGCCGGCATCGGCTTCAAGGACCTGCACACCCGCCAGAGCTCCCTGGAGGAGATCTTCGTCAGCCTGGTCAAGGAGACGGCATGAACCTGCAGTCCGTGAAGACCCTCTATCAAGCCGAGATGGCCCGCAGCCTGCGCACCGTGCTGCAGAGCATCGTCTCGCCGGTGATCTCCACCTCGCTCTACTTCGTGGTGTTCGGCGCAGCCATCGGCACACGGATCAGCGAGGTGAACGGGGTCAGCTACGGCGCCTTCATCGTGCCCGGGCTGATCATGCTGATGCTGCTGACCCAGAGCGTCTCCAACGCCTCCTTCGGCATCTTCTTCCCGCGCTTCTCGGGCTCGATCTACGAGATCCTCTCGGCGCCCATCTCCTACTGGGAGATCGTGATCGGCTACGTGGGGGCGGCGGCCACCAAGTCGATCATTCTGGGGCTGATCGTGCTGGTCACCGCCCGGCTGTTCGTACCCTACTCCATCGAGCACCCGCTGATGATGGTGCTGTTCCTGCTGCTCACCGCGGTGACCTTCAGCCTGCTGGGCTTCATCATCGGCATCTGGGCCGATGGCTTCGAGAAGCTGCAGCTGGTCCCACTGCTGGTGATCACCCCGCTGACCTTCCTGGGCGGCACCTTCTACTCCATCGACATGCTGCCCCCCTTCTGGCAGGCGGTGACTCTGGTCAACCCGGTGGTCTACCTGGTGAGCGGCTTCCGCTGGAGCTTCTACGGCATCAGCGACGTCAGCCCGGTGGTGAGCCTGGGCATGATCCTGCTGTTCCTGACCGTGGCCCTGGTGGTGGTGGAGCGGATCTTCCGCACGGGGTACCGGCTCAGGCCCTAGGCGACTGTCGGCATGACACCGGGACGGGTATCATCGCCGCCCTTGACCACCACCCGGGAGAGACCCATGCCGATCCTCAACGCCATCGTTCACCGCATCGAGAAGAATGGCGACGCCCCGGCGAGGCTGGTCGCCGCCGAAGCGACGCTGCCCGGGACCGACACCCTGGACGCCCTGCTGGAGGGGCTCAACCGCGCCTACCACGCCAAGGGCAAGGCGTGGGGCCACTTCGCGGACGAAGGCAGCGAACAGGCGTCGCCGCTGGCCGGGGAGCTGGCCGACTACCTGGCCGATGGCCGCGACTTCGTGGCCCTGACCCGCGCCATCGCCGAACGCCTGACCGCCCTGCTCGACGCCCACCTGTCGGTGTCCGGTGACCTGGTCGTGCTGGAGACCCGCTTCGGTGATGGGCACTTCCTCACCCTGGCCCTGCTCCACCATCGCGAGGGCTTCGCGGTGGACCCGCAGCTGGCACTGGTGCCGGCCCGCCAGCTCAACCTGGCCCAGATGAGCCTGGCGGCACGCATCGACCTGACCCAGTGGCAGGCCGGCAACTCCCGGCAGTACCTCTCCTGGACCCGCGACCGGGGTGGCAAGGCCCTGGCCGAAGGGTTTGCCGCCCTGCTCGGCGCCGTGGAGGGAGTCGATGCCTCCGGCGAGACCCGCACCCTGCTGAGGGCGTTCAGCGACTTCGTCGAGAAGGAGGACCTGCCCGAGGAGGCGAGCCGCGAGAAGACCGACGCCCTGATCGGCTACGCCAGCGACCAGGCCAGCCGCGGCGAGCCGATGACGCTGGAGGAGCTCTCGGAGGTGCTCGATGAACAGCAGCCCAGGGCCTTCTATGACCATATCCGCAACGCCGACTACGGCCTCTCCCCGGAGATCCCCCCCGACCGCAGGACCCTCAACCAGTTTCGCCGCTTCACCGGCCGCGCCGGCGGGGTCTCGATCAGCTTCGACTCCCACCTGCTGGGTTCCAGCGTGGAGTATGACGAAGTCGCCGATCGGCTGATCATCAAGCAGGTGCCCAAGCAGTTGAAAGATCAGCTCAAAGGAAAGAACTGATCCATCAGGGATGAGAAAACTCAGGCTATTATGCTGATTATAAAGGATAATCTAATAGCGTAAGTCTTGGCTTACAAAGAATGTAGGCAATAAAGGACAGCGAGTTGAAGTGGCTGGCGCCCGACTCGTTTCAGGACCAAGCTTCACCAGATACCCAAGTGACAAGCATCCTGTGCGCGTCATGGGCCCGGCATCCGAGGGATCTGGCATGCGGCAACTGATTGGAGAGGCTGAGCTTCTGAACTGGCAGGCTGAGTTCCGAGACCCGGCCATGGAGGCACTGTTCAAGCGCTCGATACTGGCGCATCACGCCTGCCAGCTGCGCCTGGCTCTTTGCCTGATTGCCGGGTTATTCCTGGCCTTTGTCCTGGCCGACTATGTGTTGCTCGGATTCGGCGATAGCTTTGCCACCCTGCTTTCCGTTCGCCTGGTCACCGTGGCGGCCTGCCTGGTCGTGGTCCTGGCTATCTGGCGGCGGCCGGCGGTGGCCCAGATGATCTTGCCCATCAATCTGGTCTGCCTGCTGTGCCTGTCCGTGATGCTGCTGACCATACTGCTGCGACCCTTGCATGAGGGCATCCACGTCGCCTCCCTGGTGGTGGCCAGCATGGCGCTCTATCTCTTCCTGCCCAACCGCCTGCCCTGGATGCTGGCCGGCAATGCCTACCTGATCGCGGGTTTCCTGACGGTGTCACTCTCTGGCTCCAGCCTGCCGACGGTGCTGGTGATGACCAGCCTGCTGCTGCTGATATTCGTCAACCTCCTCGGCTTGATGACGATCACGCGGATCAAGCGCCTCAAGCGCGAGCAGTTTGCCCTGCTGCTGGAGGAACGATCGACGAATCGCCGCCTCAAGGAGGAAATCCAGGAGCGCGAGGAGCTTGAGGCAAGGCTGCGCCACATGGCCTGCACCGACGGCCTGACCGGCATTTCCAACCGTCGCCACTTCTTCGAACTGGCCGAGCAGGAGCTGCGCCGCGCCCGTCGAGACGGTACCCCCCTGGCACTGTGCATGGTCGATGTGGACCTCTTCAAGCAGCTCAATGACCGTCACGGCCATGCGGTGGGTGACCTGGTGCTCACCACGGTGGCCGGTTGCTGCCAGTCGGTATTGCGGGAATCCGACGTCCTGGGCCGCTATGGCGGCGAGGAGTTCGTGATTGCCCTGCCCCTGGCAGATCTCGGCACCGCGGCGGCCATCGCCGAGCGGCTGCGCAAGAGGGTCAGCGCGCTGAAGCTGCCGATGCTCGGCGACGAGACGCCACTGACCGTCACGGTTGGCATCAGCCGCATCGAGGCACATGAGACGCGGCTCGATCCCGCCCTGCTGCGCGCCGACAAGGCGCTCTACAAGGGCAAGTCACAGGGGCGCAACCGCGTGGTGGTATCCCCCCGGCCATTGCCGGACAACCACGCCTCGTTCTCCGGGACCGACTGGGCTTACTGTCTGATGACTATGCCAGATGCGGACGCAGCCACTGACGCAGTTGGGATGCTTGCAGCACCCCTGGCTGTCGGGCCACCTCCTGGCCGTTCCTGAACACGATCAGGGTGGGAATGCTGCGGATGCCGAAGCGCCCGGCCAGGCCCTGCTGGGCCTCGGTATCAAGCTTGGCGAAACGCATGCGCGGCTCCAGCTCGCGAGCCGCCTCGGCGAATATCGGCGCCATCATCTTGCACGGGCCGCACCAGGCCGCCCAGAAGTCCACCACCACCGGCAGTTCGCTGCGTTCCACCAGGGCACGGAAATTGGCTTCCGACAGCGCCACCGGCTCGCCGGTGAACAGCGTTTTCTTGCACTTACCGCACTTCGGGCCGTCGTTCAGGCGCGCCTGGCTGACACGGTTGATGGCGCCACAGTGAGGGCAGCCAAGAGTCAGGGAATCGGTCATGGGGATCTCTCGGGTAGCGTTGTCTGAAGCCGAATATGGCGCTTGCTCTCTCCCCCTTCAAGCGACATCGCGTCGCGCCACCCGCACCCGGCCCTCCAGGCCATGCGGGGAGCTTGCCGGGCTGCTATCGTCGGCGCATGCTCCATCCCTTTCCTGCCTGCCGAGATCCGCGATGAGTTCACGCCCCGACCCGCGCGTGCTGCTGCGCCTGCTGGGCCTGCTGGCCCCCTATCGATGGCGACTGGCTTTGGCGGCCATCGCCCTGCTCGCGGCCTCGGGCAGCGTGCTGCTGCTCGGCCAGGGGCTGCGCCTGGTGATCGACCGCGGCTTCATGGCCGCCGACAGCGATGCCCTCGGCCAGGCCCTCGCGCTGATGCTCGGCGTGGTGACGGTGCTGGCCATGGCCTCGGCGCTGCGCTACTACCTGGTGACCTGGATCGGCGAGCGGCTGGCCGCCGACCTGCGCCGCCGGGTCTTCGACCACCTGCTGACCCTGGAGCCCGGCTTCTTCGAGAGCGCCCAGGCGCCCGGTCAGGCCGCCGGCGAGATCACCTCGAGGCTCACCGCCGATACCAGCGTGCTGCAGAGCCTGTTCGGCTCCTCGGTCTCCCTGGCGCTGCGCAACCTGCTGATGCTCATCGGCGCCGTGGCGCTGATGCTGGTGACCCAGCCCTGGCTCTCGGCCATCGTCCTGCTGGGCATTCCCGCCACGGTGCTGCCGATCCTCTGGTTCGGGCGGCGGGTGCGGCGGCTCTCCCGCGCCAGCCAGGACCGGGTGGCGGAACTCGGCCGGTATGCCGACGAGGCGCTCTCCGGCATCCGTACCGTCCAGGCCTTCACCCACGAGAGACTCGACCGGCGCGACTATGCGGGTCGCGTCGAGGAGGCCTTCGAAAGCGCCATCGAACGCACCCGCCAGCGTGCCTGGCTGACCGGCATCGCCATGCTGGCCGTCTTCGCGGCGGTGGGCATCATGCTGTGGCAGGGCGGCCAGGCGGTGCTGGCCGGCACCATGAGCGCCGGCGAGCTCTCGGCCTTCGTCTTCTACGCGGTGCTGGCGGCAGGCGCCGTGGCGACCCTGGCCGAGGTGGCCGGGGACGTGCAGCGCGCTGCGGGCGCCGCGGAGCGCCTGCTGGAGCTGCTGGATACCCGGCCGGCCATCGCGCCGCCGGCGCACCCGGTGCCACTGCCCGAGCCGCCCTCCGGCGAGCTGCGCTTCGAAGGGGTGAGCTTCACCTACCCGGGTCGGGAGACCCCGGCGCTGGCGGGATTCGACCTGACCATACAACCGGGTGAGCGGGTGGCCCTGGTAGGCCCCTCCGGGGCCGGCAAGAGCACCCTGCTTGCCCTGCTGTTGCGCTTCCACGACCCCGACGCCGGCACCCTGCGCCTGGACGGCATCGACCTGCGCGAGCTCGACCCCGGCGCGCTGCGCTCTGCCCTGGGGCTGGTGGCCCAGGAACCGGTGCTGTTCACCGGCAGCGTGGCCGATAACCTGCGCTACGGCGACCCGGAGGCGGACCTGGAGACCCTGCGCCGGGCGGCCCGGGACGCCAACGCCCTGGCCTTCATCGAGGCACTGCCACAGGGGTTCGACACCCCCCTGGGCCCCGGCGGCGTGCAGCTCTCGGGCGGCCAGCGCCAGCGCCTGGCGATTGCCCGGGCGCTGCTCAAGGACCCGCGGGTGCTGCTGCTGGACGAGGCCACCAGTGCCCTGGATGCCGAGAGCGAGCGGCTGGTACAGCAGGCCCTGGACCGGCTGATGGTGGGTCGCACGAGCCTGGTGATCGCCCACCGGCTGGCCACGGTGGTGTCCGCCGATCGCCTGCTGGTGCTGGACGAGGGCCGGCTGGTGGCCGCCGGTCGCCACGCGGAGCTGATGACATCGAGCCCCCTCTACCGCCACCTGGCCGAGCTGCAGTTCGGGCGGTATCCGACGCCCTCGGGAACCGACGCGACCTGGCCTGCCCACAGCTGACCCCTGCCGCGCTCAGAACAGCCCCAACTGGCGGTCGATCAGGGTGGCGAAGTCGTCGCCCACGAAGGGCAGGATGGCGTCGGCCACCGGCTGGAGCTGGCGGGTCAGGTAGTGGTCGGTGTCGATGGGCGAGTGGCGCGCCTCCAGGGGCTCGGGGCCGGCCAGGGTCATCACGTAGCGGATCCAGCCGCCGTGCTGGTACTGCCGCGGCCGGCCCAGGCGGTCGTTCTCGGCATCGGCGAGCCTGGCCGCCCGCACGTGGGGCGGCACGTTGCGGCGGTAGTCGTCCAGGCGCCGGCGCAGCCGCTTGCGGTAGACCAGCCGCTCGTCGAACTCCCCCGCCCGGGCACGCGCCAGGAAGGCCTGCACGTAGACGCGCACATACTCCCGCCAGGGTTCGCCGGTGAAGACCCGCCGGTAGAGCTCCTGCTGGAACGCCTTGGCGAGCTCCGTCCAGTCGGTGCGCACCGTCTCGAGGCCCTTGAACACCAGCCGCTCCTGGCCCTCCGCGTCCCGCACCAGCCCCGCATAGCGCTTCTTGCTGCCCGCCTCGGCGCCGCGGATGGTGGGCATCAAGAAGCGCCGGTAGTGGGTCTCGAACTGCAGTTCCAGGGCGCTCGCCAGACCATATTCCTCGGCCAGGTGTTCGCGCCACCAGGCGTTGACGCGATCCACCAGCCGATGGCCGATCGCTGCCGCCTCCTCTTCCTCGCAGGGGCGGCCCAGCCAGACGAAGGTCGAGTCGGTGTCGCCATAGATAACGGTATACCCCTCCGCCTCGATCAGCTCGCGGGTGCGGTGCATGATGGCGTGGCCGCGCATGGTGATCGATGAGGCGAGGCGCGCATCGAAGAAGCGGCAGCCCCTGGAGCCCAGCACCCCGTAGAAGCTGTTCATGATGATCTTCAGCGCCTGGGAGAGCGGCGCGTTGCCGGCACGCTTGGCGGCCTCGCGCCCGGCCCAGACGCTCTCGACGATGGCCGGCAGGGCATGGCGGGTGCGCGAGAAGCGCGCGCCGCGAAAGCCCGGCACCGAGGCGGCATCCGAAGGCTCGGCGAGCCCCTCCACCAGCCCCGCCGGGTCGATCAGGAAGCTGCGGATGATCGAGGGGTAGAGGCTCTTGAAGTCGAGCACCAGCACCGAATCGTAGAGGCCGGGGCGGGAGTCCATGACGAAGCCGCCCGGGCTCTCGGCGTCCTCTCCCTCGCCGAGGCTCGGGGCCACCAGGCCCAGGCGATGCAGCCGCGGCAGGTAGAGGTGGGTGAAGGCCGCCACCGAGCCGCCGCTGCGGTCGGCGGGCAGGCCGGTCACCGCGGCCCGCTCGAGCAGGAAGTCCAGCAGCTCGGCCTTGGCGAAGATCCGCGTGACCAGCTCGCAGTCCCTGAGGTTGTAGCGGGCCAGCGACGGCTTGTCCTCGGCGAACATGCGCAGGATCTCGTCCAGGCGCTGGTAGGGGTTGTCGATCGCCTTGCCCTCGCCCAGCAGTTCCCGGGCCACGTTCTCCAGGCTGAAGGAGGGGAAGTGCCAGGTGGCCGAGCGCAGCGCCTCGATGCCGTCGATGATCAGCCGCCCGGCGGCGGCGGCGAAGAAGTGGTTGGGCTGGTGACCGTGGGCGCGCCACTCGAGCTCGCTGCCACCGCGGCCCAGCCGGAGCGGCACACCCAGCCGTTCGGCGTGGTCGCGCAGCACACGCAGGTCGAACTGCACCAGGTTCCAGCCGATGATGGCGTCGGGGTCATGCTCGGCGAACCAGGCGTTGAGGCGCCGGATCAGCTCGGCGCGGCTGTCGCAATACTCGAGCGTGAAGTCGAGTTCGCTCTCACCGCCGTTGACCGGCCCCAGCATGAAGACGCAGCGCTGGCCGCAGCCCTCCAGGGCGATGGAGTAGAGCTCGCCCCGGCCGCTGGTCTCGATATCCAACGATACCGTGCGCAGCCGCGGGCGATAGGCCGGCGCCGGGCGCAGGCGCGCCTCCACCAGGCCGCCCTGTCCATCTGCCTTGCCCGTGACCTCGACGGGGGCGGTGATAAAGCGCTCCATCAGGTAGCGCTCCGGCGGGCGGATATCGGCCTCGTGGAGCGCGAGGCCGGCCTCGTCCAGGCGCCGCTCGAGTCTCAGCAGCTGCCGGTACTGCTCGCAGTAAAGCCCGAGCACCGGGCGGTGATGGAAGTCACGCAGCTCAAGCGCGCGCAGGGTGATCCCCGCTTCGCCGGCCAGCAGCGCCTCGGCCGCTGCACGCTGCTCGGCGGGCAGGAAGGCCACCGCGGGCTGCACCGGCAGGCGTACCCGAAGCGGCCCCTCGTCGGTGGCCAGCCACAGGGTAACCTCGGTGCCCCGGGGCGTGTCCTCCCAGTGACGGGTCAGGATAAAGCCCTGCCTTGATTCCACCCTGTCGCCTCGTGTCAGAACCGTCACGGCGTGAGTCTACCGGCGAACGCAGGGCACGACATCCAATCGTGACTCAGACATCGGGCTCAGCCGCCGTCGTCTGGCTGCCCGGTCAGCACCTCGAGCACGCGCCGAGTTCCCTCCCGGTTGCGCCGCTGCTGGTCGCGATACTCGTCGGTGTCGATCTCCGGCCAGCGCTCGCCGCGACGCTTCACCACCGGCAGGCCCGGTTCACCGTGGTGCCAGAGCCGGTGGGGCACTCTCGCCTCCCGGACCCCGCCACCGTCCAGATCGACATGCCAGACATGGTGGTAGTCCCTGGGGCGACGGTGGGTCCCCGGCTCGCCCAGGCGCAGCAGCCTGGGCGTGCGGGTGGTTTCGATCAGGGTGCCGCTCCAGGCCTGGCGAGTCTCCCGGGCCGGCGCCAGCCACAGCTGCCAGGCCACCACCGGCAGGGCCAGGGCGAGCAGCAGCAGGATGCGTCGAAGCGTACGCGGGACCTTCTCCATGGCGGCCTCCCTGGTGCCGAGTCAGTCGTAGTGCACCGCCAGCCAGACGGTCGCCTCGTCGGGGTCGGTCCAGGCGACCCGGTGCCGTCGGTGGGCGGGAATCAGCAGGTGGTCCCCCGGGCCGAGCGTCACCTCCTCGCCCTGCTCGAAGGCCACCACGCCGCGCCCCTTGAGCACCAGCACCCACTCGTGGCGAGGCTGGTCATACCAGCCGCTCTCGGGCGAGGTATGGCCACGGGAGACGATGCGCTCCACCGTCACCGCTTTACCGCTGATGAGCTCCTCGAAGCGCTCCTCGGGAAGGCGATCGGGAATCCCCTCGAACAGGTTGCCTATCATCTTCACCTCATTGCCAGGCCCTGATGGAACCTTAGGCCTTGACTGAAAAGTCGGCGAGCGCGGCTGAAATCCTGGCGCCGGCCATCGCCGGCGCCGTCTCACTATTCCCGCTTCCCTCTCCCGCCGTTGTAGCCCGACCCACATGGCGCCGACCAAAGTGCTAGGCCCCATGGGACGGGGCTTGCTTAACATTGTCGACAGTCTCGCGTAGAATCGCGACCAACCAGGACGAGGGGTCTTGCACCCCTGACTCCAGTGCCAGAGGCATGTTTCGGCGAGCATTCTGCCGAGCCGCGTCACTCTGGCTCCACTAGCAATGAGGGCCCTAACGTGCTTGAAGCCTATCGCCAACATGTCGAGGAGCGCGCCGCCGAAGGCGTGCCGCCGAAGCCGCTGAACGCAGAACAGGTCGCCGCACTGGTCGAGCTGCTGAAGGCTCCGCCGGCCGGCGAGGAAGAGGTCATCCTCGACCTGATCACCAATCGCGTTCCCCCCGGTGTTGACGAGGCCGCCTACGTCAAGGCCGGCTTCCTGACCGCCATCGCCAAGGGCGAGGCCGAGTCGCCGCTGATCGACAGGATCCACGCGGTCAAGCTGCTGGGCACCATGCAGGGCGGCTACAACATCGTCTCCCTGGTCGAGCTGCTGGACGACGCCGAGCTGGCCAAGGAAGTGGGCGAGCAGCTCAAGCACACCCTGCTGATGTTCGATGCCTTCCACGACGTGGAAGAGCGTGCCCGCGCGGGCAACGCCGTGGCCAAGGACGTCATCCAGTCCTGGGCCGAGGCCGAGTGGTTCCTCTCCAAGCCCGCCCTGGAAGAGAAGATCACCCTGACCATCTTCAAGGTGCCGGGCGAGACCAACACCGACGACCTCTCCCCCGCGCCTGACGCCTGGTCGCGCCCCGATATCCCGGTGCACGCCAATGCCATGCTCAAGAACGAGCGTGACGGCATCGAGCCCGAGGTGCCCGGCACCACCGGCCCGCTGAAGCAGATCGAGGAAGTGAAGGCCAAGGGCTTCCCGGTCGCCTACGTGGGCGACGTGGTCGGCACCGGCTCCTCACGCAAGTCCGCCACCAACTCCGTGCTGTGGTTCTTCGGCGACGACATCCCCTACGTGCCCAACAAGCGGGCCGGCGGCTTCTGCTTCGGGGGCAAGATCGCCCCGATCTTCTTCAACACCATGGAAGATTCCGGTGCCCTGCCAGTGGAGATGGACGTCTCCAGGCTCGAGATGGGCGACGTCATCGACGTCTACCCCTATGAGGGCAAGGTGTGCAAGCACGGCACCGACGAAGTGC
The DNA here is from genome assembly GCF_014859505.1 of Halomonas sp. Taxonomy (GTDB): domain Bacteria; phylum Pseudomonadota; class Gammaproteobacteria; order Pseudomonadales; family Halomonadaceae; genus Halomonas. The sequence continues at coordinate 18,450 of NZ_JACUUD010000034.1, forward strand.
TCACCACCTTCGAGCTCAAGACCCAGCTGATCCTCGACGAGGTGCGCGCCGGCGGCCGCATCCCGCTGATCATCGGCCGCGGCCTGACCACCAAGGCGCGTGAGTCCATGGGTCTGGCCCCCTCCGATGTCTTCCGCCTGCCGGAGCAGCCCGCCGACACCGGCAAGGGCTTCACCCTGGCCCAGAAGATGGTCGGCAAGGCCTGCGGCCTCGAGGGCGTGCGCCCGGGGATGTACTGCGAGCCGGCGATGTCTACCGTGGGCTCCCAGGACACCACCGGCCCCATGACTCGCGATGAGCTCAAGGATCTGGCGTGCCTCGGCTTCCAGGCCGACCTGGTGATGCAGTCCTTCTGTCACACCGCCGCCTACCCCAAGCCGGTCGATGTGGACACCCACCACACCCTGCCCGACTTCATCATGAACCGTGGCGGTGTCTCCCTGCGTCCGGGCGACGGCATCATCCACAGCTGGCTGAATCGCATGCTGCTGCCCGATACCGTGGGCACCGGTGGCGACTCCCACACCCGCTTCCCGCTGGGCATCTCCTTCCCGGCAGGCTCCGGCCTGGTGGCCTTCGCCGCCGCCACCGGCGTGATGCCGCTGGACATGCCGGAATCGGTGCTGGTGCGTTTCAAGGGCGAGCGGCAGCCGGGCGTCACCCTGCGTGACCTGGTCCACGCCATTCCCTACTACGCCATCAAGGAAGGGCTGCTGACCGTCGAGAAGTCCGGCAAGAAGAACGCCTTCTCCGGTCGCGTGCTGGAGATCGAGGGCCTCGAGGACCTGACCGTCGAGCAGGCCTTCGAGCTCTCCGACGCCTCCGCCGAACGCAGTGCCGCGGGCTGTACCATCACCCTCTCCGAGGAGAGCGTGACCGAGTACCTGAAGTCCAACATCACCCTGCTCAAGTGGATGATCGCCAACGGCTACGGCGACCGCCGTACCGTCGAGCGTCGCATCCAGGGCATGGAGGAGTGGCTGGCCAACCCGAGCCTGATGCGCGCCGACAAGGACGCCGAATACGCCGAGATCATCGAGATCGACCTGGCCGAGCTCAAGGAGCCGGTACTCTGCGCCCCGAACGACCCTGACGACGCCCGCCTGCTGTCTGATGTGGCCGGCGAGAAGATCGACGAGGTGTTCATCGGTTCGTGCATGACCAACATCGGCCACTTCCGCGCCGCGGGCAAGCTGCTCGAGAAGCAGCCGGCCGGCAGCCTGAAGACCCGTCTGTGGCTGGCGCCGCCCACCAAGATGGACCAGCACCAGCTGACCGAGGAAGGCTACTACGGCATCTACGGTCGCGCCGGTGCACGCATGGAGATGCCGGGCTGCTCGCTGTGCATGGGCAACCAGGCCCGCGTGGCCGCCAAGTCCACCGTGGTCTCCACCTCCACCCGCAACTTCCCGAACCGCCTCGGTGACGGTGCCAACGTGTACCTCGCCTCCGCGGAGCTGGCGGCCGTGGCCGCCGTGGAAGGTCGCCTGCCCACCGTCGACGAGTACCGCCGCTACATGGGCGAGTTCGACGCCATGGCCGGCGAGATCTATCGTTACATGAACTTCCACGAGATCGAGGAGTATCAGAACGCCGCTTCCAACGTGATTCCGGTCACCCAGGAAGCCTGATAGCCCCGTTTTCTGATATCCTCAGCTTCGACTCCGATGCTCGCAACATCGAATGGCCGCCTGAGCGGCGGCCTGAGCCGATGACAGAAGCGCCCCCGCCTGGGGGCGCTTTTTTCGTTGTGGCGGCGTGGGTGAGCGTTCCCACCAAAGCCGTCCTGTCTGATCGCTCCAGCTATGGCATCATCGAAGCCAGATACCCGGTGCAAGGAGTCCCGACATGAGCCATATCATTACCCCCGATATCTGCGACGCCCATCCCGAGGTGCGGGTACTGGACCCGCTGTTCGTCAACTTTGGTGGCCGCGAAGCCTTCTGCGGGCCGATCCGCACCGTGAAGTGCTTCGAGGACAACTCCGCGGTCAAGGAGGCGGTGGCCGAGCCCGGCGAGGGCGCGGTGCTGGTGGTGGACGCCGGGGGCTCCCAGCGCTGTGCCATGCTCGGTGACATGCTGGCCGAGCAGGCCGCCGACAACGGCTGGAGCGGGGTGGTCCTGTATGGCTGCGTGCGCGACGTGGACGTGCTGGCCGAGACCGATCTCGGCGTGCAGGCCCTGGGCGCCCATCCGCGCAAGAGCGAAAAGCGCGGTGAGGGGCAGCGTGATATCCCGGTGACCTTCGCCGGCGTGACGCTCGCCCCCGGCGAGTGGCTCTACGCCGACAACAACGGCATCATCGTGGCCAATGAGCGCCTGCCGCTGGAGGGCTGAGCCGCCATCGCCGGCACCGGGCCGCCCTTGCAGCCCGATACAGGCGGGTGTCACCCTGACCCCATGATCCTCATAGCGAACGCGCCATGCTGGCCCTGTCCCAGCTGAGCCGCGATGTGCTGCGCAGCCTGCGCGAGCACCTGCGGCCACTGATCGTCTATCATCTGTTCTTCACCCTGCTGGCCTCGCTGTTGCTGCTCCCGGCAGTGGCCTGGAGCCTGACCCGACTGCTCGCCCGCTTCGGCCGCCCGGTGATCACCAATGCCGAGCTCGTCGACATCCTGATGAGCGTCGGCGGTGCACTGTGGCTGCTGGCCGCCGTCGGCCTCACCTTCCTGGTGCTCTACCTCCAGCAGGCGGGGATGATCCTGGTGGCGGTGCGCCCTCGGGACAACCACGTCCGCCTGGCCTTCGAGGCGCTGTGGTGGACCCTGCGCCGGCTTCCCCAGCTGGCTGCTCTGGTGGTGGTGCAGGTGGGCGCCCACCTGCTGCTGGTGATCCCGGTCGCCTTCGCCATCGCCTGGCTCTATGGTGCCTTCCTGGGCGGGCTCGACCCCTACTATATTCAGCGGGTGCGCCCACCGGCGCTTTGGCAGTTCCTGGCCATCGGCCTGCCGCTGGTGGTCACCTGGGCGGCCATTGCCGCCACCCTCTACTTCCGCTGGATCCTGGCTCTGCCGCTGACGGCCATGGAGGGGCTGTGGCCCCGCCAGGCGCTGAGCCGCAGCCACCGCCTGACCCACGGGCGCAAGAGGCCCATCGCCGTGGCAGTGGTCGCCCTGCTGCTGCTGATCATTGCCCTGCCCCTGCTGGCCACCCTGCTCTTCGACCGGCTGTTTACCCCCATGCTGTGGTGGCTGCCGGAACGCAACGCCGTGCTGGTGCCGGCCACCCTGGCCTACCTCACCGCCTACGTGCTGCTGACCCTGGCCATCACCTTCGTCGGCATCGCCGCCAACGCTCTGCTCTCCGCCTGCCTCACCCTGCGGCTGGCCCACCGCGAGCCGCGCCCGGCCCCGCCACCGGGCAATGCCCATCCCGGCCGTCTGGCCTGGGCGCTGGAACTGGGGGTGATCGCCTTTGCCCTGTCCCAGGCGTGGCTGATCGTCAACAGCTTCGAGCTGCGCGACGAGGTCGCCGTCATCGCCCATCGCGGCAGCTCCATGGTCGCACCGGAGAACACCTTGGCCGCGGTGGAGCAGGCAGTAGCCGATGGCGCGAACTATGTGGAGATCGACGCACGCCTCACCGCCGACGGCGAGGTGGTGCTGTTCCACGACCGCAGCCTGACCCGTCTCACCGGCGATCCGCGTGATCTGGGGGAGGTGACGAGAGAGGAGCTGGCGGCCTTCGACGTGGGCAGCTGGTTCGGCGACGCCTTCCAGGGCGAGCCGATTCCCGGCCTGGATGAGGCTCTGGCCGCGGTGCGCGGCCGAAGCGCCCTGATGATCGACATGAAGCCGGATCCCGGGCGCGAAGTGGCGCTGGTGGAGGCGGTGATCGCCTCCCTCCACGAAGAGGCGCAGGAGCGTCAGGCCTGCCATGACGCGGCCGCGGATGCCGAGGCGACCGCGGCCTGCGGGAGCGTGGACGTGGTCGGGGAGACCCGCCTGGCCACCATGTCGGCGGCCCTGGTCAAGGAGATTCGTGCCCGGGAGCCCGAGCTCAGGGTGACCCTGCTGGCCCAGCTGATCCTGCCCGGCACTCTGGACCGACGCGGCTTCGATGCCCTTGGGCTGCGCCACAACCGCATCAGCGAAAACGAGATCCACCTGGCGCGTCACTACGGCTATGAGGTCCACGCCTGGACCATCAACGACCGCGCCCGGATGTCTCAGCTGATCGATCTGGGCGTCGACGCCATCATCACCGACCGCCCGGAACTGCTCGCCGAGCTGCTGGACGACCGCCGCGAGCTCGGCGACGGCGCCCTGCTGCTGGTCAAGCTGCGCAACTGGCTAAGGCACTGATTTCGTTTCAGTCGCCCATCACCACCCCCTCCCGGCGCGGGTCGGCGCCGCCGAAGAAGCCGGAATCCGTGCGCTGGATGGCCTGCAGGCCGCTGACGAGCTCGCGCTCGCTGGCGTCGTGGCCGCGGGCGTTTAGCGACTCCAGGGTCGCGGCCGGGAAGCGCCCCTCCTCGAGGAACACTGGCCCCCCCAGGGTAATGGCGTGAGGCAGGTCCAGGGCCTCCTGGGCGTCGAACCCCCAGTCGAGCATCGCCACCAGCGCCTTGGCGGTGTAGTGGATGATGGCGGCCCCACCCGGCGAGCCGAGGCTGGCCACCAGCTCGCCGCTGTCGCGGCTGAACACCAGGGTAGGGCTCATGCTGGAGCGCGGCCGCTTGCCGGCTTCTACCCGGTTGGCGATGGGTCGGCCTGCCTCATCCTCGGGCTGGAAGGAGAAATCGGTAAGCTCGTTGTTGAGCAGGTAGCCGCCGGGCAGGCCGGTGCCCCCGTTGGCCAGGATGCGTGAGCCGAAGGCAGCTTCGATGGTGGTGGTCATGGCGATGGCGTTGCCGTGCTCGTCGATGATGCTGATATGGCTGGTGCCGAACTCCGGCTGCGTTGGCTGGACCGCCCAGGCAGTCGCGAGTTCGCCGGGGTTCCCCGGTTCGGCACCACCGCTGCCCAGGCTCTCGTCGCCGATCAGCTCGGCGCGAAGCCTCAGGTAATCCGGGTTGAGCAGGCTCTCCCAGTCGCCGCCGGGGGCCTCGACGAAGTCCGGGTCGGCGATGAACTTGCCGCGGTCGGCAAAGGCCAGGCGCGAGGCTTCCAGGAACTGGTGCAGCCAGGGTTCGGTGGGTACACCCTCCTCCACCGGCGTCTCGATGTCAGCCAGATGATCGAGGATCCCCACGATCTGCATGAGGGTCAGATGTCCGGAGGAAGGTGGCGGAAAACCGCAGATGCGCCAGAATTTCCAGTCCGTACAGATGGGCTCACGCTCCTTGGCGGCATAGCTCGCCATGTCCTCACGACTGAGAGACCCGGCCCGCACGCCATGGTCCTTTACCCGATCCACCAGGTCCCGAGCGATATCTCCGGTGTGCAGCGCAGTGCTGCCGTTATCGGCGATCTCGCGCAGTATCGCCCCCAGCGCCGGGTTCTTGAGCTCATGGCCCACCGCCAGGGCCTGGCCCTCCTCGTCGTAGTAGAAGGTTCCGCCCAGCGGATCGTCACGTAGCCGCTCCTCACTCGAGAGGCTTGCATGCAGTCGCCGGCTGACCGGAAACCCCTGCTCGGCCAGGGTGATCGCCGGACCGAACAGCTCTGCCCAGGGCAACTTGCCGTGTTCACGGTGGGCCAGTTCCAGCATGCGCACCGTGCCGGGTACCCCGACCGAGAGACCGCTGGCCGCCGCCTCCATGAAGCCCAGGGGATTGCCCTCCTCGTCCAGAAAGAGCGTGCCATCCACCTCCGCGGGTGCCGTCTCGCGCCCGTCGAAGGCCTTGACCGTGTCGCCATCGAAATGCATCAGGAAGGCGCCACCGCCGATCCCGCTGGACTGGGGCTCCACCAGGGTCAGCACCATCTGCACGGCGATGGCGGCATCAATGGCGCTGCCACCCGCCCTCAGCACCTGGTAGCCGGCGTCGGTGGCCAGCGGGTTGGCGGCGGCCACGGCGAAGCGCTCGGTGGCCCAGCCGGGCTTCTCCTCGCTCTCGGAGGCGACTTCCGGGGCGATGGCCGGCAGGTCGTACTGGAAGGCGACCTCTGCCTGGGCCGCAAGCGGCAGGCCGAGCATCAGCGCGGCAGTGACCGACACCAGCAGGCGGCGGCGGAAGGGAACGGCGGTCAATGTCATGGGGACAGGCTCCTTGTCGCTGGGGATTCCGGCAGCAGAGTCTGTCAGCATAGACGAAAGACGCCCGGCCGACGGGGGTCGACCGGGCGTCTTTACCACCGCTGGCGGCTCAGCCCAGCGTTTCGCCGGCCAGCATGAACCAGGTCTCGAGGACCGCATCGGGATTGAGCGACACGGAATCAATGCCCTGCTCCATCAGCCACTTGGCGAGGTCCGGATGATCCGATGGCCCCTGGCCGCAGATGCCCACGTACTTGCCCTTGGCCTTGCAGGCCTGGATGGCCATGGCCAGCAGCTTCTTGACCGCCGGGTTACGCTCGTCGAACAGGTGGGCGACGATGCCGGAGTCGCGATCCAGGCCCAGGGTGAGCTGGGTCAGGTCGTTGGAGCCGATGGAGAAGCCGTCGA
>NZ_JACUUD010000186.1 GCF_014859505.1 Halomonas sp.
AGGCGCTGGTCGAGGCGCTGGGCGAGGCCCACTTGGCGCGATGAACTCCCTGCCGCCCCTCGCGCTCTACGTGCATGTGCCCTGGTGCGTGCGCAAGTGTCCCTACTGCGACTTCAATTCCCACGGTGTTGGCCGGGACGCCTCGCTGCCTGAAGCCGGCTATCTGGAGGCCCTGCTGACGGACCTCGATGCCGATCTGCCCCTGGCCGCGGGTCGGGAACTTGCCAGCATCTTCATCGGCGGGGGGACGCCCAGCCTGATGTCCGCCTGGTTCTATCGGGAACTGCTGGCCGGTATCGCCGCACGGCTGCCCATGTCCCCTGATATCGAGATCACTCTGGAGGCCAATCCCGGGACCCTGGAGCGCGGGCGCTTTGCCGGCTATCGAGAGGCGGGCATCAACCGGCTCTCCCTGGGGGTCCAGAGCTTCCAGGATGATCAGCTGCAGGCCCTGGGCCGCATTCACTCGGGCCGTGACGCCGAGGCGGCGGTAGCCGAGGCGCGAGCGGCGGGCTACGACAACCTCAACCTCGATCTGATGCACGGGCTTCCGGCGCAGACCCCCGAGTTGGCGCTAGATGACCTGGAAAGGGGCCTGTCATTGGCACCCGAGCACCTCTCCTGGTACCAGCTCACCCTGGAGCCCAACACCGAGTTCTACTCCCGGCCACCGCGCCTGCCCGAGGAGGAGGTGCTCTGGGATATCCAGGATCTTGGACACGAGCGCCTGGAAGCCGCAGGCCTGTCCCGCTACGAGATATCGGCCTACGCCCGCACGCATCGGCGCTCACGTCACAACCTCAACTACTGGCGATTCGGTGATTACCTGGGCATCGGGGCCGGCGCCCATGGCAAGTTGAGTGCCCGAGAGGATGACGCTGGCCTGCTGATCGAGCGTCGCTGGAAGGTGCGACAGCCGGAGGCCTATCTGCGCCGGCAGCATGATCCCCGGGGCTTCTTGGCCGGCCGCAGTCGGATCGAGCAGAGCGAGCTTGCCCTGGAGTTCGCCATGAACTCGCTTCGCCTGGTCGAGGGGGTGCCCCTCTCCTGCTGGCGATCAGTCACGGGCCTTTCACCGGCCATGCTCGAGGCTCGCCTGACTCGCGCCCGAAAAAAAGGACTTCTTGTGGAAGATACCGAACGACTGCAGGCATCGCCTCAGGGTCTATTATTCTTGAATGAATTGCTGGCGCTGATTGGCAGGGAGTGACCGGTCCGCCAGACTCATCGCAGCTAGTATCAATGATCAACTGCCCGGCAGGGATGCCTTCCGGGCCACCTGATGACTGAAAGGAGATCTGATTCCATGATCAAGCCCATTCGCTTGTTCGTTCCTCTTGCCGCCGCCGCCCTGCTGGTGGGCTGTGCCACGACCGACCCCTACTCCGGCCAGACCCAGCGTTCCACAACGGGTACGGGTGCCGCCATCGGTGCCGCCGTGGGTGCCGCGGCCGGTGCGCTGAGTGGTGACGGCAGTACCAGCCGCCGCGATCGGGCCCTGATCGGTGCCGCCGTGGGCGCCGCTGCCGGTGCCGGCGTTGGTGCCTACATGGACCGCCAGGAACAGGAACTGCGCCACAGCACGCAGGGCACCGGCATCCAGGTGGATCGCCGTGGGGATGACATCGTGCTCAACATGCCGAGCAGCGTGACCTTCGGCTTCGACTCCAGTGAGCTCACCACGAGCGCCCGCAACGCCCTCAACGATGTGGCATCGATCCTCACCCAGTACTCCGATACGCGCGTCAATATCGCCGGCCACACCGACAGCACCGGCAACGCCGACTACAATCAGCGCCTCTCCGAACGCCGCGCCGAAGCCGTCGGCAACTACCTGGCCCAGTCGGGTGTCTCCCGCAATCGTCTCTACATGAGCGGCTACGGCCAGAGCCAGCCCGTCGCCAGCAATGCCACCGAGGAGGGGCGAGCTCAGAACCGTCGCGTCGAGATCACTCTCACGCCGATCGAAAGCCAGTTTCAGTGATTTTCGGGTAGCGCTCTCACTACCCTGACTCCGGGGCCCGCCACTGGGAAGTGGCGGGCCCCTTTCATTGTCGATCGCCTTGCCGATTCACGGACCGTCTTCCATGCTTTCCTATCAGCACGCCTACCACGCCGGCAACTTTGCCGACGTCCACAAGCACCTGACCCTGCATGCGGTCATCGATCATCAATTACGTAAAAAAACTGGCATTACGTTCATTGATACTCACGCCGGGAGAGGTCTCTATCCTCTCGATGCCACAGAGGCTCTTAGGCTGCAGGAGTATCGGGAAGGTGTCATTCCGCTCTGGAAGGCCCGCCAGGCATTGGCAAACGAACCGCTTCTGGGCGACTGGCTGGCGGCTCTGGCGAGTGCCCAGCCCGATCCCTCGCGCCTGACCCACTACCCCGGTTCTCCCTGGTGGATGGGGCACCGGCTGCGCAAGGGGGATCGTCAGTGGCTGTTCGAGCTGCATCCCGGTGAGCACGAGCATCTGGCGCAGCTGCCGTTTTCCGGGGCGGTGGAACGCATTCACGGCGATGGTCTCAAGGGTCTGCTGCAGCGGGTGCCGGTGAAGACGCCAAGGCTCTGTGTGCTCATCGACCCCAGCTATGAGCGCAAGGCGGAGTATGCCGAGGTGGCCGAGACGCTGCTTGAGGCGATGCGCAAGGCGCGGCATGCGGTGGTGCTGGTGTGGTATCCGCTGTTGCCGGCGGGACGCCACCGTGAGCTGCTGGAGGGACTCCGCGATGGCGGACTGCGAAAGGTCTGGTATGGCGAATTCATCCGCCAGTTGCCCAATGAAGGGGAGCGAGGCATGTTTGGCAGCGGCATGCTGGTGATCAACCCGCCCTGGGGCCTCGATGAGCGGCTGGCCGCAGCGATGGCGCCGGTGGTAGACAGTCTGGGCGCCCCGGGGTCCTATCGTAGCGGATGGTGGGTGGGAGAGTAGAAGGAACTACTTGCCGATGCAGAAGCTGCCGAAGATCTCGCCGAGGAGATCGTCGGCGCTGAACTCACCGGTGATCTCGCCCAGCGCCTGCTGGGCGTCGCGCAGGTCCTCGGCCAGCAGCTCTCCGGCGCCGAAGCCGGCCAGCTGGGCCTCGCCGTTCTCCAGGGCCTGGCGCGCCCTGTCCAGGGCATCCAGATGGCGCCGTCGGGCCGAGAAGCGCCCCTCGGTGGTGCCGCTGTACCCCATCACCTCCTTGAGATGCGCCTTCAGGTTATCCACACCCGCGCCGGTCCTGGCGGAGAGCCGCACCACCGGAGTGGCTGTGGATAACTCGATACCGGGAGCGTCCCGGGTGGTGTCGATCTTGTTGCGTACCAGCGTCAGCCGCCTCGGGTCCGGCAGCCGGGCCACGAACTCGGGCCAGATGGCCATGGGGTCGAGGGAGGCGGTACTGGTGGCGTCCACCAGCAGCAGCACCCGGTCCGCCTTCTCGATCTCCGCCCAGGCCCGTGCCACGCCGATCTGTTCCACGGCGTCCGGGGTGTCGCGAAGGCCGGCGGTGTCGATGATGTGCAGCGGCATGCCATCGATGTGGATGTGCTCGCGAAGCACGTCCCGGGTGGTGCCGGCGATATCGGTGACGATGGCGGTCTCCTGCTCGGTGAGGGCGTTGAGCAGGCTCGACTTGCCGGCATTGGGCCGACCGGCGATCACCACGCTCATGCCCTCGCGCATCAGCGCCCCCTGGCCGGCGGCGGCGCGCACCGCGGACAGCTCGGCCATCACCCCCTTGAGCCGCTCGGCCACCTTGCCATCGGCCAGGAAGTCGATCTCCTCCTCCGGGAAATCGATGGCCGCCTCCACGTAGATGCGCAGTTCGATGAGTCGCTGCACCAGCGCCTCGACCCGACGCGAGAAATCCCCCTGCAGGGAGCGCAGGGCATTCTCGGCGGCGGCCCGGGAGCTGGCGTCGATCAGGTCGGCGATCGCTTCGGCCTGGGCCAGATCGAGCTTGTCGTTGAGGAAGGCGCGCTCGGAAAACTCACCCGGGCGGGCCAGCCGAGCGCCGAGCGCCACGCAGCGCTCGAGCAGCAGGTCCATGATCACCGGGCCGCCGTGGCCCTGCAGCTCCAGTACGTCTTCACCGGTGAAGGAGTGGGGCCCTTCGAAGTAGAGGACGATGCCCTCGTCGATTACCGCCGATTCGCCCTTGAAGGGGCCGTAGTGGGCGCGACGGGGAGGAGGGCACTGTCCCACTACCGCCTTGGAGATCGCCTCGCACAGCGGTCCGGAGACGCGGATGATGCCGACGCCGCCTCGTCCGGGAGGCGTGGCAAGGGCGGCGATGGTGTCCTGGTCATGGAGGCTGGCCATGGGAATCTCCTGAGGG
>NZ_JACUUD010000187.1 GCF_014859505.1 Halomonas sp.
AGGAGGCCCAGCGCCAGCGTGAGGCCGAGGAGGCCGCGCGGCGTGCCGCCGAGGAAGCCGAGGCGGCCATGCAGCGGGCCATCGAGGGCGAGCGTGAGGCCGCAGCCAATGCCCGCCAGGGCCAGGAGGCCGCCAACAGCTTCATCAACCTCGTGCGCCGAGCAGTGGAGCAGGCCTGGGTGATACCCCCGAACGTGTTGGGCGGCGCCACCGCCGAGGTGGCGGTGCGGCTGGGTCCCTCCGGCGAGCTGTTCGGCGCCTCGATCACCCGCAGCAGCGGCGACAGCGCCTTCGATCGTTCGGCGATCCAGGCGGTGGAGGCCGCGGCGCCGTTCGCCGAACTGCGACAGTTGCCAGCGAACCTGCAACGGGACTACCGTCAATTCAATCTGCGTTTCACACCGGGAGACGTTCGCTGATGAAAGCCCTGATCACTTCCAGTCTGATCGCCATGCTGCTGATGTTCAGCGGTCTGGCCCAGGCCAACCTGACCATCGAGATCACCCGTGGCAGCGATCGGGCCACCCCGGTCGCGGTGGTGCCCTTCGCCGGCGGCGACGACTTCCCCGAGGACGTCGCCCAGGTGATTCACGACAACCTGGAGCGCAGCGGATACTTCGACCCGCTGCCGCGCCGCCAGATGCTCGACCGTCCCAGCGAGAGCGACGAGGTGCGCTACGGCAACTGGCGCAGCCTCGACGTGCGCTACCTGGTGGTGGGGCGCGCCAGCCGCGAGGGCAACGGCTATCGCCTGCGCTACGAGCTGATGGACGTGAGCGGTGAGCGCCGCATGCTGGGCGAGGTAGTCACCGCCGATCAGAATGAGCTGCGCGGTGCCGCCCACTACATCAGCGACCAGATCTTCGAGGCGATCACCGGGATTCGCGGCGCCTTCGCGACCCGCATTGCCTATGTGGCGGCCCAGGGGGTGGGCGACAACATGCAGTTTACCCTCTACGTGGCGGATGCCGACGGCCGCAACAGCCAGCAGGTGCTGAGCTCCCGGGAGCCGATCCTGTCGCCGGCCTGGTCGCCGGACGGTCGCCGCCTGGCCTACGTCTCCTTCGAGACCGAGCGTCCGGCCATCTACATCCAGGATCTGAACTCCGGCCAGCGAGTGCGCGCGACCTCCTTCGAGGGCATCAACGGAGCGCCGGCCTGGTCGCCGGACGGCCGTCGCCTCGCCATGTCGCTCTCCAAGGATGGTCAGCCGGAGATCTACGTGATGGATATCGCCTCGCGCAGCTTCGACCGGATCACCAACAGCTCCAGTATCGATACCGAGCCAGCCTGGTCGCCGGACGGTCGCAGCCTGCTGTTCACCTCGGACCGCAGTGGCGGGCCGCAGCTCTACCGTCATGACTTCGCCAGCGGTGAGCAGCAGCGGCTCACCTTCACCGGCAACTACAATGCCCGCGGGCGCTTCTCTCCGGACGGAGAAGCGATCTTCCTGATCCATCGTTCCAGCAATGGTTTTCAGGTCGCCCGCCAGGACCTGGACAGCGGACGGCTGGTTGTGCTCAGCGACTCGCGGTTCGATGAATCACCCAGTGTTGCGCCCAACGGGACCATGGTAATCTTCGCCACCCAACAGGGTAATAACGGGGTATTGGGGGCAGTGACCGCCGATGGTCGCGCGTCGTTCCGGTTGCCTTCCGCATCGGGTGACGTGCGGGAACCCGCATGGTCTCCCTTCCTCAACTGACCACAATCATGTTCATGCCCTTCGATTCAGCAAGGAGTAACACAATGCAGCTCAAGCGCGGTCTCAAGCCCTATGCCAGGACCCTGGCGGTCGCTCTGTCCCTGGCCTTCGTGGCAGGTTGTTCCAGCGGTGGCGGGACCCAGGACGGGTCCATGGACGGAACTCGCGGCGGCGCCGGCAACGGGGTGGCCGGCAGCGGTGTGTCCGGCAGCCAGGTAGGTGGAACCGGCTTTGGCAGCGGTGCCGCGGGCCAGGAAGCCGATGGCCGCATCCCCCAGCAGCGCACCATCTACTTCGAATTCGACAGTGACCGTATCCGTAGCGAGTTCGAGCCGGTACTGGCCTCCCACGCCCGCTACCTGCGCGAGAATGGCAACTCACGGGTCGTCCTGCAGGGTCACACCGACGAGCGCGGCACCCGCGAGTACAACATGGCCCTGGGCGAGCGTCGCGCCCGTTCAGTGGAGCGCTTTCTCTCCGTGCAGGGTGTGTCGCCCTCCCAGGTCGAGGTGGTGAGCTACGGCGAGGAGCGTCCGGCCGCCCGTGGCCAGAACGAGGAAACCTACGCCCAGAACCGCCGGGTCGTCTTCGCCTACTGAGTCGTCGTCACCCGCGTCGATGGAGACACGCATGAAACACGGTCTGAAAGGACTGTGCGGCGCGGGAGCCCTGGTGCTTCCGCTGTCCGTATGGCTTCCCGCAGTCGCGCAGCAGCCGGTGGTCGAAGACCTCACCTCCCAGCCGCGTTCCTTCTACCAGCAGACGGAAACCCGCGAGGCCGCGGGCGGCACGCTGGTGATCTTCAATCAGGTGCAGCAGCACGAAGAGGAGATTCGTCAGCTGCGCGGCCAGGTCGAGGAGTTGCGTCACCAGCTGGAGCAGCTGCGTCGCCAGACCCGCGACCAGTACCTGGATCTCGAGGATCGCCTCGTCTCGGCGCCAGTCGGCGTGGGGGGAGATGCCACTGCCCAGGTCGATGAAGAGACCGCTCGTCAGGTGGCCCAGGCGCCTTCACCCAGCGGTGCCAGCCCCGAGGCGCAGCAGGCCTATCAGCAGGCGTTCGCCCGGGTCCAGGCCAGGGAGTTCGGCGAAGCCATCGACGCCTTCGAGCGCTTCGTGGCTCAGCATCCCGACAACAGCCTGACCGCCAACGCCTACTACTGGCTGGGTGAGCTGCACACCGCCGAGGGCAACCTGGATGGCGCCGAACGTGAGTTCCGCGCCGTGCTCGACGATTTCCCCCAGAGCAACAAGGTGCCGGACTCGCTCTACAAGCTGGGCCTGCTCAAGGCGCGCCAGGGCGATCCCCAGGCCAGTCGCGAGCTGCTCGAGCGGGTGCGCGACGACTACCCGGAGAGCACCGCGGCGGGGCTGGCCAACGACTTCCTGCGCCAGTCCGGCAACTGATCCACCAAGGAGCATCCATGACGACCTGCAAGATCGACTACCAGGCGCCCGCCGACCTTCTCCAGGGGCGCAACATTCTGGTCACCGGCGCCGGCGACGGGATCGGCAGGGCCGCGGCCCTGACCTTTGCGCGCCATGGTGCCACGGTCATCCTGCTGGGCCGCACCATCGCCAAGCTGGAGAAGGTCTACGATGCGATCGAGGCCGCGGGCGGGCCTCAGCCGGCGATCTTCCCTCTCAACTTCGAGGGCGCCACCCTCAAGGACTACCACGACATGGCCGAGACCATCGACCGGGAGTTTGGCCGCCTCGACGGACTGCTCCACAATGCCGGCCTGTTGGGGCGCCTCACGCCCTTCGAGCAGTACAACCCGGAGCTCTGGGAGCAGGTGATGCAGGTCAACCTCAACGGCCCGATCTGGATGACTCAGGCGCTGCTGCCGGCACTCAAGTACTCGGCCGATGCCTCGATCGTCTTCACCTCTTCCAGCGTCGGGCGCCGTGGGCGTGCCTACTGGGGGGCCTATGCGGTCTCCAAGTTCGCCACCGAGGGCTTCATGGAGGTGCTGGCCGACGAGCTCGAGCACCTGGGCAACGTGCGCGTCAACAGCCTGAACCCCGGCGCCACCCGCACCCAGATGCGCAAGCAGGCCTACCCGGGCGAGCTGCCTGAGAGCCTGCGCACCCCCGAAGAGATCATGCCTACCTACCTGTGGCTGATGGGACCGGAGAGCCGCGGGCATAACGGCGAGCAGTTCGACGCCCAGCCGCCTCGGTCATGAATCCCGCCCCCGAATCGGTCCTCGTGGAATCGATCCTTGCGCCCCCCGGTAGCTGCCTGCACGGCCACTGCCCTGCTGGAAGACGGCAACGCCGGGGTCAGCGTTCTGACGGTCGACATGGTCACGGATCCGCGAGACATCTTCTCCGCTGATCAGTTGCTCGACGTCGCCGTCCATCTCACGATCCACCACCAGTCGTCCCTCGTGCTCCCAGCTGCGCCGGGGCACCCGGGAGATACGCCAGTCGTGCCCCTCCCAGCGGGCAAGCGTCGGACCCTGCAGGGTCAGCGCATCGAGCGGGACCAGGTGGGTAAACAGACGGCTGTTGAGCACGATGCCGGTGTTTCCGAGGCGCACGCCGCCCTGGTAGCAGTGCTGACCCAGGGCGTCCAGCGCGACC
>NZ_JACUUD010000188.1 GCF_014859505.1 Halomonas sp.
CAACGCCCTGGAGTTCAAGGCGTTCAAGGACATGGGCCAGCTGTTCGCCAAGTGAACGCACCGCGGCGTGGCACTCACCCCCGGCCGCGGCGATTCGGCGGGACCAGCCCATGGCGCCGCATGCGCCGGTAGACCGTGGGCCGGGAGACGTCGAGTCGTCGAGCTACCTGGCTGACGTTCCAATGTGCCTGGTCCAGCAGGTCGTGGAGGGCCTGGCCATCGTCGGTCGAGGCCCCATCGGTGGGCGCCGGCGGAAGGTAGGCCGCCGCGGAGGTGGCCCCCTGACACTCCTCCGGCAGGTCATGCACGGTGACCTCCTCCCCTTCCGAGGTGGCCAGGGCGAAGCTCAGGGCATTCCTGAGCTGGCGGATGTTGCCGGGCCAGGCATGCCCCAGCAGCGCGCTCATGGCGTCGGCACGCAGGAACCGGGTCTCGTCGCGCTCCGCCAACAGCCCCTCGTAGACGCTGCGGATCACGAAGTGCCGGTCGGCCCGCTCGCGCAGCGCCGGCAGCCGCAGCTGGGCGCCGTTCAGGCGGTAGTAGAGATCCTCGCGGAAACACCCCTCGGCAATCATCTGTGCCATGTCGCGATGGGTGGCGGTGATCACCCGGATGTCGACCTTGACCGGTGACTCGGCGCCCAGCGGCATCACCTCGCGCTCCGCCAGCACCCGCAGCAGGCGGCTCTGCAGGGCCAGCGGCATGTCACCGATCTCGTCGAGGAACAGGGTGCCGCCATCAGCCTGCTGGATGAGGCCGCGCATGCCCCTGGGGCGTCCGCCGGTGAAGGCACCGGGCAGGTAGCCGAAGAGTTCGCTCTCGATCAGCGATTCGGGAATCGCCGCGCAGTTCACCGCCACGAAGGGCTTGCCGGCGCGTTTCCCGCTGTCGTGAAGGGCCCGGGCCAGCACCTCCTTGCCGGTGCCGGTCTCGCCGGTCACCAGCACACTCACCTCCTCGTTGCGCAGGCGACGCGCCAGCTTGAGCACGCGATTCATGGCAGGGTCATCGGCGGCCAGGCCGTCCAGGGCCGGCACGGCCTCCGCGGAGGGGTGTGCCGTCGGCGCCGGCGGGCGCCGATGCCGGGGCTCGACCAGGGTGATGAAGCAGGTGATGCCGCTGGCGCGCACGCGGAAGGCGCGGATCTGGTCCTCGCCGGCGGAGAGAATGCCCAGCAGCTCGACCAGATCGCCATCGAAGAGCTGGGTAGCCGTGGGCAGGCGCTGCGCCGACCAGGCGGGCCAGCGATTCAGGTGTGCCTCGATCAGGGCGCGCCCGTTGCCGTTGGCGGCGATGATGCTGCCGTCCTCCTCGATGGCAATCAGCCCGCGCCCGTTGAGGTGGACGAACTCCCGGGCCGTGTCGTAGCGCAGGATCAGGCAGTCGCGGTAGCGATGCAGGAAGTAGGCATCCTCGATCATCCGGGCGTAGAGGTTCACCAGGGAGAGCCCGAAGTTCTGGCTTTCCTGGGAGCGCGGCGACTGCAGGGCGGAGATATCGAGCACCGCGATCACCTCGCCCTGGGGATCGGTGATCGGCGCCGCCGTGCAGGTCAGGCCGATATGGGTGGCATCGAAGTGCTCGTTCTGGTGACAGGTGATCGCCAGGGTATCGTGGATGCAGGTGCCCACCGCGCAGGTCCCGGCGTAGCGCTCGTCCCAGTCGGCCCCGAGGTAGAGGCCGGCCTTGCGCAGGGCCTGGTCATGCTCGCGCTGGCCGCGGAAGTCCACGGTGATGCCACGATGGTCGGTGAGCAGCAGTACATAGCCCAGCCGGGCCACCTGGGCGTAGAGCTGGTCGACCCCCGCACGCGCCACGTGGAGCAGCTCGTCCACCGGCTCGCGGTGTTCCAGCAGCGCCTGCCGGGTGAGGACCCGCACCTGCCGGGGGCGGCCGGGGTCGAGCCGGTACTCTCCCACGCAGCGCTCCCAGGAACGCAGGATCACCTCGCGACAGCCGGCCAGGGGGGTATCCCGGCCCTCGCTGAGGTGGATCAGGGTCTCGATATGCTGGCGCTGTTCGGTACGAAGCGTCATTGCCGCCTCCCGATCGCCCCGCCTCGCCCGGGGGAATGGCGAAGGGAGCTTCTGTTTATTGTTGTAGGGTGCTTCTCGTGTGGCTGCCGCCATTTGGCAGGCCAGCTACCAGACTATGCCGGCTCGCGCGGGAGTCAATCGGTTCGTCCTTCCCCCTTGGTCGTGGCGTGACAGGTGTAACACCAGCGCCACCCCGTACAGGTGACAGCTGTCACGTCTCGCCCGCCCGGGGGCCTCTCGTCCACGGCGGCCCCGGCATCCCTCCCCGCATATTTCCCTATCTTAATCAACAAGATATACGACATCGCGGCAGCCGGCCGCGCGTCTGGCATGGATCCTGCTCCGGGAAGGGTGTGTCACCCCCAACAACAAACGGAGACCCCCGATGACGACACACACGCCAACCCAGCACGTCCAGCAGTGGCTGGGCGACTTCGAGACCGCCCTCGAGCAACGCGATATCCAGCGAGTGCTCTCCCTGTTCGGCGAGGAGTGCTACTGGCGCGACCTCGTGGCCTTCACCTGGAACCTCAAGACGCTGGAGGGCCAGGACGAGATCCAGTCCATGCTCGATGCCACCCTGGCCGAGACCCGCCCGACCCGCTGGCGCATCGACGGCGAGGCCACCGAGGCCGACGGCGTGACCGAGGCCTGGTTCACCTTCGAGACGGGCGTGGCGCATGGCAAGGGGCTGGTGCGCCTCAGGGACGGCAAGTGCTGGACCCTTCTGACCACCATGCAGGAACTCAGGGATCACCCGGAGCCGCGGGGCGACAGGCGCCCCAAGGGGGCCGAGCACGGCGCTAACAAGTCGCGCGAGACCTGGCTGGAGGGCCGCCAGCGCGAGCAGGAGGAGCTCGGCTACACGCGCCAGCCCTACTGCGTGATCATCGGCGGTGGCCAGGGTGGCATCGCGCTCGCCGCGCGCCTGCGCCAGCTGGATGTGCCCACCATCGTGGTGGAGAAGAATCCGCGTCCGGGCGACTCCTGGCGCAACCGTTACAAGTCACTGTGCCTGCACGACCCGGTATGGTACGACCACCTGCCCTACATCCCCTTCCCCGCGAACTGGCCGGTCTTCGCCCCCAAGGACAAGCTCGGCGACTGGCTGGAGATGTACACCAGGGTAATGGAGCTCAACTACTGGGGCGCCACCGAGTGCGAGAGCGCCCGCTTCGACGAGGCCGCCGGCGAGTGGATCGTCGAGGTCAACCGCGACGGCGAGCGGGTCACGTTGCGCCCGCAGCAGCTGGTCCTGGCCACCGGCATGTCGGGCATGCCCAGCGCACCGCATTTCCCGGGGGCCGAGAGCTTCGAGGGCGAGCAGCAGCACTCCAGCCAGCACCCGGGGCCGGACGCCTATCGCGGCAAGAAGGTGGTCGTGGTGGGCTCCAACAACTCCGCCCATGACATCTGCGCGGCGCTGTGGGAGCACGACGCCGACGTCACCATGCTGCAGCGCTCCTCGACCCACATCGTCAAGTCCGACTCGCTGATGGACGTGGTCCTCGGCCCGCTCTACTCCGAGGAGGCCGTGCGCAACGGCATCACCCACGACAAGGCCGACCTGATCTTCGCCTCGATCCCCTACAAGGTGCTGCCCGCGATCCAGAAGCCGGCCTTCGACGAGATCCGCGAGCGCGATGCCGAGTTCTACCAGCGGCTGGAGGATGCCGGCTTCCTGCTGGACTTCGGCTCCGACGACTCCGGGCTCTTCCTCAAGTACCTGCGCCGTGGCTCCGGCTACTACATCGACGTGGGCGCCTGCGACCTGGTCGCCAACGGCGACGTCAAGCTGCACAGCGGCGTCAGCATCGAGCGGATCAACCCGCGTTCGGTGACCCTCACCGACGGCACAGAACTCCCCGCAGACCTCATCGTCTATGCCACCGGCTACGGCTCCATGAACGGCTGGGCGGCCCGCATCATCTCCCAGGAGGTGGCGGACAAGGTCGGCAAGTGCTGGGGCCTGGGCTCCGACACCCCCAAGGACCCGGGGCCCTGGGAGGGCGAGCTGCGCAACATGTGGAAGCCCACCCAGCAGGAGGCGCTGTGGTTCCACGGCGGCAACCTGCACCAGTCCCGCCACTACTCCCAGTACCTGTCGCTGCAGCTCAAGGCCCGCATGGAGGGCATCCCGACCCCCGTCTACGGCCTGCAGGAGGTGCACCACCTCTCTTGATCAACTCTCTTGATCAACTCTTTGATCAACTCTCTTGATCAACTCTCTTGATCAACTCTCTTGATCACCTGGCCTG
>NZ_JACUUD010000002.1 GCF_014859505.1 Halomonas sp.
CTGCCGCTGCTCGCCGCCCTGCCCGCCGAGGAGGCGCGGCGCCTGGGAGAGCGCGCCTGGCTGTTCCTGCATGCCAAGCGCCTGAGCCTGCATCCGGAACTGGCCGAGTCCACCCCCTTCGACCTCGCCGCCCAGCTGGCCCTGGCCGCCCAGGCCTGCCTGCTGACGCTGGGCTGGAGCCACGAGGAGCATCTCGAGGCCTTCGCCAACGTCCACGAGGTGCTGATCCTGCCCGACGCCTTCCGCCGCCAGGTGGAGGAGATGGACGAGTTCGGGGTGATGCACGAGTACGAAGACGAACGCGCCGGCGAGACCTCCCACCAGGGCCCGGTGGTGGTGGCCTTCCCCGACCTGATGGAGAGCGGCGACTTTACCGGCTTCAATGTGCTGATCCACGAGTTCGCCCACAAGATCGACCTGGGCAACTCCCTGGACGTCGACGGCTTCCCTCCGCTGCCCGCCGACATCGACCCGCGGGAATGGCATCGGGTCTTCATGGGCGTCTGGGAGGATCTCCAGGCGCGACTCGAGCGCGGCGAGGAGACGCCCATCGACAACTACGCCGCCACCCACCCGGGCGAGTGCTTCGCGGTCTGCTGCGAGGCCTTCTTCACCGTCCCGGACCTGCTGGATGAGGCCTACCCGGCACTGCTGGAGCTGCTGCAGCGCTACTTCCGCCAGGACCCAATGGCCCGGCTGCCCGAGCCACCGCCAGACGCCGCCACGCCGACGGAGTGACCGGGAGGCGCATCACAGGAGGAGAGTCAGACCAGTTCGACCTCGGCACGACCGACGCCCTCGAAGGTCGCCGTCGCCCGGACCGGCTCGCCAACCGGGGTCTTGCCGGTGCAGGAACCGCAGGTCACCACCTCACCGGCCCGCAGCCACTGCCCGGTGGCCGGCAGCGCATTGGCCAGCCACACCAGCAGAGCAACAGGATCACCGGCCGGGTTCCCGCCCACCGCGGAGACCTCGAGCGCCCCGTCCAGCGTCAGCGAGACCGGCACGCGGCCCAGGTCAAGCGCCGACCACTCCGCCTGCCCCTCCCCCACGATCAGCCGGCCGAAGTTCTGCAGATCGGCCAGTTGACTTAGCTTGTCGGTGCCCTCGGGCCAGTCGCGAAAGCGCGAGTCGACGATCTCGATCACCGCATGCACCGAGGCCACGGCCGAGAGCACCTCGTCGCGGCCATAGGGGGTCTCACGAGGCGGCAGGTCCTCCTTCAGCGCAAAGGCAAGCTCCGCCTCCAGGATGGCCCGGCCGAGTTCATCCAGGCGACAAGTCGTGGGGCCATGCTGCAGGAAGCGGGCGGGCAGAGGTGCATAGTGGGGAGCCCCCTCGGGCGAGGGGGCACCGACCTTCCAGCCGCCGGTCGGCCCCAGCCGCTCGGCCAGGCGCCGCTGAATCCGATAGGCCTGGGCCTGATCCGCCGGGCGGCAGGCATCCGGCAGGGATGACAGACACTCGCCGCTGAGCCAGGCCCGTTCAAGCAGGCCGGACACCTGCTCGATGATATCGTCTTGTTGTGTCATGGGGTCTCTCGCCGGTTGGGAGGCGTCGCCGTCGGAGTCGGTGACAGCCAGGCCATGACTATTGCATGCCATGCGGATGGGCGCCATTCCGCGACCCGGCGACCGGTCGGTCAAGGCGCGGGAAGCGGCGGTACCCGCCCCACCATGCCCTCGGCCAGGTGGTCGACGAAGGCGCGGACGCGCGCCGGCACGTGGCGGCGCTGGGGGTAGACCGCATGGAAGTCGGCACGTACCCCCTGCCAGCCGGGCAGCAATTCGACGAGCCGGCCGGTGGTCAGGTGGGCGTGGACATCCCACCAGGAGCGCAGCGCGATGCCGTGGCCGTCCAGCGCCAGCCCCACGATCACCTCGCCGTCGTTGCTGGCCAGCGGCCCCGACACCTTGACCGCCTGCTCCCCGCCGCGACGCTCCAGGCGCCACAGGGCGAAGTCGCTGTCGTTCTCGCGCAGCACCAGGCAGGGGTGGGCCGCCAGGTCCGCCGGCGCGGCCAGCGATGCCATTCCCTCGACATAGCCGGGCGAGGCGCACAGCACCCGGCGGTTGGCGAGGATGCGCCGGGCCACCAGGCGCGAGTCGGGGGGCTCCCCCACCCGGATGCCGATATCCACCCCCTGCTCCCCCGGGGTCAGCGGGAAGTTGGAGAGCTCCAGCGATGCCTCCACCCCCGGGTGACGGGTGCGGAAGCTCGACAGCAGCGGCGCCACGTGGCGTCGCCCGAAGCCGAAGGTGGCGTTGATCTTGAGCGGACCGGAGAGCTCGGCGCGCTGCGCCCCCAGCGCCTCCTCCAGCTCGACCAGCTCCTCGAGGATCGCCGCCCCGCGCACGAGATAGCGCTCCCCCTCCGGGGTCAGGGTCAGGCGACGGGTGGTACGGCTGGCCAGGGTCGCGCCCAGGCGGGCCTCGAGCTGCTTGAGCCGCTTGCTCACCGCCGACAGCGACAGGCCGAGCTCCCGGGCCGTGGCCGTGAGGCTGCCGGCCTGGGCCAGGCGCTGGAAGAAGGCCAGGTCATCGAGCTGGGCCACCGGATTCTCCACTCCTGCTCAACAATACATTGCATTCTAGCCCGATTATCGACGAGATGAGGAGGGCTAGACTGCGGAGAGTCCATCCCCATCCCGGATAGCGAGGAAGCCCGACATGACCCACAGAATCGCCGTGATCCCCGGTGACGGCATCGGCAAGGAAGTGATGCCCGAGGGACTGCGCACCCTCGAGGCCGCCGCCAAGCGCTTCGGCATCGAACTGGAGCTTGCGCACTTCGACTTCGCCAGCTGCGACTACTACGCCGAGCACGGCCAGATGCTGCCCGACGACTGGTTCGAGACCCTCGAGGGGTTCGACGCCATCTTCTACGGCGCCGTGGGCTGGCCGGAGACGGTGCCCGACCACATCTCGCTGTGGGGCTCGCTGCTGCAGTTCCGCCGCCGCTTCGACCAGTACGTCAACCTGCGCCCCTGCCGGCTGCTGCCCGGCATCAGAAGCCCGCTCGCCGGCCGTGAGCCCGGCGATATCGACTTCTACGTGGTGCGCGAGAACACCGAGGGGGAGTACTCCAGCGTCGGCGGCAAGATGTTCGAGGGCACCGACCGCGAGGTGGTGATCCAGGAGACGGTGATGACCCGCCACGGCACCGACCGGGTGCTGAAGTTTGCCTATGAGCTGGCCCAGTCGCGGCCCCGGAAGAAGCTGACGTCGGCCACCAAGTCCAACGGCATCGCCATCACCATGCCCTGGTGGGACGAGCGCGTGGCCGCCATGGGCAAGCACTACCCCGAGGTGGCCGTGGACAAGTTCCACATCGATATCCTCACCGCCAACTTCGTGCTGCACCCGGACTGGTTCGATGTGGTAGTGGGCAGCAACCTGTTCGGCGACATCCTCTCCGACCTGGGCCCGGCCTGCACCGGCACCATCGGCGTGGCGCCCTCCGCCAACATCAATCCCGAGGGCACCTTCCCGAGCCTCTTCGAGCCGGTCCACGGCAGCGCCCCGGACATCGCCGGCAAGGGCATCGCCAACCCCATCGGCCAGATCTGGTCCGGCGCCATGATGCTCGAGCACCTGGGCCATCAGGAGGCCTCGGATGCCGTCGTCGCCGCCTTCGAGGCGGTGCTGTCCGAGGGCGACAGGAGCGTGCTCACCCCCGACGTAGGCGGCAACGGCACCACCGAGAGCCTGGGCCGGGCCATCGCGGCACGCCTCTCACCCCCCTCTCGATAACTCCAGCGGCACCGGCACCACGACAAGGAGTCTCCCCATGCCATTCCCCTCTCCCCTTGCTCTGCTCGGCGCCAGCGCCCTGCTGCTGGCCGGCTGCACCGGCATCCCCAAGGGCACGGAGCCGGTCACCGGCTTCGAGCTCGACCGCTACCTGGGCCAGTGGTACGAGATCGCCCGCCTCGACCACTCCTTCGAACGCGGCCTGAACTGCGTCACCGCCGACTACAGCCTGCGCAGTGATGGCGGCGTGCGGGTGCTCAACCGCGGCGTGAAGCTCGCCGAGGGCGAGGTCAGCGAGGCCGAGGGGCGCGCCTACTTCATCGGCGACGAGGACGTGGGCCGGCTCAAGGTGAGCTTCTTCGGCCCCTTCTACGGCGGCTACAACGTGCTGGCCCTGGACGACGACTATCAGTGGTCGCTGGTGGCCGGCCCGGACCGCGACTACCTGTGGATCCTGGCCCGCACCCCGACCCTGCCGAAGGCCACCTACCGCGATCTGGTGGAACGCGCCGAGGGCCTGGCCTTTCCGCTGGAGGAGCTGATCAAGGTGGAGCAGGGCGAGGCCTGCGACCCCTGGCGCGAGGAGGCCCGATAGCGTGTCCAGTCACGACATGACCCAATCCCCCGGGCTTGCGAGCTGGCTTGCGGCCAGCATCGAGGAGGCGGACTTTCCCGAGCAGGGCCGGCTCCCCGGCGGCCACTTCCGCCGGCTCGGCCACGGGGTGCTGGCGCTTGAGCCCGACCGGCCCGGGCCGGCGGCCCGGGCCTGTGTGTTCTCGGTGGGCATCCACGGCAACGAGACCGCCCCCATGGAGCTGCTCGAGGGCGTGCTCGCCCGCCTGGCGGGCGGGGAGCTGCGCCTCGGCGCGCCCACCCTGCTGCTGCTCGGCAACCCCGAGGCGACCCGCCAGGGGATGCGCTACGTGGGCACCAACCTCAACCGGCTCTTCCGCCGGGAGCTCGACGAGACGGGCATGGAGCCCGACCGGGCGCGGGAGCTGATGGCGGCGGTGGACGCCTTTTTCGCCCGCCACGGGGCCCTGGCGCGGCTGCACTACGACCTGCACACCGCCATCCGCGACAGCCGCTACCCGCGCTTCGTGGTCAGCCCCTTCACCGAGCGCACGCCGGTGGAGGCGGCACAGTGGCGCTGGCTCGCCGCCGCCGACATCCAGGCGGTGCTCCACCAGCACCGCCACAGCTGGACCTTCTCCCACTACAGCAAGCACACTCATGGCGCCCAGGCCTTCACCCTGGAGCTGGGCCGCGCCCTGCCCTTCGGGCACAATGACCTGGCACCGCTGGCGCCCATGGGCGCGCTGCTGGCGGCGCTGCTCGAAGGGCGCGAGCCAGCCGCGGCGCCAGCGGAGCGCATGGCCTTCTTCCGGGTCGCGCATGAGCTGATGCGCGAGTCAGAGGCGTTTCGCCTGGCCTTTCCCGACGACACGCCCAACTTCACGGCCTTCGCCACCGGCACCCTGCTCGCCGAGGATGACCAGGCCGG
This sequence comes from Halomonas sp., assembly GCF_014859505.1. GTDB lineage: Bacteria > Pseudomonadota > Gammaproteobacteria > Pseudomonadales > Halomonadaceae > Halomonas. Next base: position 5,257 of record NZ_JACUUD010000002.1, read on the forward strand.
GGAGACCCGGGTCGGCGAGACGCCGCTGGCCGTGGTCTTTCCCAATGCCGGGGTGGAGATCGGCGCCCGCGCCGCCCTGCTGGCACACCCCGAGCCACCGCCGTCGGGCTGAGGCCGGCGACACGCCGAGGCCCCGGGGAGCATCGGCAGCAGAAAAACCCTTATAACAACCACAACGGGAGGGTAAAATCTTGCCCCTTTGCCGATCAGCACTGGACCCGCGCCGCACCTCATCTCGCCCTCCCGCACCGACCGGAGGGTGGGTGCGTCGCTGGTATCGCCCTTGCCGAGCAGCGCCGCTTGCCCACGGCGCGTCGCCGCGGCGACCCTGACCCGGAGCCCATTCCATGGCCGAAACCCCGATTCCGCTGGAAGTGCGCAACATCAAGAAGCGCTTCGGCGATACCGAAGTCCTCAAGGGGCTATCGCTCTCTGCCCACAAGGGGGACGTGATCACCCTCATCGGCGCCTCCGGCTCCGGCAAGAGCACCTTCCTGCGCTGCATGAACCTGCTCGAGCAACCCGACGAGGGGGACCTGATCGTCCACGGCGAGGAGGTCCGCTTCAGGCAGACCCGCCACGGCCGCGAGCCCGCCGACTGGAAGCAGGTGGTGCGCATGCGGGCCAAGCTCTCCATGGTCTTCCAGGGCTTCAACCTCTGGGCCCACATGACCCTGCTCGAGAACATCATCGAGGCCCCGGTGCATGTGCTCGGCAAGCCGAAGAAGGAGGCCATCGAGCAGGCCCGTGCGCTGCTCGAGCGGGTGGGCCTGACCGCCCGCGCCGACGCCTACCCGGCCCAGATGTCCGGCGGCCAGCAGCAGCGAGGCGCCATCGCCCGGGCGCTGGCCATGGACCCGGAGGTGATGCTGTTCGACGAGCCCACCTCGGCGCTGGACCCGGAGCTGGTCGGCGACGTCCTCAAGGTGATGCACGAACTCGCCGAGGAGGGGCGCACCATGATCGTGGTGACCCACGAGATGAGCTTCGCACGGGACGTCTCCAGCCAGGTGATCTACCTGCACCAGGGGCTGGTCGAGGAGGCCGGCGCGCCTGACCAGGTGCTGGGCAACCCGCAATCACCGCGCCTGAAGCAGTTCCTGGCCCCCAAGTACTGAGCGGGAGAACACCATGCTGGATCTTCATGGCTACGGCCCACGGCTGTTGGAAGGCGCCGGCGTCACCCTGCAGCTGGCGGTACTGTCGCTGGCGCTGGCGATCCTGCTGGGCCTGGCGACCGCCAGCGCCAGGATGTCCCGCGGCTGGCTGCTGCAGAGGCTCGCCACCCTCTACACCACGGTCATCCGCGGCGTGCCGGACCTGGTGCTGATGATGCTGCTGTTCTTCGGCGGCCAGATGGCACTCAACGTGATCACCGATGCGCTCTATGACCGCTTCGGTGTCGACTGGTACGTCAACCTCAACGCCTTCGCCGCCGGGGTGATCACCATCGGCTTCATCTTCGGCGCCTACATGGGCGAGACCTTCCGGGGCGCCTTCATGGCCGTGGACGCTGGCCAGATCGAGGCCGGCAAGGCCTACGGCATGTCGCCCTGGCTGGTATTCCGGCGCATCCGCTTCCCGCAGATGATGCGCCACGCACTACCCGGCATCTCCAACAACTGGATGGTGCTGCTCAAGACCACCGCACTGGTCTCGGTGATCGGGCTCTCCGACATGGTGCGGGTGGCCGCCGAGGCCTCCCGGGCCACCCATGAGCCCTTCACCTTCCTGCTGCCGGTGGCGGCGGCCTACCTGCTGATCGCCAGCGTCTCGGAGTGGCTCTTCGCCTGGCTCCAGAAACGCTACAACATCGGCTTCGGGGGGCATTGACATGGATGTCCTCACGACCTGGTTCCACGACCTGATGGCCGGCAATGCCATCTTCACCGCTCAGACCATCGGCTACTACTGGGACGGCCTGGTGACCACCACCCAGTTGGTGTTCCTGTCACTGGTGATCGGCCTGGTACTGGCGGTGCCCCTCGCCATCGGCAGAAGCTCCGACCGCCGCTGGATCAGCCTGCCGATTTACGTCTATACCTACGTCTTCCGCGGCACGCCGCTGCTGATCCAGCTCTACATCATCTACTACGGGGTGGTGTTCTTCGATGGCATCCAGGAGACCTTCCTGTGGCCGATGCTGCGCGAGGCCTTCTATCCCGCGCTGATCGCCTTCACGCTCAATACCGCCGCCTATACCACCGAGATCTTCCGCGGCGCCATCAAGGCCACCGCCCGCGGGGAGATCGAGGCGGCCCGGGCCTACGGCATGTCGGATAGTCTGATGATGCGCAGGATCATCCTGCCCAGCGCCTTCCGCCGCGCCCTCCCCGCCTACGGCAACGAGGTGATCTTCATGCTTCATGCCAGCGCCATCGCCAGCGTGGTCACCCTGATGGACCTCACCGGCGCGGCACGCTTTATCTACGCACGCTACTATGCCCCCTTCGAGGCCTTCCTGTTCGTGGCGGCCATCTACCTCTGCCTGACCTTCGCCATCCTCTATTTCTTCCGCTGGCTGGAGAAGCGTCTGCTGGCCCACTTGAGGCCCCAGAGCTGAGCCGCTGCAACGGCCGCCGCGCCAGCGTCAAACGCCCGTTGGCAATTCCGCCGCCCGGGGCTTTCGGGCCCGGGGCGGCTGGGCTAGAGTCTGCCCGGTAGGCACCCGCAAGGTGCCATTTCTCATCATCAGGAGCTCCTCCATGAAGAAACTGCTGACCATCTCGATCCTCGGTGCGGCCTTGGCCGCCGGCACCGCCCAGGCCCGCGACTACGACCACGTGCGTATCGGCGTCGACGTGCCCTACGAGCCCATGGAGTATCGCGGTGCCGACGGCGAGCTGACCGGCTTCGACATCGAACTGGGCAACGCCCTGTGCGCCGAGATCGGCGTGACCTGCGAGTGGATCGAACAGGAGTGGGACGGCATCATCCCGGGCCTGCTGGCGCGCAACTACGACGCCATCATGTCCTCCATGTCGATCAACGACGAGCGCCGCCAGACCGTGCTCTTCTCCGATTCCTACATCACCATCCCCGGCGCCTGGTTCGCCCCGGAGGGCAGTGAGCTCTCCGAGATCAACGAGGAGACCCTCTCCGGCAAGAGCATCGGCGTCCAGCGCGGCACCACCTACGACAGCTACGCCACCGACAGCTACGGCCGCATCGCCACCGTCAACCGCTACTCCACCGCCGACGACATGGTGCTGGACCTGCAGGCTCAGCGCCTGGATATCGTCTTCCTGGAGTACGTGGTCGGCCAGGCCACCCTGCTGCAGAGCGACGAGGGCGACTACCATGTGGTCGGCGAGATGGTCACCGAGCCCGCGGAGTACTTCGGCGAAGGCTTCGGCATCGCCTTCCGCCAGCGCGACGAGGCCCTGGCCAAGCGCTTCAACGAGGCCCTCGCCACGCTGAAGGCAGACGGCACCTACGACGAGATCCACGAGAGGTATTTCGGCGAGGAGTGATCCCAGCCCTCAGGGCCAGCTGTAGACGCCGCGATTGAGGGCATCACGGAAGGCCGAATGGACCTTGTTGCCGCGCAGGGTGGCGCCGCTGTAACCATCGAGGTCCTCCGCCAGGCGCTCAGGCTCGTAGAGGGCGAAGATGGCGGTCAGCGGCTGGTCCTCCAGTGCCTCGGCCAGCTGCTGGTGCTGCACCCACACCGGGTAGAGGTCCTCGTCATCGTCCAGCGTCCGGTAGTCGACGCCGCGATAGGCCAGGTGTCGGTAGCTCACGTTCGACAGCCGACCATCGCGCAGGTCGAACTGCACGTTGACCTGCATCTCGCCGCCGTCGCCGAACACGCCGCGGTAGCGCCCGTCCAGCGGCAACCCCAGCAGCGCCCGATGCAGGCGCTCGTCCTCGGCGGGCGAAAGAAGTGCCGGCTCGTCGGCGGCCTCTCCATTGCGCGCCTCGTCGCTCCGGGCGGCGGCCTCGGGCTCGACCGGCTCGCCCGCCTCGTCCACCAGGCGTCCGACCAGGTACGCCTCGAGCATCCCCTCGGCCCGCGCGCTGTGGGGTACGCCGGGGCGCTTGTTGTCCCAGCCCTCGGTTGCCTCCCGGCCACACCACTCGAGGATCACCGCCGGATCGGTGGGATGGTTGGACACATAGTCGGTAATGTCGTAGACCCGGCCATGGATGGCCTTCCAGCAGCTCTCGGCGGCGTCATGCTCGGCCAGCTCGCCCAGGGTAATGGGGTCCAGTCCCTCATCGTCGGCCGCGTCGCGCTCGCTGCTCGAGAGAGCGCTGACCGAGACCAGAGTGAGGAGGCTCGCCACGAAGGCGATGAAGACGGAGTAGGCGATCTTGTGCATGTTCATAGGAAATCGAAGACCTCGCTGTGGATGCGTGAGGCGGGCACCCCCTGGTCGGTGAGCAGCCGCTGCAGGTGGGCATTCATGGCCGGCGGGCCGCAAAGGTAGATCTCCCGCTCGGTGAAGTCCGGGCAATGCTCGCGCAGGAAGGCCTCGTCCAGCCGACCTCGCTCTCTAGAGTAGTGCTGGGTGAAGGCGAACGCTTCCTGGGTCTCGGCGATCCCCTCGAGCTCTTCACGGTAGTAGGCGCGTTCGGGGTCGTGGGCGAGATAGAACAGATGGGCATGGCGCTCGGCTCCCGCCCCGACGGCCAGGTCGCGGGCGCCACCGACGAAGGGGGTGATGCCGATGCCACCACCCAGCCACAGCATGTCGCGCTCGGGGAAGCGCCGCCCGAAGAACTCCCCGTAGGGTCCCTCGACCAGCACCCGGGTCTCCGGCGTCACCGTCTGCAGGGCATGACTGGCGTCGCCCAGATCCTTGATGCCGATGCGCAGGCGTGAATCCGACGGCGCCGAGGCGATGGTGTAGGGGTGCTCCTCGCCGCGCCCGTCGGAAAGCGACTCGTCCAGCGGCGAGAGGTAGACGAACTGCCCCGCCTCATGGCGGATACCGCCACCCTCGGGGCGCAACACCAGCTCCACAACGCCCCGGGCCAGCGGCACCAACTCCTCGACCCGGTAGGGGTGGCGCCGAGCCGGCGCCACCCCCTTGCGCCAGGCGATGGCGCCGAGCCCGGCGATGCCCAGCAGCCACCAGGGCCATGCCTCACCGGCCAGCAGCAGGGCGTGCCAGAGCCCCAGCAGCAGCGCCGCCGCCGAGACCAGGTGAAGGCGCTTCCAGCGCTGGTAGTGGGGCTGGCCGAAGAAGTCGAAGGTGGGCGCCAGGAACACCACCAACGCCACCCAGGCCAGCCAGCCGAGCCATACACTGGCATGGGAAACCGGCGGAAAGAGGGTGGCCACCGCGGCATCCAGTGAGGTCGGCACCGCCGCCAGCCCCAGCGCCAGGGCGTGGAGCATCACCAGGATGAAGGCGGTGAAGCCCAGCCAGTGATGCAGGTGCCAGAGCCGTGCCAGCCCACCGAAGGGCCGATCGAAACCCGGCACCCGGACGCTCACCGCCCCGGCCAGCAGCATCATGGCAAGCCCCAGGATACCGGTCACTCGCCCCACCCAGGTCAGCCACAGCTCGGGGGGGCCACCAATCCCGCCCAGGCGCGGCATCGCCACCGCGAGCGGCAGCAGCAACAGGGCAATCAGGGCGATATCGCCCGGCCTCAACCATCGTCGCATCATGCCTCCCTGATTCCACGACTACCCTGACAGTGTCGTCAATCGGTATTAGTCTTCAAGGGGTGCGGCGCCTTGTCACCTTCGGTTTGATCTGTATCAGGATACTTTCATCAAGCTGGTCCATAATGCTTTTGTGAACAATCATGGTACGCAGGCACAGGAGATCATATGAAACAGCATAACAAGGGAAAGGGAACAGGCCCCTGGCTGGCTCTGGGGGTGCCGATCGCCCTCGGGCTGGCCTGGGTCACCCAGGGCACCGGAGTGGTCGAGAACGATCCCGAACGCAACATCTCGATTCCCGCAGAGTTGACCATGCCGCTGCAGGTGCAGGCCGCCTACAACAATAACGATATCTTCTTCAGGTACCGTTGGCCGGCCGAACGCCCCGGCATCCATCACGACATGCTGGTCTACGAGGGTGGCAAGTGGGTAAGGAAGGGCAGGGGCGTTCCCGGCTCCGAGCCCGATGGTCTTGCCGAAGATCGCGTCACGATGCTGATGGATGACGGCAGCGTGCCCCAGTTCGGCCGCTACGGCGGCTACCTGACCGTGGGTGCCGGCGCCTCTGGTTTCACCAACGAGGCGCCCGAGGAGGTGACCAAGTCGCTGCCAGCGACCCGCATGGACCTGGGTGACTGGGCCAGCCGTCAGGATCCGGCGGTCCTCGACGCCCAGCGCGAGGCCGGCTACTTCCTCGACCTCTGGCACTGGCGCGGTCATCGCTCCAACCCGATAAATGTCTCCGACGACCAGTGGGTAGGCGAAGCGCGCAGCAGCGACGAAGGCCGGGGTCCCTATTCCACCAACTGGGACGGCGATGCCGGCGAGCCGCTGTGGATGTTCTCGCCAGAGCTCACCGACATGACTGCCATGCGCTGGGAGGACATCGAATCCGGCGCCCTGGACTTCGACAGCCGCTACTACCTGGCGGAAAGCTTCGCGGTTCCCTTCGATCCGGAGCATGACTGGCAGGAGGGCGACGTGATTCCGCGTCGCCTGCTGCGCGAGCCGGCCGGCTCCCGGGGCAGCATCCGGGTCCACGGCGAGGGCCGCTGGGCCGACGGTTACTGGGACGTGACCCTGGCCCGGGCGCTGGACACCGGCAGCCCGCTGGATGACAAGATCCTGAGCGACCAGGGCCTCTACTCGGTAGCCTTCGCGGTTCACCGCAACGCAACCGGCGGGCGCTGGCACCAGGTCTCGCATCCCTACTCCCTGGGGCTGGGACGCGAAGATGCAGACCTGACTGCCAACAAATTTCAGGGCCGCTCGCCTAATTGGTCCAATGACTGGAAAGAAGTGACCCTGTTCTATCCGGGTCAGGTCAACTGGCCGCTGCTGGTCAGCCGCGCCCATGCCGGCGCCGAGGACATCGCCGAGGGCAAGCCGGTACGCCCGCGTCACAGCGAGAAGCAGCTCGCCCTCTACGGGGTGGAGATGGAGTTCAGAGACGCCATTACCCGCCAGTGGGGCCTGACCCTCTTCGCCGGGCTGCTCGCCATGCTCGGCGTCACCCTCGCCCTGCTGCCAAGCTTCCGTGCCACTCGTCAAGGAGACCGCTCATGAACGGCACCCATGCCATGCTCTCCCACTTCCCGGTGGGCTTCTGGGCACTTTCTACCCTGATGATCCTGGTCGGCGCCTTCATGACCGGCCGCTTGGCCGAGATCAGCCGTGCGGCCCTGCTGCCAGTGCTGGTACTCAGTCTGTTGGGCGCTCTGGCCGCCATTGCCATCGGGCTTATTGTCTGGCCCATGGAAGCCAACCTGGCCAGCCCACTGACGCGTAACCATATGCTCATGGCCTTCTGGTCGCTGGGTATCTACACCATGCTCACCGTGCTGGTATGGCGGGCCGGCGATTCCGCCTTCGAGGGCAACCGTCGCTGGGCGCTGGTGATCCTGGCACTGACCGGCGGCCTGATGTTCTCCTCTGCCGGCACCCTGGGCGGCCACCTGGCAGGCTCCAGCACCGCCTTTTCCCAGGTGCTCGGCCTGATGGGCTGGGAGGTCTACACCACCTTCTATAGCCCGCTGTGGGTCGCTGCCGTCATGGTGATCATCGGCCTCGTGGCCGCAGTGCTCGGCCTGAAGGGACAGCGCAGCAGCGACTGATTCCCTTCTCGCTTCCCGTAACCGGCAAGGGCCCCGCTTCGGCGGGGCCCTTGTCGTTTACGCCCCTGTCACCGAAGTAACTCTATTCATACACGCTGATGTCACCCCGCCGGGGCAATCTCTTCCACCAAGATACTCAACCTGTCCCTGGAGAGCCCCCATGCCCCAACACCAGCACCCCGGCCACGTCGACTCCATTCTTTCCGCCGGCGACGAGCCCATGAGCAACCCCTCCGCCAACGGCTACTTCGGCGACATCCTCGAGGCCCGCATCAGCCGCCGCGCCATGCTGCGCGGCAGCCTCGCCGCCGCCGTTACCGGCGCCATGGCCACCCAGCTGCCCTTCGGCAGCGCCTTCGCCGCCACCGGCGCCAGCGCCCCGGCGCCGAGCCTCGGCTTCAAGGCCGTGCCGGTCAGCGCCGCCGACAGCGTGGTGGTGCCGGAGGGCTACCGGGTCAGCGCCATCCTGCCCATGGGCACCCCGGTCAGCGGCGCCATGCCCGCCTGGTCCCCGAGCGCCAGCGGCGAGGCCCAGGGCCACCAGGTGGGCAGCCACCACGACGGCATGCACTTCTTCCCGCTGGAGGGCAGCTCCCGTGACGGCCTGCTGGTGATGAACCACGAGTATATCGAGCCGCGCTTCCTGCATGCCGCGGCCGCCGGCCTGGCGCTGGACCGCAGCGGCTTCCCGCAGAACGCCGATGGCAGCCGCGACGACGACCAGGTGCTCAAGGAACTCAACGCCCATGGCGTGACCCTCGTGCGCATCCGCGAGGATGACACTGGCCAGTGGCAGGTGGTGGAGGACGCCCGCAACCGTCGCGTCACCGGCCTCACGCCGATGCGCCTGGCCGGGCCGGTGGCCGGTACCGAGCATGTGGTGACGAAGTACAGCCCGGACGGCACCATGACCCGCGGCACCCTCAACAACTGCGCCCACGGCGTCACCCCCTGGAACACCTACCTGGCCGCTGAGGAAAACTGGGCCGGCTACTTCGCCAACACGGACACCGAGATCGATCGTCGCCAGGCCCGTTACGGCATCGAGACCCGCGACACCGGCCGCTACCAGTGGCACCGGGCGCAGAGCGGTGCCGACGAGTACGTGCGCTTCGATGCCAGCACCCGCGGCGCCTCCCCCGCCGAGGACTACCGCAACGAGCCCCACGCCTTCGGCTGGATGGTAGAGATCGACCCCATGGACCCGGCGGCCACGCCGATCAAGCGCTCCCACCTGGGCCGCTTCGCCCACGAGGGGGTGATCTTCGCCCCCGCGGTGGAGGGCCAGCCGGTGGTGGCCTACTCCGGCGACGATGCCCGCTTCGAGTACATCTACAAGTTCGTCTCCGCCCGCCCCTACCACGCCGCCACTGCCGACGGCTCCCTGCTCGACGAGGGCACTCTCTACGTGGCCAGGTTCCACGAGGATGGCCGCGGCGAGTGGCTGGCCCTGGCCCCGGGCGAGAACGGCCTGACGCCGGAGAACGGCTTCGTGGACCTGGCCGACATCCTGGTCAACACCCGCGCCGCCGCCGACCAGGCGGGCGCCACGAAGATGGACCGCCCCGAGTGGGGCGCGGTGGACCCGATCACCGGCCAGGTCTACTTCACCCTGACCAATAACACCCGCCGCGAGGCGGGCGACGAGGACGCCGCCAACCCCCGCGCCGACAACAGCTTCGGGCATATCATCCGCTGGCAGGAAGAGGGCAGCCATGCCGGCACGCGCTTCGCCTGGGACCTCTTCGTGCTGGCCGGTGACGGCGACGACAGCCGCGACCTGGCCGGCGAGCCGCTGGATCAGGAGGCGATCTTCGCCAACCCCGACGGCCTGTGGATCGACGCCGATCGTCGGGTATGGATCCAGACCGATATCAGCGAGCGAGTGATGAACACCGGCATCTATGAGGTGTTCGGCAACAACCAGATACTGGCCGCCAATCCCGAAACCGGTGAGATCCGGCGCTTCCTGACCGGCCCCGTCGGCCAGGAGATCACCGGCGTGGTGACCACCCCGGACCGTCGCACCATGTTCGTCAACGTCCAGCACCCGGGCGCCACCACCTCGGCCGAGGCCTTCGCCGCGGGCGAGCTGGTGAGCCACTGGCCGGAGGGCGGCAGCGCCATCCCGCGCTCGGCAACCCTGGTGATCACCCGGGAGGACGGCGGCATCATCGGCGCCTGACGGCTCACCTCCCCCGAACGCAAGCGGCCCCGCCATCTGGCGGGGCCGCTTGCGTGGAGCCTGACAGGAAACGGCGCATGAACCGCGCCGTGGCACCGGCCTATTCGAAGCTGAAGCGGGGCTTGGGGGCCTCGGGCAGCAGAGCCGCGCAGGCACGCACCCGCTCCATCAGCGCCTCGTGGGTCGGCGCCACCAGATTGACGTGGGCCAGCTTGCGCCCGGGGCGCTCGCTCTTGTCGTAGCGATGCAGGTGGGCGTCCGGCAGGGCGAGGATCGCCGCCGGGTCGCCCTCGCGGCCGATCACGTTGACCATGCAGGTGGGCAGTCGCGCGGCGGTGTCGCCCAGCGGCAGGCCCTGGATGGCGCGCAGGTGGTTCTCGAACTGGCTGGTCACCGCGCCGTCCATGGTCCAGTGCCCGGAGTTGTGCACCCGGGGCGCCATCTCGTTGGCCAGCAGGCTGCCGTCGGCGCACTGGAAGAGCTCCAGGGTCAGTACCCCCACGTAGTCGAGCTCGTCGAGCAACGCGCGGATATAGCCGTCGGCGATCTGCTGCACGCTGTCGTCCAGGTCCGGCATGGGGGCCACGGAGTAGCGCAGGATGCCATCCACGTGCTGGTTCTCGGCCATGGGGTAGAAGACCACCTCGCCGTCGCGGCCACGCACGGCGATGATCGACACCTCGCGCACGAACTCCACGAAGGACTCCACGATCAGTCGCGGATGGCCGATGGCGCGCCAGGCTTCCGCGGCCTCGGCCGGGTCACGCAGCACCGCCTGGCCCTTGCCGTCGTAGCCCTCGGTCACCGACTTGGCCACCACCGGGCAGCCCAGCTCCCGGGCCGCGGCCGCAAGCTCGTCGGCGTGCTCCACCAGGCGGTAGGCCGGGGTGGGGATCCCAAGCCGGTCGAACAGGGCCTTCTCCTCGGCGCGGTTCTGGCAGACCCGGATCGCCTCGCTGGAGGGGTAGACCGGCCTGACCTCCTCGATGGCCTGCACCAGCGAGACCGGCAGGTGCTCGAACTCGTAGGTGACGAGGTCCACCCTGGCCAGGAAGTCCTCCAGCAGATGGTGCTGGTCCGTATGGATCATGACATCACCGATGCCGGCGCTGGGGTGGCCGGTGGTATCGAGGAAGGTGAAGCGGTTGGCCAGGGGGTAGCCGGCCAGGGCCAGCATGCGGCCGAGCTGGCCGGCACCCAGGACACCGATATTCATGGTTTTTTCCATAACCTTCTCCTCACTCACTGTCGGGCCGGGGATCAGGATTATCGAGCACCGTCTGTGTCTGCTCGGCGCGGAACGCCTCCACGGCGGCGCGCACCGTCGCGTCCTGCAGGCCGACGATCTGCGCCGCCAGCAGGCCCGCGTTGGTGGCGCCGGCCTTGCCGATGGCGAGCGTGCCCACGGCGATGCCTCCGGGCATCTGCACGATGGAGAGCAGCGAATCCAGGCCCTTGAGCGCCTTGGATTCCACCGGCACTCCGAGCACCGGCAGCGCGGTCTGGGAGGCCACCATGCCCGGCAGGTGAGCCGCCCCGCCGGCGCCGGCGACTATCACCTGCAGGCCCCGCTCGGCGGCGGACCTGGCGTAGTCGAACAGCAGGTCCGGCGTGCGGTGGGCGGAAACGACGCGGGTCTCGCAGGGAACGCCCAGGCGCTCGAGCATCACCACGGCGTGTTCCATCACCGGCCAGTCGGACTTCGACCCCATGATCACGCCAACCTTCGGCGACTGTTCGGACTGCATGGATGCTCCTCGGCAACGGCCTCTGTACGGAAAAGAGTGCGGAAAGGAAAGCCGCACATTCTAGCCGCGCGGCCCTCCCCCGTCACCTTGACTATCCGGACAGCTCGGCCTCGCGCCGGCTGGCCAGCCAGTTGCCGCCGATGGCCACGACCATCACCGCCACCCCGATAGCCTCCACCAGGAAGTTCGGCCAGAACACCGCCACGATGGCGCCGGCGATGGCGATGCGCGGGAGCCACGACATCCGCGTGAAGAGATAGCCCTCCAGGGCCGCAGCGAAGGCCCCCAGGGCCAGGATCGCGATCAGGCCGTTCCAGGCCACCACCGCCCAGGGGCCACCCACGATGATCTCCGGGTTGAAGACCATGAACAGCGGGATCAGGTAGAGCCCCTTGGCGAACTTCCAAGCCTGGAAGCCGGTTTCCATGGGCTTGGAGCCGGCGATGGCCGCCCCGGCGAAGCCGGCCAGCGCGATCGGTGGGGTCACGTTGGAGTCCTGGGAGTACCAGAACACCACCAGGTGGGCGATCAGCAGCGGGATACCGAACTCGGCGGTCAGCGCCGGCCCCACCAGCACGATCAGCACGATGTAGCTCGCAGTGACCGGCAGGCCCATGCCCAGCACCAGGCTGGCCAGCAGCACCATGACCAGCGCCAGCACGATATTGCCGCCGGAGAAGGCCAGCATCATGGAGGAGAATTTCAGGCCGAGGCCGGTCAGGCCCACGATGCCGACGATGATGCCGGCCACGGCACAGGCCATGGAGACCGCCACGGCGTTGCGGGCGCCGAGCTCCAGGCCCTGCACCAGCTTCTTCCAGCCGGCCCACAGCGTCGTACCGATGCTGGCCAGGGTCACCTGCTGGCCCTGGCGAGGCGCGACGAACAGGAACCACACCGCATAGCGCAGCACCGCCACGGCGAGCATGGTGACCACTGCATAGAAGCCCACCCGCATCGGCGACATGTGCATCACCAGCAGCCACACCAGCACGCCAAGCGGCAGCAGGAAGTGCCAGCCCTCCTTCATCACCTCGCGCACCTGGGGCAGCTCGCTCTTGGCCATGCCCTGCATGCCCTGCTTGAGGGCGATGATATGCACGAAGAGATAGACGGTGGCGAAGTACATGATGGCCGGCAGCACGCTGACCTTGACCACCTCCAGGTAGGAGACGCCGGTGTACTCGGCGATCAGGAAGGCCCCGGCGCCCATCAGCGGCGGCATGATCTGCCCGCCGGTGGAGGCGGCCGCCTCGATGCCGCCGGCCTGCCTCGGCTGGAAGCCCAGGCGCTTCATCAGCGGGATGGTGAAGGCCCCGGTGGTGACCACGTTGGCGATGGCGCTGCCGGAGATCGAGCCCATACCCGCCGAGGCGATGACCGCCGCCTTCGCCGGCCCACCGCGCTGGCGCCCGGTGGCCGCGTAGGCCAGGTCGATGAAGAACTTGCCGGCGCCGGTGATCTCGAGGAAGGCGCCGAACAGCACGAAGATGAAGATGTAGGTGGCCGCCACCCCCAGCGGCAGGCCGAAGATCCCCTCCTGTCCCAGGTAGAGCTGGCCCACCACGCGGTCGATGTTGTAACCGCGATGCTCCAGGATGCCGGGCAGCCACTGCCCCAGCCAGGGCAGCTCGCCCCGGGGGCCGGCGAAGGCATAGAGGATGGCGACGGCACCGATGATGGTCATGCCCAGGCCCACCGCGCGGCGGCTGGCCTCCAGCACGGTCACGGTGGCGATACAGCCGACGATGATGTCGGTCTGGCTCCAGAACCCGGCACGGAGGAAGATCTCGTCCAGGTAGATCACGAGGTAACCGCCGGTCAGCAGGGCCCCGGCCAGGAACAGGCAGTCGATGGTCCAGCCCAGCACGCCGCGTTTGCGGTGGGGGCCGAAGACCGGAAAGATCAGGAAGGCCAGCAGCATGATCAGCATCAGGTGAATGCTGCGCTGGTAGAAGAGCCCCAGCGGCTGGATGCCGGCCGAATAGAGCTGGAACAGGGAGAGCCCCACGGCCACCAGGGTGATCAACCAGAGGATAGGACGCGCCTGGATGGCGTTGCCCCCGGGCACGGTGACCTCGGGCGCGGTGGCGGTGGACTTGGCAGGTTCGCTCATGGGCGTCTCGTCAGGATGTGGATGCCGAGGTGCGCAGGTGGATCATCACCCGCTCGCCGGCGGCCTGGTCGCTCAGGCTCAGCCGACGCCCCTCGTGCAGCAGTCGATGGTTGACCTCCGGGGATCCGACCCGGAGGCGATAGCGGTTGCCGGGCACCGGCTCGTCGATCTCCTCGATCCAGTAGCCGCCCTCGCCGTCGGAGACCTGCCGCCCCCGGCCGGGCACATGGCCGAGGCCCGCGGCGAAGTCGGGTTGGTGGCTGCGCTCCAGCACCATCAGGCCCTCGCGGTGGCGATAGCAGTCCTGCACGCGGATCCCGGTGACCGAGTGGTTCCACTCCAGGCACCAGGCCTCGCCCTCGGGCATCGGCAGCGAGGCGATCCGCCGGCCGTTGTCGGCGGTGACCTCGAGCCAGCCCTCGCCGCTGGCCTCGCTCGCCAGGGCAAGCAGCAGACACAGCGCAAAGGCCGCCGGCCCGAGGGCACGGCGGCTGACAGCATGGATCATGGAAGGCATCGGGGTGCCCGGTTCGGGTCGCGTTACGGGCGCTGGTGGTCCTGGACCTCGACGCCGATCTCCTCATAGTAGCGCAGCGCGCCGTCATGGAAGGGGATCGGGGTGGAGTCGATGCTGAACTCCACGGTGGTGTCGTTGGCCGCCGGGTGCACCGCGATCAGCTCGTCGGTGTTATCGAACAGCAGCTTGGTGATCTGGTAGGCCAGCTCCTCGTCCATCTCACTGCTCACCGCCAGCACGTTGGGAATGCTGATGGTGTGCACCGCCTCGTCCATGCCGTCGTACATGCCGGCGCGCAGGTCGTAGGGCGCGAACACGGGCTCCGCCTCGCGGGCGTTGGCAACTTGCTCGTCGGAGAAGCCGACCAGGCGGATATCGCGGGTGGTGGCCAGGTTGAGGATCGAGCTGGTGGGCGGGCCCACGCTCCAGAAGCCGGCATCGATGTCGCCGTCGCGGATGGCGTCGGCGGTCTCGTTGAAGTTCAGGCGCTGGGGGGTGAAGTCGTCGTAGGTGATGCCGTTGGCTTCCAGCAGGGCGCGGGCGTTGAGCTCGGTGCCGCTACCCGGGGCCCCCACCGAGACGCGCTTGCCGCGCAGGTCCTCGAGGGTATGGACGTCGGAGTCGGCCAGGGTCACCAGCTGCACGGCGTTGGGGTAGACCGAGGCCAGGGCACGCATGTTATCGAGCGCGCGGCCCTCGAAGTCACCGGTGCCGTTGTAGGCCTGGTAGACGGTATCCGCCAGCGCCAGCGCCAGGTCGGAATCCCCGCGCCACACCAGCCCCATGTTCTCCACCGAGGCGCCGGTGACCTCGGCCACGGCGCTGGCCCCCTCGATATGCTTGTTGATCATCTCGGCCAGGCCGCCGCCCAGCGGGTAGTAGACCCCGCCGGTACCGCCGGTGGCGATGGAGAGCTGCTGGGCGGCGGCCAGCGGGGCCGTGGCGAGCAGCGAAGCGGCGATGGCGTACTTCATGGCGTTCATGGCAATCCTCCGGGCTGGAACCCGATTAACTTGTGGGGTTGTTATCGGCGCAGAGGTGGTCGCGCCTGCAGGAAACCTAGCATGGCCCCTGCGTGGGTGGCCAACGGTCATATTTCTACGTTTCTGGATTCTTTCGGCAATTCCACCAAGGTCGCCCCGCTCGCTCAGCCCTCTGCCATCACCTTCACCTGCTCGACGATATGGGCCCCGATGGGAATCGCCGAGGTCGCCGCGGGCGACGGGGCATTGCCCACGTTGAGGGTGCGCCGGGTGTTCACGAACAGGAAGTCGTCCACCAGCTTGCCGTCCCGGGAGACCGCCTGGGCGCGCACCCCGGCCGGGTAGGGCTCGAGGTCCTCGAGGGTCAGGCTCGGGCAGTACTTGCGCACCAGCTCCAGGTACCCCCGCTTGTAGAGGGAGTTCTTCATCTCCACGAGGCCCGGGCGCAGGTTCTTGCCCAGTACCTTGAGGATGCCGGGGTTGGTGAACATCCGCGCCATGTCGGTGAGCGAGATATCGCGCTTGTGGTAGCCCTCGCGCTTGAGCGCCAGCACCGCGTTGGGACCGACGGTGACGCTGCCGTCGATCATACGCGTCAGGTGCACGCCCAGGAAGGGCATCGAGGGGTCGGGAATCGGGTAGATCAGGTGGTTGACGATGGCATTGTGCTTCGCCGGTAGCCGGTAGTACTCGCCGCGGAAGGGGCAGATGGTGAAGCCCGGATCCTGGCCCAGCAGGCGGATCACCCGGTCGGCCATGAGTCCCGAGCAGGTCACCAGATAGCGGCCGGTGAACTCGCCGGCGCCGGTGGTCACCACCACTTCATGGCGGCGCTCCTCGAGGCCCGTCACCTCGCAGCCGTAGCGGATCTCGCCGCCCATCCGCTCGAACTCGGCGGCCATGGCGCGGGTCACCGCGGCATAGTCGACGATGCCGCTGGAGGGCACGAAGATGCCGCCGACCCCGGTGATATTGGGCTCGCGCTCGGCCAGCGCCTCGGCGGAGAGCCACTCGCGCTCCAGGCCATTGGCCGCGGTGCGCTCCCACAGCGCGGTCATGCGCTCCATCTCGAGCTCGCTGGTGGCCACCAGCAGCTTGCCGCAGGTGTCATAGGGAATGTCGTGGACGTCGCAGAAGGCCTTGGTGGCCCGGTTGCCCTCGAGGCAGAAGCGCGCCTTGAGGCTGCCCGGGGTGTAGTAGACCCCGGCGTGGATCACGCCGCTGTTGTGGCCGGTCTGGTGCATGGCCGGTGTGGCTTCCTTCTCCAGCAGCAGCATGCGCCGCTCCGGGTAGGCCTGCTTGAGCTGCATGGCGGTGGACATCCCCAGGATGCCACCGCCCACGATGACGAAATCGTACATGCCTTCCTCGCTCCTGCAATGAGACGCCACGCCGTGGTCGCGGCGTGGCCTGGTCAGGATAACTCACCCCTTGCGGCGTTTCCCTCAGACCTGGCGCGGATTGCGAAGGGTCTTGGCGTGGGTGAGGGTGTTCACCAGCACCGGCTGGAGGGTGTTGCCGCACAGGTCATCGAGGACCTTTGCCACCCGGAAGCGCGGCATCGACTTGTACTCCAGCGCCTGGACGGGCCACTCGGCCACGGCCGCCAGGAAGGCCTCGACCACCTCGCGGGAGACGGTCAGCTGCAGCAGCCGCGGCGAGGCCGCGGACGGCGCCAGGGTGAAGCCGCGGATGTCGGCGGACTGGATCCAGCTGCCGGTCAACACGATCCAGCCCCAGCCGATCATGGCGCCGAAGGCCAGGGCGAGTACATCCTTGCCGGCCAGTACGCGGGTCAGCTGCCCCTGCGACGAGGAATCTTGGCTCATGTCGCCCTCTCTTCGTTGTAGTTGTTGCCTTGATGAAAATTTTTCTCCAGAACATCGACAAAAATAGATAACGAAGAATAAATGATGAAGTGTCGTTCGATATACTTTATGCCAGACCTTGGTCACCGACCTCCCTGACACCTCTCTCCAGCCGTCAAAAAATCCTCGTAAAATTATATAATTCAGTGCTTTATATTCATTTCACGTCAAACTCATCCAGCACGGGCCAGGGCAGATCCGGCACAGGCATCAAGCTCGATATTATGGACGCCAGGGACCAGTGATCGCGTGCGCACCCGATCGCCCAAATGCAACGAAAGCATCATGGAATCGCCACTGGCAAAATCGCCGGACAGCCGCCATAGTGTGCTTGTCGAAATCGCCCACTGGAGCACCATGAGTACTGCACGTAACACCCTCAGCGTGGATCCTTCCGACCCCCCGCGAAGAAGCCCTGACCTCGACGTCAGGGACCTGGAAAAACGTTCACGCCTCATGCGCATCGTGAGCAGGCTGATCGCGGTCTCGGACCTCGGCTGCCGAGAGATCGCTCGACGCGCAGGCCTGCCGGCCCAGAAGGTCAGCGATCTGCTCTCCGGCCGACTGGAGCATCTCTCCGTCGAGGAGCTGCAGATTCTCTACCGCACCATCGACCCCCAGCCGACGGCCCACTGAGGCAGTGCTGACGCGAGTCAGCGTGATAGATCGATGACCTAACATGCGAAGAGCGCCCCGCGGGGCGCTCTTCGCGTATCTGCGGCTGACATCACCTCAGTCGAGCAGGGTCAGCAGCCAGTCGTTGTTGGCCCGGATGGCGTCGTACAGCGCACGGCTGCGCGCCTCGAGCTCGGTATCGTCACCCCAGTCGCCGGGGCGCTCGAAGGCCTCGCCGCTGCGATAGGCGTTGCCCGCCGCGGTGGCGAACCAGGCGATGGCGGCGACCTGGTGGCGCTCGTCGATCACCTCGCCATCCGCCACCGCCAGGCGGCGCTGCATCAGGCCGTCGTCACCCAGCTGGTAGTCGAGGGCGGCCTGGAGCAGGCGGTCGCTAAGCTCGCCGATGCCCTCGCCAAGCTCGGGGCGGGTCTCCAGGAAGCTGGAGGTGCCGTCACGCTCGCGCAGGGTGCCGAAGCCCCCGGTCAGGTGGTTGAGGAAACGCCACTGGCTCTCGGTATCGATCCGCTCGCCGTCGGCCTTCACACCCTCCCCGGTGAAGACGACCCGCTCGGCCAGGCCCCAGTCGCGGAGCGCCTGGTCACTGTCCAGCAGTGCCAGCGTCATGTCCGCCTTGCGCTCGAAGAGCTGTGCTGCCAGATCGCGGTCATCCTCCTCCCCGAACACGTACAGGATCTCGTAGAGGGCCTTGTGGCCGCGCACCAGGCTGCCCAGGGTATCCAGGTGGTAGGCGCCGTCGTTGTCCAGGTCGTAGATCCGGCGCTCGCCGTCCCAGGCCGCGTCCAGGGTGCCGGCCAGGTTGCGGCTGATCTCGACCAGGCGCTCCAGGCTGATGCCGTGGGCCGCCTCCATGCGCTCCTCGCTGAGCTGGCCCATGTCGTCGGCGCCGCCCGGCTTGTCCCAGCGCACCCAGGAGTAGGCCTGGCTGTGCAGCACATCCAGGCCGTGGGCCAGGCTGGCGGCGTCCCGCTCGCTCTCCACGTCCTGGAAGCCGCGCTGACCATAGTGGCTCTGGGTGAGTCGCTGGGTGATGGCCCCCAGATAGCCCGCCGGGCCGAAGGTGATGGCCTCCTCCAGGCCGTGGTCGGCCCAGCGGCCGGCGCTGTGATGCATGTGGTAGCTGAAGGCGGCCTGGGCCAGATCGGCCAGGTTCATCTCGCGTCCCGGCACCCATTCGCCCTCTTCCTGCACCATGGTGCCCACCGCACCCTCGTCGGTGAAGAAGGCCGCCGCCTGCTGCTGGAGGTCGAGCCAGGCCTGCCCCTGGGCCGCCATGGGCGCCTCGGCCAGGTTGGCATCGTAGCCCTCGTGGCCCATCTCGCTGTCACGCATGATGCGCCCGACGCTGGCCATGGCATGCTGAACCGCCGAGAGGTCGCGATGGTAGAACGCCTCCTGGTAGAAGAGCGCCTCGCCATCATCGCCCACCTGGGCAGGGATCGGCAGGTCGACCCCGGAAGCCTCGGGCAGGGTGTCGTAGTTGGCCAGCGCCGGTAGGCTGGCCAGTGCCAGGCCACCCATGCCGGCCGCCACGGCACGGCGCAGCAGGGATGGGGTAAAGCGTGAGGTAAGGATCATCGGACTCTCCTTGTTGGCCATGACATCACACGATGCCGAGCCCTCACCCTAGCGCCCCTTCCTGAAATCCAACTGAAAGGCGTTCACGGGGCCAGGGGCAGGGTCACCACCAGCCGGGTTCCCTCCCCCGGGGCGGAGAACAGCCGGGCCTCGCCGCCGTGCTGGCGCGCCACCTCGTCGATGATGGCAAGCCCGAGCCCGGCGCCCCCCTGGTGGCGCTGGCGGGAGGGGTCCCCGCGGTAGAAACGCTCGAAGGCGCGCCGGCACTGCTGTTCGCTCATCCCGGGACCGCTGTCGGCGATCTCCAGGCGTGCCCGGCCCGCCTCGGCCAGCAGGCTGACGCTGATGGCACCTCCCGACGGGGTATAGTCCGCGGCGTTATCCAGTCCCGCCCCCACCAGGCGGGCCAGCAGGTCGGCGTCGCCCACCACCCGAAGCCCCTCGGCCAGGTGCGAGGTGAGCGACTGCCGATGCGCCTCGATCCGGGGACGCCGCAGGCGGAGCTGGCGATCCACCACCTCACCCAGGGCCAGGCGCTCCCGGCGCAGCGACAGCCCGCCGGCATCCATCCTGGCCAGCAGCAGCAGCGCCTCCGCCAGCCGCCCAAGGCGACGCACTTCGTCCCGGGCATCCACCAGGGTCTGGTGGTGGAAGTCGTCCAGGCGCTCGCGGCCCTCCCGCTCCACCAGGGCCAGGGCGGTGTTCATTACCGTCAGCGGCGCGCGCAACTCATGGGAGGCGCTGGCGATGAACTCCCGCTGCTGGCGCAGGGCCTGCTGCAGCGGCTGCAGGCTGCGGTCTGCCATCCACCAGCCGCCGAGGCCCGCCAGCACCACGAAACCCAGCGCCAGGAGCAGCAGCAGCACCAGCAGCTGTTCCAGGTGAGCCAGGCTGCCGCCCACGTCGGTGGCGGCATAGACGCTGCCGAGATAGCGCCCTTCTGCGTCCTTCACCGGATGGCGCAACAGGGCCAACTGGAGGACTCCTTCCTCGTCCGCGAGGATCTCCTCGAAGACCACCTGATCGCGGGGCAGGGCGTTACTCTTGAGCAGCGCCAGCACCTCGTCGCGCAGCGAGGGGCGCGTCTCGTTGCCGTGCACCAGTCGCGAATCAGGACCCAGCACGTAGTAGAAAGCGGTGCGATGGGGGCGAAAGCCGATGGTGACGTCCTCGGGGCCACGCCGGCCGGCCACCCAGGCCTCCAGATCCGGCTGGTGGACTTCCGCCTCGCGCTGGGCGAGCTGAACCAGCTCGCTCTTCAGTGACTGCTTCACCAGGGCCGAGTGCATCAGGTAGCCCACCAGCAGCACCGCACAGAGCCCCAGCGCCATGCCCAGGGCGTAACGCCAGGCGAGGCGCCGCCGGCAGGCGTCGAGGTGAGCGAGATCGTGGAGGGAAGCTGACGGTCGGGACATGGGGCCTCAGGCCTCGTCGGCGAAGCGGTAGCCCAGGCCGCGCAGGGTCACGATGGGCTGGCGGGCAGCGACGCGTTCCAGCTTGCGGCGCAGCAGGCGCAGGGTGGCGTCCAGGGCGTTATCGGTAACCGCCTGGTCATGTCCCCACAGGCGTTCGTAGATCAGCTCCCGGGGCACGCTGTGGCCGGCGCGACGCATCAACAGCTCGAGCAGCTGGAACTCCCGCTGGGTCAGCAAGACCGTGCGGCCACCATGGGCGACGCGCCGCTCGTCACACTCCAGGGTCCAGGCCCCGACCTGCAGGCGGCGGTCGCTCAGAGGACGACTGGCACGACGCCCCAGCGCCTCGAGCCGAGCCAGCAGCTCCTCGGGCTCGAAGGGCTTGAGCAGGTAGTCGTCGGCCCCGGCGGCAAAGCCCTCGAGCCGATCCTCCAGGGCGTCCCGGCCGGTCAGCATCAGGATGCCGCCCTCGAAGCCATCGGCGCGGGCCCGCTCGCACAGCGAGACACCCTCCTCGTGGGGCAGCATCCAGTCCAGCACCAGCAGGTCGTAGTCACCCTGGGCCATCAGCGCCGCCGCCATCCGCCCATCGTGGGCCACGTCCACGGTGTGCCCCGCCTGGCGAAGCAGGTGGTCCAGCAGCCGCGTCAGGCGCTCGTCGTCATCCACCAGCAGCAGATACACCCTCAACTCCCTGTCGCATCCAGCACGATATCGCCTTTCGAGGCTCATGCAAAACGTGAAGAAATACAATAGTCTAGCCCAAGGATTAAGGAAGTATTAAGAGCCGGCTAACATTCTCTTGATGCATATCAACCCCATCGACCTTGGTCGCAGGTAGGCTTTCCGGTGTCACCCCCTTTCTTCCTGTCGCAGGGCGATCCCCCGCGACACCCAGGCTACCGGAGGCGCCATGGACCACCTTCGCCGCTCCCTTCTCGGCCAGCTGGCCCGCCTCAGCGCGGGTGCCGCCCTGATACCGCTCTCGAGCGTTGCCAGCGCCGGCATCAACAGCCAGCCGCCGCGCCGAGAAGGCGACCCCACCAAGCGCTACGGCATGCTCATCGACCTGCGCCAGTGCATCGGCTGCCAGGCCTGTACCGTGTCGTGCCATATCGAGAACGACGCCCCCATGGGCAAGTTCCGCACCACCGTCTCCCAGTACGAGGTGGAGCATCAGGAGACTGGCGAGCTGGCCACCTTCATGCTGCCGCGCCTGTGCAACCACTGCGAGAACCCGCCCTGCGTGCCGGTCTGCCCGGTGGAGGCCACCTTCCAGCGCCAGGACGGCATCGTGGTAGTGGACAGCGACCGCTGCGTGGGCTGCGCCTACTGCGTCAACGCCTGTCCCTACGACGCCCGCTTCATCAACGACAGGACCCAGACCGCCGACAAGTGCACCTTCTGCGCCCACCGCCTGGAAGCCGGCCTGCTGCCGGCCTGCGTGGAGAGCTGCGTGGGCGGCGCGCGGATCATCGGCGACATGCGCGACCCCGAGAGCCAGATCAGCCGCATGATCAATGATCACCGCGACGAGCTGATGGTGCTGCAGCCCGAAAAGAACACCCTGCCCCAGGTCTTCTACCTCGGCATGGACGAGCGCTTCATCACGCGCCCGCTCGCCGAGCCGGTAACCCTGGAAGTCCTCGACCCCCACGGCAAGGAGATGGGTTATGAATTCCATGGCCATTGAGCTGCTCGCTCCCCGCTACGCCATCGCCTGGTACCCCTGGGCGGTGCAGTACTTCTTCCTGATCGCCATCTCCTACGCCACCCTGTGGCTGGCAGCCCCGGCGCTGGTGTTCGGCCAGCAGCGCTGGCTGCCCACCGCACGCCTGGCCATGCTGGCCTGCCTGACCACCACCCTGGTGGCGCCGGTGGCGCTGCTCGCCGACCTGCACCAGCCGCTGCGCTTCTGGCACTTCTACGCCTACTCCACCTCCAGCTCCTGGATGTCCATCGGCAGCCTGCTGCTGCCGCTCTACGTGGTGGGCGTGCTGCTGCTCGCCTGGCTGGCCTGGCGCCCCGCCCTGCAGGCCAATCGCCAGGCGCCCGGCCTGCCGGGCCTGGTGGCGCGCCTGCTGTCGTTCGGTACCGCCCCTACCCCGCGCGCGGCGCTGGTACTGGTGGGCCTGGGCACACTCGCGCTCTCCACCGGCATCATGCTCTACACCGGCGCCGAGCTCGCCGTGGTCAAGGCGCGTCCGCTGTGGAACACCGTCTGGCTGCCGCCGATGCTGGTCACCACCGGCTTTATCGCCGCCGCCGGCCTGATCCTGGTGCTCAACCGGGTCAGCGGCCTGCGAGACCAGGCCAGCAGCGGCCAGATGCTCAGGGTGCTGCTGGGCGCCTGCGTGGTGGCCGGCATCATAGCCGGCAGCTGGTTCCTGGACGGCATCAACGCCAACGTCGGCTCGGTGGCCGCGGCGCTCGATTCCGTGCGGGCGAGCCCCTCCTGGCGCAGCACCGCCCTCTGGGGCGGCCTGACCGGGGTGGCCCTGTTCGGCGCCGTGCTCACCCTGCTCACCCGCCCCGCCGCCCGCCACCCGGCCCTCTTCGCCTGGGCCTGGGTGCTGGGCCTGGTGGCCATCCACATGGGCTGGATGTTCCGCTGGGTGGTGCTGATGGACGTGCAGCACGTGGCCCGCAACAGCGCCGGCTTCCACCACTACGGCATCCCCGCCGGCTCCTCCGGCCTCCTCGGCATCGTCGGCACCTTCGGCCTGTGGCTCGCCGCGGCCCTGGTGATCGACCTGCTGATCCCCTGGCGCCAGGCGCGTCAGGGCGGCAGCGCCGCCGACGTCTCCTCTTCCGAAAGCAACGCACAGCCCGACGCCAAGTCCGTCGAAGGAGCGCCCAGCCATGGCTAAGTCACCCGTCGACACCTCACGCCGCCGCTTCATGAAGGGTGCCGTCGCCGCCGGCGGTGCCGCCACCTTCGTCGCCGGCTACTCCGACCCCCTGGCCAAGATGGCCAAGGGCGTCACCGGCAGCGCCGGCGAGAAGCCGAAGGACCGCATCCACGGCAACTCCCTGGCCCCGGAGTACCGGGTCGACCTCGACACCGGCGAGCTGACCCTCAACCCGGACCAGCGCACCGCCTTCACCATCTGCTACGGCTGCACCACCCAGTGCGGCGTGCGGGTGCGCGTCGACAACGAGAGCGACCGGGTGCTGCGCGTCTCCGGCAACCCCTACCACCCGCTCTCCGCCGACGACCACCTGCCCATGCGCACCCCGGTGGCCGAGGCGCTGCGCCACGTCAGCGCCTACGGCGGCCAGGGCCAGGTCAACCGCTCCACCGCCTGCGCCCGCGGCAACGCCATGATGAGCCAGTTGGAGAGCCCCTTCCGCATCGACCACTGCCTCAAGCGGGTGGGCGAGCGCGGCGCTCGCCAGTGGCAGAAGATCTCCTTCGAGCAGCTGATCGAGGAGATCTGCGAGGGCGGCGACCTGTTCGGCGAGGGCCAGGTGGACGGCCTGCGCGCCATCCATGACCACGACACCCCGATCGACCCGGAGAACCCGGAGTTTGGCCCGAAGGCCAACCAGCTGATGGTGATGGAGGCCACCGACTACGGCCGCTCCGAGCTGCTCAAGCGCTTCACCCTCAACGGCTTCGCCACCCGCAACTACGGCCACCACGGCTCCTACTGCGGCCTGGCCTTCCGCATGGGCTCCGGTGCCGTGATGAACGACCTGGGCGCCAACGCCCACGTCAAGCCGGATATCCAGAACGCCCGCTTCATCATGTATATCGGCACCGCGCCGAGCCAGGCCGGCAACCCGTTCAAGCGCCAGGGCCGGCTGATCGCCAAGGCCCGTGCCGAGGGCACCCTGGAGTACGTGGTGGTGGACCCGGCGCTGAACGCCTCCGCCTCCCACGCCGCCGACCACAACCGCTGGGTGCCGATCCGCCCCGGCACCGACAGCGCCTTCGCCATGGCCATCATCCAGTGGCTGCTCGAGAACGAGGGCTACGCCAGGGAGTTCCTGGAGCTGCCGGGCAAGGCCGCCGCGGACGCCGCCGGCGAGGCGACCCACTCCAACGCCACCCATCTGGTGATCGACACCGCCGACCACCCGCGCCGCGGCCACTTCCTGCGCGCCAGCGACCTGGGCCTGGCGGAGCCCGACAGCGACGCCGACGGCCCCATGGTGGTGGTCGATGGCGAGCTCGTTCACGGCGAGGAGGCGATGGCGGCCGAGCTCTTCATCGACCGCGAGGTCGAGCTTGCCGACGGGAGCGCCGTGCGGGTGAAGAGCAGCATGACCCTGCTGCGGGAGTCGGCCAACGAGTTTGAGCTGGCCACCTACGCCGAGCACTGCGGCATCCCCGAGGCCACCATCGTCGAGCTGGCCCGCCGCTACGCCAGCCACGGCCGCCGCGCCGTGGTCAACTGCCACGGCGGCATGATGTCGGGCAACGGCTTCTACGCCGCCTTCGGCGTGCAGATGCTCAACCTGCTGGCCGGCAACTACAACATGAAGGGCGGCAGCGCCGTGGGCGGGGGCCAGTTCAACGGCTTCAGCCAGGGCCCCCGCTACGACCTGGTGAACTTCCCCGGCAAGCGCGGCCCCCAGGGCGTCTTCCTCTCCCGCTCGCGCTTCCCCTACGAGCGCTCCTCGGAGTACCGCCGCAAGGTAGAAGCCGGCGAGAATCCCTACCCGGCCAAGGCGCCGTGGCGCTCCTTCGCCCCGCCCACCCTCACCGAGCACCTGCCCTCGGCGCTGGACGGCTACCCCTACCCGATCAAGGCGCTGATCGGCTGCATGGCCAACCCCATCTACGGCCAGGCCGGGCTCGAGGCGATGATCGCCGACAAGCTCAAGGACCCGAAGCGCCTGGGGCTCTTCGTGGCGGTGGACGGCTTCATCAACGAGACCAACCGCTACGCCGACTACATCGTGCCCGACTCGGTGATGTACGAGGTGTGGGGCTTCACCGGCGCCTGGAAGGGCGCGCTGGGCAAGCTGACCACCGCCTGCTGGCCGGTGGTGGAGCCGCGCCAGCAGAAGACCGCCGAGGGCGAGCCGGTCTCCATGGACAGCTTCTTCATCGCCGTGGCCAGACGCCTGGGCCTTTCCGGCTTCGGCGACGAGGCGATCCCGGATGCCGACGGCAACCTGCACCCGCTCAACCGCGCCGAGGACTACTACCTGCGCGCCGCGGCCAACATCGCCTTCATGGACGAGCCGCTGCCCGAGGCCGACGAGAGCGACGTCGCCCACGGCGGCATCGCCCCGCTGCTGCCGCGCCTCGAGCGCACCCTCAAGGCCGATGAGCGCGGCCGGGTGGCCTACCTCTACGCCCGCGGCGGACGCTTCCAGGACGCCAGCGACCACTTCCGGGGTGAACGGCTGACCAACGCCTGGCGGCGCACGCTGTGCGTCTACAACGAGGTGGTGGGCACCAGCATCGACACCATGACCGGCAAGACCAACCGCGGCGTACCCGGGCACAGCCTGCCGCTGCTGGCCAACAAGCAGACCATGCGCGAGGTGTTCCCGGAGGAGGAGTGGCCGCTGCTGGCCTTCTCGTTCAAGTCCAACCTGATGAACTCCTACGCCATCGGCAACGAGCGGCTGCGCATGATCAAGCCCTACAACCCGGTGCAGATGCATCGCCAGGACGCCGAGCGCTACGGCATTGCCCACGGCGACACCATCCGCATCGACAGCCCCGGCGGCAGCGTGGTGGGCCTGGCGCTGGTCAGCGAGAGCGTGATGCCGGGCTCGCTCGGCATCGAGCACGGCTACGGCCACCGGGATCTCGGCGCCACGCCCCACGTGATCGACGGGGAGTCCCAGCCGGACATGCCCTGGCTGCGCGCCGGCATCAACATCAACGACCTGGGCTTCCGGGACCCGACCCGCAACGTGGACGGCACCTGGCTCGAGCCCATCAGCGGCGCCAGCGTGCGCCAGGGCCTGCCGGTGAGGGTCCGCCGCGCCTGAGGCAATCCTGTGCCTGTCGAGCGATCAGTCGCTCGACAGTCAGTCGCTCGAAAGGTAGTGCACGCTGAACAACGCCTCGGCGTCGCTCCAGACCGCGCTCGGCCGATAACCGGCTCGCCTGGCCAACGCCTGGAACCCCTTGCGACTGTACTTGCAGGAATTTTCCGTGTGCAGCGTCTCGCCCCGGGCGAAATCGAAGCGGCACTCACCGAGGACGAGGGTCTGCCGGCACCTGCTGACCAGATGCATCTCGATGCGCGATGACGCCGCATCGAAGTAGGCGAGATGCCGGAAGTTGCCGGGCTCCACCGCAACGCCCAGTTCGCGGCGCATGCGCTCCAGCAGATTGAGATTGAACGCCGCCGTGACACCGGCGGCATCGTTGTAAGCCGCCTCGAGGGCACTCGTGTCCTTGACCAGATCGACCCCGATCAGCACGCCGCTGCCGGGGGGAAGGGCCCGGCGCAGCCGCGCGAGAAAGGCCTCGGCCTCGACCGGCGTGAAGTTGCCGATGCTCGAGCCGGGAAAGAAGGCTACCACCCGCCGACCCTCGACCCCTGTCGGCAACCGCAACCGGGCCGAGAAGTCCGCCCAGGCCGCGTGAACCTCGAGCCAGGGATAGTCGGCCGCCAGGCGACGGGTGCTCTGCAGCAGGAAGTCGCGGGAGATATCCACCCCCAGGTAACGACTCGGGCGCAGCGTCTCCAGCAGCAGGCGCACCTTGCGGCTGGCCCCGCTGCCCAGTTCGACCAGCAGCGACTCCGGTCCGACCAGCGATGCGATCTCCTCGGCGGCCGCGGCGAGGATGCCCTCCTCGGTCCGGGTCAGGTAGTACTCGGGCTGGCGGCAGATCGATTCGAACAGCAGGGAGCCCCGTTCATCATAGAAGTACTTGGGCGACAGGGCCTTGGGAGAGCGGCCCAGCCCGGCGATCACGTCGTCGCCAAACGACGGCCCCGCTTCGTCGACATGCTGGTCATGGAAATGGACGGCTGTGGACATCAAGGACCCTCGCTGGCGAAAGGGGCTGGCGGCAGAGGTCGACAACACGCCGACACCGAGATGGCGTCGCGTTGT
Source organism: Halomonas sp. (assembly GCF_014859505.1). GTDB lineage: Bacteria > Pseudomonadota > Gammaproteobacteria > Pseudomonadales > Halomonadaceae > Halomonas. The sequence goes on from NZ_JACUUD010000002.1 coordinate 33,075, forward strand.
CGATTAACCTTTAGACTGTGACGCCAACGCCAATGTCTCACCAATCTAGAGCGAGCCTGACCATGCAGCAACCGCAGCAGCCCCAGGGGTTACAAGTGTTACGGGATATCGTGCTGGTCGGCGGCGGCCACACCCACGTCGGCGTCCTCAAGCGTTTTGCCATGCGCCCGGAGCCCGGCGTCAGGCTCACCATGATCTGCCGCGACACCCATACCCCCTACTCGGGCATGCTGCCGGGCTATGTGGCCGGGCACTACACCTACGATGACGTGCATATCGACCTGCGCCGCCTGGCGGAGTACGCCGGGGCACGCTTCTTCCGCGACGAGGCCATCGGCATCGACCACGATGCGCAGACCATCCACTGCCGCTCGCGCCCGCCGGTGCCCTATGACTGGCTGTCGATCAATATCGGCTCGACACCCAGCATGAATTCGGTCAGCGGTGCCGGCGAGCATGCGGTGCCGGTCAAGCCTATCCATCAGTTCAACGACCGCTGGCAGAGGCTGCTCGAGCGTCTCACGCACCCACACGCCGGGCAGCACCCGGGCCAGACCCGCATCGCGGTCGTCGGCGGCGGCGCCGGCGGCGTCGAGCTGCTGCTGGCCATGCAGCACCGGCTGGGCAACGAACTCGGCGCCCAGGCCCGCGACCCGAATGAGCTGCGCTTCTCCCTGTTCACCCGTGGCGCGCAGATCCTGCCGACTCACAACGCACGGGTACGCGCCCACTTCCAGGCCACCCTCAGGCAGCGCGGCGTCGAGGTGCACACTGCCACCGACGTGGTCGATGTCGAGGCGGGCCGTCTGCAGACCGCCGACGGCAACTGGCATGCCGCCGACGAGATCATCTGGGTCACCAATGCCGGCGGGGCCGCCTGGCTGCGCGATACCCGCCTGGCACTCGACGACGACGGCTTCATCCGGGTCGGCGACACCCTTCAGTCGCTCTCCGATCCGCGCATCTTCGCCGCTGGCGATATTGCCAGCCAGGTCGACCATCCCCGCGAGAAGGCCGGGGTCTTCGCCGTGCGCCAGGGACGTCCGCTGGCAGACAACCTGCGTGCCGCGGTGACCGGCAAGCCCCTGAAACCCTACCGCCCCCAGGCGCGGTGGCTGGCCCTGATCAGCACCGGCGACCGCCATGCCGTGGCGTCACGCGGGGGGCTCTTTCTCGCGGGAGACTGGGTGTGGCGCTGGAAGGACGGCATCGACCGGCGTTTCATGGCCCGATTCACAACCCGGCTCAACGACCTGCCGCCGATGGAGCACGGCGCCATGCAGGCGCCCCGGCCCAGCAAGGTAGTCCTCGACGAGGAGGAGAACGCCCAGGCAATCTCGGCCATCGCCATGCGCTGCGGCGGCTGTGGCGCCAAGGTCGGCGCCTCGGTGCTCTCTCGTGCCCTCTCGACCCTGCAGCCGGTGGACCGGGACGAGGTGCTGGTGGGCCTGCACGCCCCGGACGATGCCGCCGTGGTGCGGGTGCCGCCGGGCAAGGCCATGGTGCATACCGTCGACTTCTTCCGCGCCTTCATCGACGACCCCTATGTGTTCGGCAAGGTCGCCGCCAACCACGCCCTGGGCGACATCTTCGCCATGGGGGCCGAGGCGCAGACCGCCACCGCGATCGCCACGGTCCCCCAGGGGCTCGAGGCCAAGGTCGAGGACACCGTCTTCCAGATGATGACCGGCGCCCTCGAGGTGCTCAATGCCGCCGACTGCGCCCTGGTCGGCGGCCACACCGGCGAGGGGGCCGAGCTGGCCCTGGGCTTCGCCGTCAACGGCCTGATCGACGCCGAGGGCGACGGTATCCGGAACGACGGTATCCTGACGAAAGGCGGCCTGCGCGCGGGGCAGGTGCTGATCCTGACCAAGCCCATCGGCACCGGCACCCTGTTCGCCGCCCATGCCCGGCTGGGTGCCCGGGGTCGCTGGATCGACGCCGCCCTCGACAGCATGTGCCAGTCCAGCCGCGAGGCCGCGGCCTGCCTGCGCGAGTACGGCGCCACCGCCTGTACCGACCTCACCGGCTTCGGCCTGCTGGGCCATCTGGTGGAGATGACGCGCCCCTCGGAAGTGGATGCCGAACTCGACCTGGCCGCGCTGCCGCTGCTCGAGGGCGCCGAGGAGACCGTCGCCGCCGGGATCCTGAGCTCGCTGCAGCCCGCCAACGTGCGCCTGCGCCGGGCCATCCGCGACCAGGCGGCCTGGGTCGAGCACCCCCGCTATCCGCTGCTGTTCGATCCCCAGACCGCCGGCGGCCTGCTGGCCAGCGTGCCCGCCGAGCGCGCCGACGCCTGCCTCGCGGCCCTGCACGCCCTGGGGTACGCCAGGGCCGCCGTCATCGGCCGCGTCCTCGAGCCCAGCGACTCGCTGGAACCCATCCATCTGACGGATGGCGCTAAGACGTGAGGCCGCAGGCGGCAATGACCCGCGCCAGCCCCGCCCGTTCGGCCTCGGGACGGAACCTCGGCGCCCGCGCCAGCACCTGCCGGCGGAGACGATCGACGAACGCCGGCTCGGCCTCGGCCTGCAGCAGCCGTTCCCGCAGGGCCGCGGTATCGGCCACCGGGAAGTAGCCGGCGTAGTCCTCGCCCAGCAGGCCGCGGTTACCGGGGATCGCCGAGGCCAGCACCGGCAGGCCGGCCACGCAGGCCTCGCTGACCACATTGGCGCCTCCTTCCATGCGCGAGCTGATCACCATCAGCCGTGCCCGGGCCATCCACTGGCGCACCCGCCAGCGAGGCAGGTCGTCGAGCCAGCGGTAACGCCCGTTGCACGCCATCTCCTCGCGGGCGGCCTCGGCCCACTCCGGGCTATGGGCGCCGCCGAGCTGCACCACGCACAATCGCGACGTCGATGGCAGCTCGCGCACGGCCAGGGCCGCGCGCAGCGAGTCCTTCTCCTCGCGCAGGTGGCCGGCGACCAGCACCTCGAAGCGGCGACGGATGGGCCCCGGGGCACGGAGCGGCAGGGGGAGGGCCGACTGGTGGACGACATGCAGACGCGACAGGAAGCGCGCCGGGAGGTCCTCGGCCAGGCAATCATGCAGGCCGATCAGGGCATCGCTCGCGGCGAGGCTGTCGAGGAACGGCTCGGGATGGCTGTACTGGAAGCGGTAGACGTCGGTCCCGGTCAGCACCACCACCAGCGGGCACGCCGGAAAGGCAGCGCGACAGGCACGAATGGCCGCATGGCTGCGCACCGCATGGAGCGCCAGCACCAGGTCCGGTGGCTGGCCGGCAAGGCGGCAGGCATCGGGGCCGTCCTCGGACCCCACCAGGCGGACACGGCAGCCCAGCTCTCGCAGCAGCCCCGCCCAGCGGGTCGCCGTGGCCCGATTGCCGGCATGCGACCCTCGACCCGCCGGCGTGATCAGGGCTATGTTCAATGCCATGGTACCTCCAGCACTTCCCTTGCGAGGACGGCATGCTCCCCACACCTTTCACCACACCGCCTACCCCGCCCCGTGCCGCCGACGAATTGGCGTCGATGCTCACCGATGCCCGCGAGCGCAGCCTGGCGCTGATGCGGGACACCCTCGCGTCCCGCGAACTCGGCCCGCGGCTGGCGATCGTCAATCCCCCGCTGTGGGAACTCGGCCACCTGGGCTACTTCCACGACCATTTCGCCCTGCGCGGCCTGTATGGCCTGCCCGACTACCGGCTCGCCGGCGCCGATCGACTGTTCGATTCCAGCAGCATCGCCCATGACGACCGTTGGTCGCTACCGCTGCCGTCGCGCGAGGCCACCCTGGACTACCTGGCACGGGTGCAGGAGGCCATGCTCGAGCGCCTTCCCGACGGCGAGGCCAGTGCTGCCCAGAGCTATGTCTACCAGCTCACCACGCTGCACGAGGACATGCACGGCGAGGCCTTCCTCTACACCCGCCAGACCCTGGGCGACCCGCCGCCCGCGCTGGGCATGCCAACGCGGGGGGGCTGCCTGACAGAGTCCGCCACCGAGCTCCTCGCCGGGGCCCTGCCCGGGGATGTCGACATCCCCGGCGGGTGCCATCAACTGGGCTCCGACGAGACCGTTCCCTTCCGCTTCGACAATGAGAAGCCCCCCATGGAGGTCGAGGTGGCGCCCTTCTCGATCGCCCGGGCGCCGGTGACCAACACCGAATTCGCCGACTTCGTCGACGACGGCGGCTATGCACGATGCGAGCTGTGGAGCGAGGCCGGCTGGCGCTGGCGCGGGCAACAGGGCCTGCAGGCACCGGTCTACTGGCGCAAGGGCGACGACGGCTGCTGGGAGGAGCGCCGCTTCGACCGCTGGTTGCCGCTGCCCCCCCACCAGCCGGTGGTGCATGTCAGCTGGTTCGAGGCCGACGCCTGGTGCCGCTGGGCCGGGCGCCGCCTGCCCAGCGAAGCCGAGTGGGAGGTCGCCGCCAGCCGGGAGCCAAGCTCAGACGGCCGCTCCCTGGCACCGGGCAAGCGCCTCTTCCCCTGGGGCGACACGCCACCGGTTGCCCGGCTGGCCAACCTGGACGGCTGGCGCCTGGCACCGCTGGACGTGGCATCACTGCCCGAGGGCGACAGCGCCTTCGGCTGCCGCCAGATGCTGGGCAACGTCTGGGAATGGACGGCCTCACCCTTCGGCCCCTTCCCGGGCTTCGCGCCCGAGCTCTACCGCGACTACTCGGCGCCCTGGTTCAAGGAGGGCCGCTACGTACTGCGTGGCGGTGCCTGGGCCACGCGGTCACGGCTGATCCACAACGGCTACCGTAACTTCTTTACCCCGGAGCGCCGGGATATCCTCGCCGGTTTCCGTACCTGCGCCCCCTGACACGAAACCGTTCGCCCGATTGGGTATCATTACCTGTTCTCGCCGCCCCAGGTTTCTCACACCGAAAGGACTCCCGACATGTTCCGATGCCCGCCGCTGGCCCTGGTCCTGCTCCTCGGCACTCTCGTCACCCCTGCCGTGGCGGCCGCCGCCCCCCTGGTCTTCACCGCCATTCCCGACGAGGACGAAACGCGCCTGCAGCAGCGCTTCCAGTCCGTGGCCGACTACCTCGCCGAGACACTCGACGTCGAGGTGCGCTTCATTCCGGTTACCTCCTATGCCGCCTCGGTCACCGCCTTTCGCAACAACCAGGTGCAGCTGGCCTGGTTCGGCGGCTTCACCGGCGTGCAGGCACGCCAGCTGGTGCCGGGCTCCCGCGCCATCGCCCAGGGAGTGGAAGACCCCGACTACAAGAGCTACTTCATCGCCAACCAGGCCACCGGCCTCGCGCCCCACGACGGTGACAGCGCCCCCGAGGGGCTGCGCGGCCTGACCTTCAGCTTCGGCTCCCGGAGCTCGACCTCGGGCAGGCTGCTGCCGGAATACTTCCTGCGCGAGCACCTCGGCGCCTCGCCCGACGAGCTGTTCGCCCGGGTCGGCTTCAGCGGCAACCACAGCCGAACCATCTCGGTGGTGCAGTCCGGCGCCTACCAGGCCGGCGTGGTCAGCTACAAGGCGTGGGAGAACGAACTCGAGGCAGGCAACATCGACCTCGACCAGGTCCAGGTGATCTGGGAGACGCCGCCCTACCCCGACTATCAATGGACGGTGCGTGGCGATGTCGACGAGCGCTTCGGAAAGGGCTTCACCGAGCGCCTTCAGCAGGCGCTGCTCGACATGGACGACCCCGACCTGCTGGCCAGCTTCCCCCGCTCGGGCTTCATCCCGGCCGATAACGACGATTACCGGGAAATCCTCGAGGTTGCGCAGTCCCTGGGGCTGCTCGACTGATGACCGTGCTGGCGCTGAAGGATGCCGTCGCCACCTATGGCGAGGTGCGCGTGCTCGGGCCCCTGAGCCTGACGCTGGCACCCGGCGAACGTGTGGCGCTGGTCGGTCGCAGCGGCGCCGGGAAGTCGACGCTGCTGTCGGTGATGTACGACCGCTGGCGCGACCAGGGAGCCGCCCTGATGCCCCAGGACCTGGGGCTCGTGTCGACACTCTCGGTGTTCCACAACGTCTACATGGGCCGGCTCGACCGCCACCCCTGGTGGCGCAACCTGCTGACCCTGGTGCGCCCGCGGCGACGTGACGTGGCGGAGATCGACGCCCTGCTCGGCCGGCTCGGCCTGGACGACAAGCGCTGGACACCCTGCGGCGAACTCTCCGGCGGGCAGCGGCAGCGCGTTGCCGCGGCGCGGGTTATCCACCAGGGCGGCGGCATGCTGCTCGCCGATGAGCCGGTCTCGGCACTCGATGGTCCCCTCTCCGAGGTGGTCCTGACCGCGCTGACCGACGCCTACCCCACCGCGGTACTGGCCATGCACGATGTGGAACTGGCGCTGCGCTACTGCACCCGGGTGATCGGCATCCAGGATGGCGCCATCGCCATCGACCAGCCCAGCCAGAGGCTGGCCGCCACTGACCTGCTGCCGCTCTACTGATGCCGTTGACCGCCACCCGTCGCGTCACCCTGGGGCTGATCCTTGCGGCCGCGGTGTGCCTGCTGTTCGGCGATTTCGAGATCAGTACCCATGACCCCTGGCAGGCACTGGGCCGCCTGTTCATGGGGCTGGTCCAGCCCGACTTCTCCCGCGTCGACTTCCTCGGCGAGGCCCTGCTGCGAACCGTGGCCTTTGCCTTCGTCGGCGTGGGGCTCGGCTCGGCGGCGGGCATGCTGCTGGCCCTGCTCTTCCGGCATGCCTGGGTGCGTACCTTCTGCGCCTTCATCCGCGCCATCCATGAGCTGTTCTGGGCGCTGATCTTCCTGCAGAGCTTCGGCCTGCACCCGATCACCGGGGTGCTGGCCATCGCCATTCCCTACGCCGGCACCTTCGCCAAGGTCTATGCCGAGATCCTCGACGAGTGCGACCCGCAGCCGGAACGCAGCCTGCCACAGCGCGCCGGGCGGCTATCGGCGCTGGTCTATACCCGCATCAGCCAGGCCTGGCCACACCTGGTCAGCTATACCGCCTATCGACTCGAATGCGGCCTGCGCTCGAGCGCGGTGATCGGCTTCGTCGGCATGCCGACCCTGGGGTTTCATCTGGCAGGCGCCTTCGCCCAGGGCCACTACAGCACGGTTGGCGCACTGCTGCTGCTCTTCTACGCCCTGATCGCCTCCCTGCGGCTCTGGGCGCGGCCACGGCTGCTGCCCCTCTACCTGGCGGCCTCCCCCTTCCTGCTGGGTACCGGGCTACCGATCATGTGGAGCAATGTCTCGCGCTTCTTCACCGAGGACATCGTGCCGGCCCCGCTGCGCAACGGCGAGGGCCTGGCGGGCCTCTGGCCCTGGTTCGGCGACCTCCTGCTCGGCCAGGCCCTGCCCGGCATCTGGAACACCCTGCTGCTGACCCAGATCGCCCTGGTGCTGACGGGCATCCTGGCGATGACGCTGTTTCCCCTGATCTCCCATCATTTCACGGGGCGCCACCTCACCGGCCGAGTGCGCGGCGCCATGGGACATGGGGTGCTGGTGGTGATGCGCTCCACCCCCGAGTACCTGCTGGCCTTCATCCTGCTGCAGCTGTGGGGGCCCTCGATGCTGCCGGCGGTGGTCGCCCTGGCGCTGCACAACGGCGGCATCATCGGCCACCTGGTCGGACGCCGCAGCAACGAGATCCACCTGCGCCAGGACGCCCCGGGCGGCATCAACCGCTACGCCTACGAGGTGGCACCGCGGGTCTACGGTCCCTTCCTGGCGCTGCTCTTCTACCGCTGGGAGATCATCATGCGCGAGACGGCGATATTGGGGATTCTCGGGATCGCCACCCTGGGCTTCTACGTCGACAGCGCCATCCAGGAGCTGCGCTTCGACCGCGCCATGGTGCTCATCCTGATCACCGCGCTGCTCAATATCGCGGTGGACATCCTGGCTCGCCGGCTGCGCGCCCACCTGCGCCTGAGCCACACCGCCCGGAGCGAGCCCTGATCGCCCCCGGGACAGGCACGCGCCCCCGCCGATACCGGCGGGGGCGCTGTTGCCTCCCAATCAGCCGCGAGCAGGCTCAGTCGAAGGCCTCCCGGGCCATATCGCTTATCCCGTGGCGATCATTCGCCGCCGCAGGAAGGCGATCTGGGTCTGCAGGGTGAGGTCCTTGGGACAGACATCCTGGCAGCCGAGCAGGGTCATGCAGCCAAACACCCCGTCGTCGTCGCCGATGAGTTCGTAATAGTCCGCATCGGTGCGATCGTCACGGGGGTCCAGGCGGAAGCGGGCGATCTTGTTGAGCCCCACGGCGCCGACGAAATCCTCGCGCATCAGGGCGGTCCCGCAGGCGGCCACGCAGCAGCCGCACTCGATGCAGCGGTCGAGCTCGTAGATTTCCTCGGCAAGCGATGGCTCCATCCGTTCCTCGAGGCGATCCGGATCGATCTCTTGCTGGCCATGGACCCAGGTCTCCAGGCGTTCGCTCATGCCTCGCATCCACTGGCCGGTATCCACCGACAGATCGCCGATCAGCTTGAACGCCGGCAGCGGGGCCAGGGTGATCTCCTCGCCGAGGGTCTGGGTCAGGGTCCGGCAGGCCAGACCGGGGCGCCCGTCGATCAGCATGCCGCAGCTGCCGCAGATGCCCGCCCGGCAGACGAAATCGAACTGCAGGGAGGGCGCGTACTCATCGCGAATGGCATTCAGGGCGATGAAGAGCGTCATTCCCGGCGTCTCATCCAGTTCGAAGGTCGCCATGTGGGGATGGCTATCCGGGTCCCGGGGATTGTGGCGCAGGATCTTGAACGTCAATCGACGCCCTGATGCCACCCGGGATGAATGAGAGGTCGAAAGAGAGGTGGAATCCACTGGGGAATCAGTGCTCATGGGTGTCATCCTCGAGCCGTTGGTTGGGGCCTCGGTACCTGGGTGGCAGCAGTTCTTCGAAGGGCATCAACGCCCGCTGCAGCTCGACACGGTCCGCATCGGCATGTTCCGCCTGAACGCGCTCGACCTCGGCCGCGCGTTCCGGGGTGTCGGGGTGATCGATGTGATTGCGGACCCCATAGCCGCGGAATCCCGGCGGCATCTCCATGCCCATCACATCGATGGCCTCGTAATCCAGGTGCGGCAGGCTGTCGGCCTCGTCGGGCCAGGTCGCCAGGGTCCGCTTCAGCCAATCGCGATCGTTGCGCTGCGGGTAGTCCTCACGGAAGTGGGCGCCGCGACTCTCCTTGCGCTCCCGCGCCCCCAGGGCCACGCAGAGCGCCACCTTGAGCATCTTCGGCAGGCGATAGGCCGCCACCAGCTCCGGGTTGGCACCAGGCTCCTGCGAGGCCACCCCGATATGGCGGCTCTTCTCCAGCAGCTGCTCGAGCTCGTCCACGGCCTCGGCGAGTTCGTCACCGGTGCGGAAGATGCCCACCTTGTCGATCATGATCTCTTCCATGCGCTTGCGGATGGCCACGACACTCTCGGTGCCTGACGTCTTCATCAGCGCATCCAGCTTGCCCTGCTCGCGACCCAGAAAGTCGCGGACCAGGCTGGTGGAGATATCGATGTCGCTGGCAGACGAGGCACAGAAATCGGCGATGAATTCCGCAACGATCATGCCCGCGACCACCGTCTCTGCGACTGAGTTGCCCCCCAGGCGGTTGAAGCCGTGCATGTCCCAGCAGGCGGATTCCCCGCAGGCAAACAGCCCCTTGAGGGTCTGGCTTTGGCCGGTATGGTCGGTGCGGATCCCGCCCATGGAGTAATGCTGGGTGGGCCGAACCGGGATCCAGTCCACGGCGGGGTCGATGCCCAGGAAGTAGCGGCAGATGTCGGTGACCTCACGCAGATTCTTCTCCACATGGGCACGACCGAGCACGGTGATGTCCAGCCAGAGATGGTCGCCGTAGGGCGACTTGACCCCCTTGCCCTTGCGGATGTGCTCGGTCATGCGCCGCGACACCACGTCCCGCGAGGCCAGCTCCTTCTTTTCGGGCTCGTAGTCGGGCATGAAGCGATAGCCGTCCACGTCGCGCAGGATGCCACCGTCGCCGCGGCAGCCTTCGGTGGTAAGGATACCCGCGGGAACGATGGCGGTGGGATGGAACTGGACCGCCTCCATGTTGCCGAGGGCCGCTCGGCCGGTTTCCAGTGCCAGGGCCACGCCGGTGCCCTCGCAGATGATGCCGTTGGTCGAGACCTTGTAGATACGCCCGTATCCGCCGGTAGCGATGACGGTGGCCCGGGAAACGAAGGCGGTGAGCTCGCCGGTGATCAGGTCGCGGACGATGGCGCCATAGCAGCGGCCGGCGTCATGGATCAGCGCCAGGGCCTCCATCCGCTCCATCACCGGAATGCCATTGGCGACGGTCTGATCCCCCAGGGTGAACAGCATGGCATGGCCGGTACCATCGGAGGTGTAGCAGGTCCGCCATTTCTTGGTGCCACCGAAATCCCGGGCGGTGATCAGGCCGTGGGCGGCCTCGCTCTCGGTGATCACCACCCGCTCGGCATTGATCACGCTCTCGCGGTCGCCCTTCTGTACGCGGTTCCAGGGCACTCCCCAGCCGGCCAGTTCGCGGATCGCCTTGGGCGCGACATGGGTGAACATCCGCACGACTTGCTGATCGGCTCCCCAGTCGCTGCCACGCACCGTGTCACCGAAATGCACATCCTCATTGTCGCCCCTGCCCATGGCGTTGCTGCCGAGGCTCGCCTGCATGCCCCCCTGGGCCGCGGCCGAGTGCGAGCGTTTGGCCGGCACCAGGCTGAGCACGATCACATCCTGGCCACGCTGCTTGACGCCGATGGCGGTGCGCATTCCCGCCAGGCCACCGCCGATGACGAGGACATCGGTATAGACCAGCTTCATGACAATTCTCCGAGGGGGGGGACAGGCAGCATCGGGTGCTCCGCCGGCACTGATGACGCCCATGACAAGACCGGCTGCCCAAAGTGATCCTGCTGGGTCAGGCCGATCTTGATGAAGGCGGCCAGGGAGGCCAGCCCGAGCGCCAGGAAAAAGACCGTGACCCCCCACTTGGCACGCTTGAGCTTCCTGCGACTCTCGACGGGGTTGCTGCCGGTCAGAAAGCCCCACTTGACCGCCAGGCGGTAGAGGCCGATGGAACCGTGCAATTCCACGGCCAGCAGCAGCAGGAGGTACAGCGGCCACATCCATTCGGAGACCACCCGATTGGCCGAGCCATAGGCGCCGATGGTGTCGGGGCGAGTCATCATGATGTAGAGATGAACCGACCCGAGAAAGAACATGGCGAATCCGGTGAAGACCTGGACGAACCAGAGCGTCGTATCCTCATGCCCCATGCGCTTCATGTGATCATGGAAGGTGCGGTACTGGCGGTAGCTGGAGGGAAACTTGCGCAGCGCCAGAAGCGCATGCAGCACGAACAGCGCAAAGACTCCCATGGCCGCCATGGAGACAATGACGGGATAGGTCTGCTCGAAGATCAGCGAGCCCTCCATCCAGCCCGCTACCCGATCGAAGGCATCGGCGCCGAGCAGGATCGAAGCGACGAAGAACATGTGGAACCACATGAACAGCGCCAGCACAAGCCCGCTGAGGCTCTGCAACAGATCGAGCCGGGCAGGCATCCTGCTTTTCGCCTTCGTGATCGATTTCATCTACCAGGCCTCACGGTGTTATTGATGACCGGACTTTTCCTCCGGAACGCCAACTCAAAATAACCCTTAAAGCTGGGTATCGGCTTGATATTGGTCAAGTGTAGCCCAGGAAATACATGCGGTAGCGATGTCAAGGTGAATGCTGTCTCCATCCTCGACCGGACATGCAGCACCGATGTGGCGCGAGACCCGGGTTCAGGTCCTGCGCGGCTTGTTGCGCAAGGCCTCGAAGCCGATGATGACGTCCAGCAGCTCGGTGGTGATCTCATCCTGGCGCACCGACCTCAGTTGCCCCTTCACCTCGTCCAGGCGCTCGTCCACCGACTGCTCGGCCTGCTGCATCAGGGCCAGCCGTGCGGCATTCTCGGTGACCATGGCCTCCGCCGAGGCGCGAAAGACACTGGCGAAGATATGGCTGCGCAACAGCGCGGCAAATAGCTCGGCGCTGGGCATCGAATAGTCGGGCAGGGAGCGGGATTGCCATGGCCGGTCGGCGAGTTCCGCCAGGAACGCCTGCCCGAGGGGCAGCAGCGGCACCACTACCGGTTCGTGCTGCCCGCGACCGGCGCGCCGGGTAAAGGCCAGCGCGACCTCCCGGTTGTGAGGCTCACCGAGCCCGATGTCGTCCAGCCGGGTGACGATGCTGCCCGCCAGGCGCCCGATGCCATCCGCCGAGGCCGGTGGCAGGAAAACGCTCTCGGGGCGGAGTCCCTGCCCCGCCAGGGCATCATTCATCTGGACGCCGACACACAGCACCCGAAGCGCACAGCCTTCGGGCGTCATCGGCGCGAGTTCCGCCTGCACCTTCTCGGCGAGCAGCTCGTTGTAGTTGCCGCACAGGCCATGGTCGGAGCCGAACACCACCGCGATGCTCTCGGTCGGTTCCGCTTGCGGCAAGGCGATGGGGCCGGTTCTGGCGACGAAGGCCCGGAGTCCGCTTCGCACCGTCCGATGATAGGCCTCGACGGACCTGGCGGCGCGCTCATAGGGCACGGCGTTGATGGCCGAGATGGTCTTCATGGTGTGCACGATCCCGCGGATGCTGGTCAGCGTATCAAGGCGGCGGGACAGGACCTCAAGTGTCTGCGTCACGGCCATCCTCCGATATCCCCAGGGCGCTGCGGGCCACCGCGAGGATCGCGGCGCGATCCTCGTCGCCCAGGGGCTGGTTGTCTGCGATACGCGTCGCGACCCCTGCCAGGGCGTCGCCCACCGACGCCCTGGCCTGTGCCATGGCGGCCACCACCTGGGTCTCCGACAGCCCGTCGAACATGCCCTCCATCGCCGCCAGCAGCACCAGCAGCTGCTCCACCGCCGGCACCGGCTCCCGCTCGGGCTGTCGCAGTGCCGCCCGGACCGCCGCGCCCCGGCTCAGTCTCGCTCGGGTGGCATCATCCAGCCGGGTGCCGAAGCGGGCAAAGTCCTCCAATTCCTCGAACTGGGAGAGGGCGACGCGCAGGTTGCCGGCGACATCCCGGAACGCGCGATGCTGGGCCTTGCCGCCCACCCGCGACACCGACACCCCGAGGTCCACCGCCGGGAACTGGTTCTTGCGCACCAGCCGGGGCGACAGGTAGATCTGGCCGTCGGTGATCGAGATGAGGTTGGTCGGGATATAAGCCGACAGGTTTTCCGCCTGGGTCTCCACCACGGGCAGGGCGGTGATCGAACCGCCCCCGGCCTCCTCGGTGAACTGGCCGGCCCGCTCCAGCAGCCGGGCGTGCACGTAGAAGATGTCGCCGGGAAACGCCTCGCGCCCCGGCGGGCGCCGCAGCAGCAGCGAGAGTTCCCGATAGGAGCGGGCGTGGTGGGTGAGGTCGTCGAAGACGACCAGCACGTCCCGGGCCTGGTCGGCGAAGTACTCCGCCATCGTCATCGCCGCATAGGGGGCGATATACGCGAGGCCCGGCGCGTCTTCATCGCCGGCGACCACCACGATGGTCTTCGCCAGCTGCCCGCTCTCCCTGAGCGTCTCGATGACCCTGGCCACCGCATCCCCGCGCTGGCCGATGGCGCAATAGATACTGAGGACCTCCGACCGGGCCTGGTTGAGGATGGTATCCACGGCGATGGAGGTCTTGCCGGTCTGCCGATCACCGATGATCAGCTCCCGCTGCCCCAGGCCGACCGGCACCGCGGCATCGATCGCCTTGAGGCCCGTCGCCAGCGGGCGACTGACGGCCGCGCGGGCGAGGATGTCCGGCGCCCGGGCCTCCACCGGCCGCTCGGCCACGGCGGACACCTTGCCCCGGCCGTCCCGGGGCTGGCCGGTGGCATCGATCACGCGGCCGACCAGGCCCGGCCCCACCGGCACACTGATCACTTTGTGGGTGCGCCACACGTCCTCGCCGGCGCTCACCCGCTCCGACGGACCCAGCAGCACGACACCCAACCGGCCCGGCTCGAGGTCCAGCACCACGCCGCGAACCCCCGAGGCAAAGACCAGCAGCTCGTCCGCCAGGGCACGCCCCAGCCCGGATACCACGGCGATGCCATCCCCCACCGCCGCCACCGTGCCCACCTCGGCCAGCACCGGCGACGGGGGCGGACTATCCAGCAGGAGGTCGATGAAGTCCCGGGCGTCGGGCCGCCGCGATTCATCCACCATGATCGTTCACCCTGCCCGACACGCCGCTGGTCAGGCGCTCTTCCAGCAGGCCGACCAGTTCGTCGGTGTAGGTGTCCACCGTCCAGTCGAGCTGGATGCTGCCGATGCGCAGCACCAGCCCGGGGGACTGGTCGTCATCCGTGGCAAAGCGCACGGTAAGCCCGGGCAGCCGGGCCTGGAGTGCGGCCTTCACCTCCTGCCGAGCGCCCTCCGGCAGCGGGGCATGGGTGGTGACCACCGCTTCCTCGGCGTTGTCGGCCGCCGCGGCCAGCTCGTCCGACAGCGGCGCCAGCCGGCTGACCACATGCCGGGCGATGTGCTCCTCCAGGCGCTCGTCGGCCAGGTCGTGCAGCGCCCGGCCCGCCAGCTGGTAGAGCGTCTCGGCACTCGCCTTGTAGAGTTCCGTCGTGAAGCGCTCCCGTTCACGGGCCAGGTGCGCCTGCGTGTCCTGCCGCTCCTGCGCCAGCTTCTCGCGGGCCTCGGCCAGCAGGGCGTCCCGCTGCTGCTTCGCTTCCTCGTGTACCCGTTCCGTCAGGGCGGCCTGATCGGCCTGCAGCTGCTGTCTCTGGGCCACGAAGTCCGCCTCGGCGACGGCCGCCTTCTGCTGGGCGCGCGCCGCCTCCCCCATCCGTTCGGCAATCTCGGCCTCGCGGGAATCGATGCCCTTGAGGATCGGCTTGTAGAGAAAGCGCTTCAGCAGCCAGACCAGCACCAGGAAGTTGGCGATCTGTGCAAGGACCGTGACCCAGTCGATCGACATGGCTCAGCCTGCCGCCGGCTGGGTGGCTTGCAGGAAGGCGTCCATGAACGGATTGGCGAACAGCACGATCATCGCCACCACGAAACAGTAGATCGCGGTGGATTCGATCATCGCCAGGCTGACGAACAGGGTCCGCGACAGGGTGGAGGCCGAGTCCGGCTGCTGGGCGATGGCGCTCAGGGCGGCGGCCGCGGCGCGCCCCTCCCCCAGCGCCGGGCCCAGCGCACCGAACGACACCGTCAATCCCGCAGTGAGGATGGAAATGGCTGCAATCATGGCTGCATCGGTCATCGGTCTTGCTCCTTATGATGTTCACGTGCGCTGTCGAGATCCTGGCCGGGCTTGTTGATGACGGCCGTGGCCGACGAGATATAGACGGTCGCCAGGATGGCGAAGATGTAGGCCTGGATCAGGCCGGTCAGCAGCCCCAGCACGTCCATCACCACGGGAAAGAAGAACGGCGCCAGGCCCAGCAGGATCCCGGCGATCACCGCGCCGCTCATCACGTTGCCGTAGAGGCGGATGGCCAGGGAGATGCCCCGGGAGAACTCACTGATGATGTTGAAGGGCAGCATGACGATGGAGGGCTGGATATAGGTCTTCAGGTAGCCGCCGATGCCCTGCCGGCTGATGCCGAAGAGCGGGACGGCGATCAGCACCGACAGGGCCAGGGCCGCGGTGGTCGACAGCGAGGCCGTGGGTGGCGAGAAGCCCGGCACGACCAGCAGCAGGTTCGACAGGGCGATGAACAGGAACAGCGTGCCCGAGAAGTAGAGGACATGGCGCGACGAATGCGGCGAGATCTCCTCGACCTGCCGCTGGATCCCGGTGACGATCACCTCCAGGGTCGTTCGCCAGCGATTCGGCGGCACGTCCGGCCGCAGTTTCCGGGTCACGAGCATCGAGGCGACGGTCAGCGCGGCCATGACGACCCAGGTATTGACCACGGTCTCGTTGATGCCGAGGCCCCAGAGCGTGAAGACCGTCGTCTCGTCGGGTGTCAGTTGCATCCTGCCTCCTTTGGCCGGGGTAACCGCGCCACCAGGGTGGCGATGAAGCGCACCAGGAAGAAGGCGAGCGCATAGCCGGCGAACGCCCAGCCCAGGGTTCCCCCCTCGGTCACCAGCCACCCGGCCGACAGCAGCAGGCCGATACGCAGCGCGGCACTGGGCAGCAGGACCGAGACGGGCCGGGCCAGGCGCAGTGCCAGGCGGACACTCAGCGCCAGGCCCACGAAGTAGAGGATACTGACGGCGACACCGGTGCCGAAGCCGGTGACCAGGACATGCCAGTCAATCGTCATGATGCTCACTCCCGTTGTCCTTGACTTCCTTGCTGGCCCAGGCCCAGGCAATGAAGCTGCCCAGAGCCACGCCCCCCAGGATCAGGGCGAGGGTCCACTGAAAATCCTGTGGCATGCGACGATCCAGCCACAATCCAAGAAAGGCGCCGCCCACCGTGGGCACCGCGACGGACCACCCGATCATGCCGAAGACCCCGAGCCCCCGCAGCGGGCTTGCTCCGGGGTCATCCCGTGCCCTCTTCAGGCGCCGGGCACGACGGCCGATGTCCTCCACCGGAGACTTCCGCCGCCGGGTCATGGCGTTCTGGGTCGCTGCAGGTCGGCAAACCGCCGCACGATGCCCGCCTCCAGACGTGACAGAGCGGAGCGGGCCACACGCTCATCCTCATCGATCTCGATGAAGTTTCTCTGCACGGTTTCCCTCAGCGAGGCCAGATCCGCTCCCCGGACACCCCGCCGGATGGCGACATCCACACGATGGCCCTTCTTCACCAGAATCCCCTCGTCGATGCCGAAGATATGCTCCCCGCCGTCCGCCAGGGTCAGGATCAACACCGAGGGAACCAGAGCGGCGACGAAATCGACATGGTTCGGCAGCATCCCAAAGGCTCCGTTCTCCGCCTCGGCAAACAGCCGACTTGCCGGGCCCTGATGCAGGGTCCTGGTCGGTAGTCGCAGGGTCACCTGCATCTCCGTCGACTGGGTCATGCCACCGCCTCCAGATCGGAGAGTGCGCCGATCATGTAATAGTCGCCTTCGTTACGCTCGAAATGAGTCTGGCTCAGGATGGTTTCACAACCCTCCAGGGTATCGGCGGTGGTCACGCGCCGGCCGTCGGTTCCGGTAAAGGCCGCCGTGGTGAAGAAGGGCTGGGTCAGGAAGCGTTCCAGCCGGCGGGCGCGGGCAACGGTTGCCCGGTCGGCGGCCGACAGCTCCTCGATGCCCAGCATGGCGATGATGTCGCGCAGCTCCTCGTATTCGGCCAGTGTGCGGCGCACCGCCCGGGCGATGTCGTAATGACGCTGTCCCACCACCGAGGGCGTGAGCATCACCGAGGAGGAGGCCAGCGGATCGATGGCCGGATACAGGCCTTCGCTGGCACGCTTGCGGGAAAGCACGACCGAGCCCGACAGGTGGGAGAAGATATGGGCGGCCGCGGGGTCGGTGAAGTCGTCGGCCGGCACATAGACGGCCTGGACCGAGGTGATGGCGGCCTGGCGGGTGGAGGTGATGCGTTCCTCCAGCTCCGCCAGTTCGGTCGCCAGCGTCGGCTGATACCCCACCCGGGAGGGCATGCGCCCCAGCAGCCCGGAGACCTCGGAGCCGGCCTGCACGAAGCGAAAGATGTTGTCGATCAGCAGCAGCACATCGCGCTGTTGCTCGTCGCGGAAATACTCCGCCATGGTCAGGGCGGTCTTGCCGACCAGGAACCTCACCCCGGGTGCCTCGTTCATCTGGCCGAACAGCATCACGGTGTTGTCGCGCACGCCGGCCTCGCCCATTTCACGGTAGAGCTCCTCTGCCTCGCGGGAGCGCTCGCCGATGCCGCAGAAGAGGCTCACGCCCTTGTACTGCTGCACCGTGTTGTTGATCAGTTCGGTAATCAGCACGGTCTTGCCTACACCGGCGCCACCGAACAGGCCGGTCTTGCCACCTCGCTCGATGGGGGACAGCAGGTCAATGGCCTTGATGCCAGTCTCCAGGATCCTGCTGCGAACGACGCGGTCTTCAAGCCGAGGCGGAGCCTGGTGAATGGCGCGGCGCTCCGCCGTCACCGGCGCGGGCCTGCGATCGATAGGCGCACCAAACATGTTGAGCATGCGACCCAATACGGCATCGCCGACCGGCACGCTGATCGGAGCGCCGGTGGCCCGCACCGGCATGCCAAGCCCAAGCCCTCTGACCGGCCCCAGCGCCATGCAACGCACGATGCCCCTGTCCTCCAGGCCGGCAACCTCCAGGGCCGTCTTCCCGACATACAGGAGCTCCCGGATAGCGGGTACCGACTTCGCGAACCTGACATCCACGACACCACCGCGAATGGCGACAACGGTGCCGGAGTCACCCTCGGGCCGAATATGGGCTTCCTGCTGCATCATCATCACGTCCTGTGCGTTAGTCCGATGTCGTCGATAACAGGATAGCTCATGCCATTGAGCCAACCGCGCCCGGGTGAGGAATTTCAACCGGCGCAGCGAATGCCCCGTCCCGTTTCAGACCTATGGCCGGGGGAGGCAGTCCGCGGGGCAAGGATCTGACGAGGGGGCCGCGCGAAAGCATGGCTTCCACGCGGAACAAGGTGTCAGGCGCCGGTCAGGAGACGTGGGCAACCGGCGGGGGGGAAGGGTAGTGCGTGACAGGTCACTCCGGCAGGTCGGTCACCGCCCCGGTGGAAGCGGAGCTGACGGTCCTCGCGTACTTGGCCAGCACGCCGCGGGTGTAGCGTGGCGCCGGCTGCTGCCAGGCAGCGCGGCGGCGCATCAGCTCCTCGTCGGAGAGATCGACCACGATGGTATCGGCCTCGGCGTCGATGGTGATCACATCGCCATCCTCCACCAGCGCCAGGGGGCCGCCGTCGAAGGCCTCCGGCGTCACGTGGCCCACCACGAAGCCGTGGCTGCCTCCGGAGAAGCGCCCGTCGGTGATCAGCGCCACCTCGCTGCCGAGCCCCCGGCCCATGATCGCCGAGGTCGGCGTGAGCATCTCGCGCATGCCCGGCCCGCCCTTCGGGCCCTCATAGCGGATCACCACCACGTCCCCGGCCACCACGGTGCCATCGTTGATGCGCGCCTGGGCCTCCTCCTCGGAGCCGAACACCCTGGCGGTGCCGGAGAAGCGCGTGCCCTCCTTGCCGGTGATCTTGGCCACCGCCCCCTCGGGGGCCAGGTTGCCGTGCAGGATGCGCAGGTGGCTCTCCGCCTTGATGGGGCTGTCCAGCGCCGCGATGATCTTCTGATCCTCGGGGTAAGGCGCCACCTCGGCCAGGTTCTCGGCCAGGGTCTGCCCCGTCACCGTCAGGCAATCGCCATGCAGGAGGCCGGCGTCGAGCAGGAGCTTCATCAGCGGCTGGATGCCGCCGATAGCCACCAGCTCGCTCATCATGTAGTGGCCGCTGGGGCGCAGGTCGGCCAGCACCGGCACGCGCCTGCCGATGCGGGTGAAGTCCTCCAGGGAAAGCTCGACACCGATGGTGCTGGCCATGCCGATCAGGTGCAGCACCGCGTTGGTGGAACCGCCCAGCGCGATCACCACGGTGATGGCATTCTCGAAGGCCTCGCGGGTCATGATGTCCGAGGGCTTGATGTCATGTTCGAGCAGCTTGAGCACCGCCGCGCCCGCCGCCTCGCAGTCATCGCGCTTGTCCCGGGAGACGGCGTTCTGCGCCGAGCTGCCCGGCAGGCTCATGCCCAGCGCCTCGATGGCCGAGGCCATGGTGTTGGCGGTGTACATGCCGCCGCAGGAGCCCGGCCCGGGGATCGCCGTCTCCTCGATCTGCTTGAGCTCGATCAGGTCGATGTCGCCGCGGCTGTGGGCGCCCATGGCCTCGAACACCGAGACGATGTCGGTGTGGCCCTTGCCGGGCAGTATGGTGCCGCCGTAGACGAAGACGCTGGGCCGGTTCAGCCGCGCCAGCCCCATCAGGCAGCCCGGCATGTTCTTGTCGCAGCCGCCGATGGCCACCAGGCCGTCGAAGCCCTCGCAGCCGGCCACCGTCTCGATGGAGTCGGCAATCACCTCCCGGGAGACCAGGGAGTACTTCATGCCCTCGGTGCCGTTGGCGATGCCGTCGGAGATGGTGATGGTGTTGAAGATCACCCCCTTGCCCCCGGCGGCGTCCGCGCCGTCGCTGGCGTGGCGGGCCAGCTCGTCGATATGGCTGTTGCAGGGGGTGAGGTTGCTCCAGGTGGAGGCGATGCCCACCTGGGGCTTACTGAAATCCTCGTCGGTGAAGCCGACCGCACGCAGCATGGCGCGGCTGGCCGCCTTGCCGGGGCCGTCCACCACCGGGGCGGAGTGGCGGCGGGGATCCTTCGGGGTATCGCTCATGGCAGGGCTCCTGTGAAGATGGCGAGAACCTCAGAGGGTGGCCCGCATTTCCGGGCCTGACAACCGCTAAGGCACGAGATCACTTCAACCCATGCGAACCGGCCCGCTCAGCGTGGCATCACCGCATCGTGGAAGGCGCGCTCCTTCGCCACCGTCTCGCGAAAGCACTCGGCCATGCGGGCGAAGGCGCCCTCATCGAGCGTCTCCGCCTCCTCGTCCAGGCGGCGGCGCAGCCAGGCCACGAAGTCCTGGAAGGCCGGGTTGTCGTGCAGGTCGATCCACTCCCCCACTAGCGGGTGGAGGCCCTCGGTGCGGGTGATCCTCAGCGCCCACGCCAGATAGATCCACTCGGTGACTACCAGGGCCGCGAGGATCTCCGCATAGCCGCCGGCGCGGCCGGTCTCGCGCAGCAGCGCCTGGAAGGCGCGGGTCTCGGGCAGGTAGTCCGGCGCCTCGCGTCGGGCGTCGGGCACCTCGAAGGCCTCGAAGGTGCGCTGGAAGGTGCTGTTCTCGTCGCTGGTCAGCATGCCCATGAACTGCCCCAGCACCACCCGGTCTTCCATGCTCGGCGCCCGGCCGATGGCGAAGCCGATCAGCGCGGTGAAGGGGTCCACGAAGCCGTAGTCCTGCACCATGTAGGCGGCGAAGTCGTCACCCGAAAGCCGCCCCTCGGCCATGGCATCGAACAGCGGATGGTTCACGGTGGCGGACCAGTCGGGCTCGCTGATCGCGCGCAGCCAGTCGGTGATGCGCGGTGCTTCCTGTGCCGTGGCCCAGGCGTTCCAGTCGGCGCGAGTGGTCATCGGGCATCTCCGTCACTTGCCAGTTGGAATCTCGGCCCCGGACGCAGTCCGGCGATCAGCAGGCTGGCCAGGGTGGAGGCGAGCAGCGCCCCCAGGAAGGGCGGAAGCGTCGGGATGCTGTCCGGGAAGGTGGCGGCCAGCACCCCGGCGGAGAGGCTGCCCAGGGTGATCCAGCCCGGCAGCACCGCGCCGAGCAGGCCCGCCACGCCACCGGCCACCGCGGCGAGCGGCGACATGCGCCGCCACAGGCCCAGCAGCACCGGCACCACGATGGCGGCACACAGCAGGTCGGCGATCAGGAACAGGCGCAGCACCGAGAAACCCTGCAGGGCCACCCACACCACCGGCAGCATCAGCGCCACCGTGACCAGGCGTGCGCCCCGCACCGAGAGTCCGCGCCGGCCGGCACTGGCCACCGCCATGGAAGCGATGGCGTTCTGCAGGGTGTCCACGCTGGAGGCCACCAGGGTCACCGCCAGCACCAGGGCCGGCAGGCCCAGCCAGGCCGGCGCCGCGGAGAGCAGCGCGAAGAAGGGAATCGGCGGCTCGCCCAGGGGCAGCGCGTGCATCGCCGCCAGCATGCCGAGCCCCCCGATGGCCATCACCACCAGCAGGCTGCTTGCCGCACCCAGCAGCGCCCCGCGGCCCAGGGCGCGGTCGTTCTGGGCGGCCCAGATGCGCTGCCAGTAGCCCTGGTGAAAGAGGTTGGCTGCGGTGACGGCGATCACCAGGGTGAGCGCCACGGAGAGCGCGCTGCCGGCAGGAATCGAGGGCATCACCGCCCCGGCCGGCATCGGCGGCAGCCACCACCAGGCCACGCCGCCCACCAGCACCAGCAGGGCCAGCAGCAGCCAGGCCTGCCAGCGGTCGGTGGCGAGGCTCGCCCGCAGCCCGCCCAGGGTGGTGTACACCAGGGTGACCACCGCCACCCCGAGGATCACCAGCGCCGGCGGCACGTCCGAGAGCAGCGCAGCGATGGCACCGATGGCGGTCAGCTCGGCGGCCAGGAAGATCGCCATGTAGGCCACCGAGACGAAGGAGACCCAGCGCCGCACCCCGGCGCCGTAGCAAGACTCGGCGAACTCGCCGATGCTGCGCCCTTCCGGCAGGTAGCGGCGGATCGCCGGGCCGTAGAGCCCCAGCACGATGAAGGGCAGCGACGAGCCGATGGCGTAGCCGGCCAGCGCCACCGGCCCCACGAAGGCACCGATCTCCGGTGGCGCGAAGAGGATCCAGGCCCCCATGCTGGAGGCCAGGAACGACAGGCCGATGGCCTGGGCGCCCTGGGAGTTGCGAGCGGTGACGTAGTCATCTAGCAGGCCGTCGGCCCGGCGGGCTCGCAGGCCCAGGAAAGCAAAGCAGAGCAGCGCCGCGCCGAGCACGGCAGACGTCAGGTAGGGCATGTCGCGCTTCCTCCGCCGGTATGAACCGGATCAGGTCCAGGGTCGGCGCTTGGCCCTCTCAGCCCCCGCGGATGCGGCGGATGCGGCGGGACTCCCCTGGCGACAAATGGATGAGTTGTGCACACCCGCCGCTGTCGGCACAGCAGCGGGTCGGAGGCATCATAGCGAGGCCGCGGGTTGGCGGCCAGCCAGCCTGCAGCGCAATGCTAGGCGGGCCTTGCCGCCTCGAAGAGTTCTGCAGGCATTGGGTACTCCAACTCCCAGGTCATCGCAATGGGGCGGTCACCCTCGTAGCTGCGCAATGCTTTGGCCGGGCCGAGGAAGAGAAAGGGAGCCGTCTCCTTGTCTTCAATTCTCTTCGTAAGGCGCGCAAAGAAGAGGATGGTGTAGCCGCGCTCCGCGAAGTGAAGGTAGTTCTGACCGGTGGGGCTTTCCTGCGTAACCGTGGACTGGCTTTCCCAATGCAGCAGCGTGCGGCTGATGGGGTAGTCGCGATAACGCGTGGTAGGGGAGAAGTCTTTTTCATCCTTTTGAAAAGTGATGAGGTGGACATAGGCCCGAAGATGCTTGGCATTCAGCCGCCCCTGGCCGGTAGGCCCGGGCTTTTCCAGGCTGGACAGGCCTAAGGCAGCCTTTATCTCTGCGGTGCCATAGGCGCCGTGCAGTAGTAGCTCACAGTCGAAAGGTAGTTCGCTTAACCGTTGCAGAGGCACCTGCTGATGAGCCCGCCGCCAGGCGGCAATCTCGGCAGCATCGGCCGCGATGCTTGGGTTAGCGCACCACTTTCGCAGTGACTGCTCGAGACTGTCGACACCGACCAGTCCCCCTTTCTGGCCCCACAGCAGGTAATGCAAAGCCGTTTGTTTCGGGGTGTCATAGCGTCCCAGAGCCTCCTCGACGCCCTCAGGCTGGCCTAGGATCTCCACGGCCGAGAGGAGTTCGGGATCGCTGCGAAGCGCGATGCGCGGCAGGGCCTTGCGCGCCTGGTCGATATCAGGATCCTCGGGTGAGGCTTGGCGTTCGGCCAGTGCTTTCCACTCTGACCAACTTCGGCGTGACAACACCTGCACTGGTGTCAGCCCGCTCACCTCCAAGAAGCGCCCAAAGGTGAGCGGTTTCCCGACCTCTTCGGACCAGGTGCGCAAGGTTTCAGGGATAAACTGGTTCAGATCAGCCAGCACCGAGCGAATCTTGTTAATGACCTGCTCCCGAGCCACTCGCTCAAGCTGGATGCTACAGCCGGGCGGAAGGCTGGGAAAATCGGCTTCGACCTCACGATCTAGCCGCTGGCGTTGCCCGGAGAGCAGCGCAGTGAACTTGGTATCCAGCCGGTAGCGGCGATGGGTCTGCCCCACGAAGTCCAACACGGTGAGACACTCCTTCCCCGGTGCATGACGCAACCCTCGCCCCAACTGCTGCAAGAACACCGTCAGGCTTTCGGTTGGGCGAAGGAACATCACCAGGTTGATATCCGGCACGTCGACACCTTCGCTGAGCACATCCACGGTAAACAGGAAAGGCAGCTTGCCCTCTCGAAACTCCCGGAGGCGCTGGGCACGGATCTCCGCCGGGGTATCACCGAGCAGCACGGCGGCTCGATAGTCATCACCCAGAGCTCTGAAGCTTTCAGCCATATACTCGGCGTGTCGCACACCGGCGCAGAAACCTACTGCCCGCAAGCCTCGGAGATCGGGCTGGTAGCGCTCCAATGCTTGCCTGACGGTATCGACGCGCTGTCGAGCACGAAAGTCATCGCCGGTAAGGAGGTTCTCAAGCTTCCGGGCGTCATAGCGTCCATTCTGCCATAGGCTATCGTCACTGAGATCGATGCTGTCGCTGACGCCGAAGTAATGAAAGGGGCACAGCAGCTTCTCTTCCAGCGCCTCAGGGAGGCGAATTTCCGCGGCATACTCACCGCCGAAGTCCGGCAAGATACTGCTACCATCCATTCGTTCTGGAGTGGCTGTCAGGCCCAGCAGCAGCCGCGGGCTCAGCTCATCGAATAGCGCTCGATAGCTGCTGGCGGCACCGTGATGGGCCTCATCGATCACCACAAAGTGGAAGTGATCAGCACCGAGCCTTTCCCAAGGACGCTGCCGATTCAGCGTCTGCACCGAGGCAAACAGGTGGCGGTGCTCGGTTGGCGTCTGTCCACCCACCCAGAGTTCACCGAAGTTCTGATCACGCAGCACAGTGCGAAAGCAGGCCAGGGCCTGCTCCAGGATCTCCTTGCGATGTGCCACAAACAGCAGCGGCACCTGGCGCCCCTCGCGGCCGCAGAACTGTCGATAGTCTAAAGCCGAGATGACGGTCTTCCCGGTACCGGTAGCTGCCACGACCAGGTTCCGGAAAGAACCACGCTGACGCGCGGCGTCAATCGCCTCCAGTATCCGCAATTGGAAAGGACGCGGCGTAATCTCGGCAAAGAAGGTTACCCCGTCTCGGTCACGCTGCTTATGCACCGCGATCGCCTGCCGAAATCGATCAAAGTCTGCCTCGGTATAGGGCTCAAATTCATCGCTCTCCCAGTAGGCAGAAAATTCGGCGGCGAACCGCTCCAGGATGTGCCCCATATCCTGTTCGGTAGCCTTAACGGTCCACTCTAGCCCCTGAGTCATCGCCGAATGCGACATATTTGCCGAGCCGATATAGGCCGTTGAGTAGCCGCTGTCTCGGCGGAAGTGGTAAGCCTTGGCGTGGAGACGCGTACCGCCGGTATCGTAGGAGACGCGCACGGTGACATTAGGCTGTCGGGTCAGCCACTCCAGTGCCGTAGGGTCACTTGCCCCCATATAGCTGGTGGAGATCAGACGCACCGGCACCCCTCGATCGGCTAGACGCTCGAGGGCCGGCATCAGCAGCCGCAACCCTGACCATTTAATAAACGAAACCAGAATATCGACGCTATCCGCCGTCGCCATTTCGGCGCGAAGCTCATGCTCTAACGGCGGATCATGGCCTAAACCGGTGAGCAACGCGCTCGTTCCAAGCGGTGTGTGCGAACGAGGCAGGGATTCTTGTCCGCTAACGAGCTCTGTAAGCACCGACTTTTCAGTACTCAGCAGACGCTTTCGAGTCAGGTAGTCGAGCCCGTCGGTGGCCGAGACCAGCTCAATGATACGGTTAACCAAACGTAGACGCTCCTTGGCATCTACGATCCGCAGGGCTCGATGGAGTAGCTGACCGATAAACTGGGAGTAGGCATGAGGGGCTGTTTCATCATCAAGGGCACGAAGCACAGGCTTGAGCTCAGGGTGCTCATCCAACTGTACCTTTAATTCCTCATCGAGCAGCCGCTCATACAAGCCTTCCGGTAGCCGATCCATGCATTACCCCACTTTCCCTATTCCAATGCCCACCAAGGTATCAGCAATTGGATAGCATTGGGCGCTCTCCGCCTTCGCGCAGGAAACCTGCGCTCCCACAATGAACCAGCGGCTTCTCAAAGGCCCTATCCTCCCGCTACTTCTCCCGCGGCACCCGGCCCATCAGGTAGAACTCCTCGTTGGGCGGGGTGCCGGCGAGGGTGACCAGGCGGTTGGACATGCCGAAGAAGGCGGCGATGGCGCCGATGTCCCAGATGTCATCCTGGGTGAAGCCGACCTCCAGCAGGCGGGTTTGCCATTCGTCGGTGAGCTCGCCGACCTCGAGACCGCTGTGCATGGCGAAGTCGAGCATCACGGTGTGGCGCTCGCTCAGGCCGGCGACGCGGTGGTTGATGGCCACCTGGTCGGCCAGCAGCGGGTCCTTGCTGTAGATGCGCACCAGGGCACCGTGGGCGACCACGCAGTAGAGGCAGCGGTTGCGGGCGCTGGTGGCCACCACGATCATCTCCTTTTCCGCCTTGGTCAGGGTGTCGGACTCCCGCTCCATCAGGGCGTCGTGGTAGGCGAAGAAGGCGCGGAACTCCGCGGGGCGATGGGCCAGCATCAGGAAGACGTTGGGGATGAAGCCGGCCTTCTCCTGCACCGCCAGCATGGCGTCGCGGATGTCCTCGGGCAGGTCCTGGATCGACTCGGGAATGGGAAACTGGCTGATCGGGGTGGTCATGGTGGCTCCTGGGTTGTGCTTGTTATAAGACCATTCCAGTTAACGTCAACGTCATCCTGCTGTCCATACGATCTCGGTTGCAGGCGGCTTCTGAAAGGGTCTGCGGTTGGCCTGACCTTCGGTGTGATTGGCCGGGAGTCCTTCGGCCTCCATTCGCGCAGCAAAGCTGTGCTCCTACAGGGGCGTACAAAAGCACGACCCCGCCTCTCTCGAGACGGGGCCGCGTTGTCACCGAGCGGAGCGAATCAGCTCAGCGAGATGGTGCTGTTGATGCCGCTGGAGACATTCTCCGGCTCGAACCAGCGAGCGGAGACGGTCTTGGTCTGGGTCCAGAAGGCGATGGCCTGCTTGCCGTTGGGGCCCAGGTCGCCGAGCTTGGAGGCCCGCGAGCCGGTGAAGCTGAAGTAGGCGACCGGCACCGGGATCGGCACGTTGATGCCGATCTGGCCGACGTCGATATCGGTCTCGTAGCGGCGCGCCACCCAGCCGGAGTTGGTGAAGATGGAGGTGCCGTTGCCGTTGGGGTTGGCGTTGATGAAGGCAATCGCCTCGTCCAGGGTATCGACGTTCACCACACAGAGCACCGGGCCGAAGATCTCCTCGCGGTAGATGGTCATCTCGGCGGTGACGTCGGAGAAGAGGGTCGGGCCGACGAAGTTGCCCTTCGGGTAGCCCTCGACCTGGCAGCCGCGGCCGTCCACCAGCAGCTTCGCCCCTTCCTTCTCGCCGGCGGTGATCAGGCGCTCGACGCGCTCCTTGGCGGCCGGAGAGACGAGCGGGCCGAGGTCGGCGTCGGTCTGGGTGCCGGGGCCCACCTTCATGTTGCGCGCGCCCTCGACGATGTCCTCCAGCCACTCGCGGGCCTCGCCCACCAGCACCACCACGGAGTTGGCCATGCAGCGCTGGCCGGCGGCGCCGAAGGCGGAACCGAGCAGGCTGTTGATGGCCTGGCTGCGGTTGGCATCGGGCATGATCACGCAGTGGTTCTTGGCGCCCATCATCGACTGCATCCGCTTGCCGGCGGCGGCGGCGCGGTTGTAGAGCAGCGAACCCACGTGGGTGGAGCCGATGAAGGAGAGCGCCTTGATGTCGGTATGGTCGGCGATCTGGTTGGCCACGTCGGGGCCGCCGTGGACCACGTTGAGCACCCCGGCCGGGATGCCCGCCTCGTGGGCCAGCTCGACCAGGCGCATGGTGGAGCTCGGGTCCTGTTCGGAGGGCTTGAGCACGAAGGTGTTGCCAGTGGCGATGGCCAGCGGGAACATGAAGCAGGGCAGCATGATCGGGAAGTTGAAGGCGGTGATGCCGGCGCCCACGCCCAGCGGCTGGTGCATGGTGTAGACGTCCACCTCGCTTGCCGCGTTCTCGGCCAGCTCGCCCAGCTGCAGGGAGGTGATCGAGCAGGCGTGCTCCACCACTTCCAGGCCGCGGCCCACCTCGCCCACGGCGTCGGGCAGGGTCTTGCCGTGCTCCTCGGTGATCAGCGCGGCCAGCTCGTCGGTGTGCTCGCGGATCAGTGCCTGGAGCTTGAGCATGATGCGCATGCGCTTGCCCAGCGGCACCTTGCGCCACTCCTTGAAGGCCTCCTTGGCGCTGGCCACGGCGCGCTCGACCTCCTCGGGGGTACAGAACGGCACCCGGGCAACCACTTCCTGGGTGGCCGGGTTGACCACGTCGCGCCACTCCTGGCTCTGGGACTGGACCTGCTGGCCATCGATAACCATGGGGATTTCGCGAACTGACATGGGCGTGCTCCTCTCTCTACTGTCGCTGCCCGGGGAATCGGCCTTGTTGTTGGAACTTGCCGTGGATCACCCTGGCATTAGACTTTGTGTGTATAAAAACACGGAAGGTGATGGAGACGAGTCTATCCAGAGGTCGGATGGCGTGACAACGGGCAGTCGGGCACATTCTTTGTGCATTGATGCACAACAGGCGGCCTGAACAGGCACCAACGGAAGGGCCCTATGCTCGACTGGCAGGATATCCAGATCTTTCTCGAGGTGGCACGCAGCCAGCGGCTCACCGATGCCGCCCGCCGCCTCGGGCTCGACCACTCCACCCTCTCCCGGCGCACCCGGCGCTTCGAGCAGAAGCTCAACACCCAGCTCTTCGAGCGCAGCACCCACGGCTACCACCTCACCGAGGCGGGCCAGCAGCTGCTCGCCCACGCCGAGGAGATGGCCCGCCACGCCTTCGAGGCCGGCGAGAGCCTCACCGACAAGAACCACCAGATCAGCGGCCAGATTCGTCTGGGGGTGACCGAGGGGTTCGGCACCTGGGTGATCGCCCCGCTGCTCTCGGCCTTCTGCGAGCGCCACCCCGGGGTCACCCTGGACCTCCTCGCCCTGCCCCGGGTGGTCAACCTGAGCCGCCACGAGGCGGACCTGGCCATCACCGTGGAGCGCCCGGTGAGCCCGGGCCTGGTGATCTCGCGGCTTTGCGACTACCGGCTGCGGCTCTACGCCAGCCAGGGCTACCTCGAGCGCCACGGCCGGCCCGAGCGCCTCGCCGAACTGGGCCGGCACCGGCTGATCGGCTACGTGGACGACCTGATCTTCAGCGAGCAGCTCAGCTACCTGGAGCCGCTGCTCGACCCGGCGGTGGTCGGCCACCCCGGACCGCACTTCGCCATGCGCAGTACCAGCGTCACCACCCAGCTCGCCGCCTGCCTGCACGGGGCGGGGCTGGCGGTGCTGCCCTGCTTCATGGCCAGCGCCTCGGAGACTCTCGTGAACGTGCTGGAGGAGGAGGTAGCGATCGACCGCCAGTTCTGGATCACCGCCCGCCAAGAGCAGCGCCGCCTGGCCCGGGTGCGGCTGCTGTGGGACTTCCTGCGCGAGGCGCTGGAGGCCAACCGCGCCTTTCTGATGGGCGAGAGCGGCAAGCTGGTACTTCCCGCCTCCTAAGGCTGGCTAGTCGAAGAGGTCGTCCTCGGGGGCGCTCTCCTCGACATGCACCACCACGGCGTTACGTCCCTGGCGCTTGGAAGCGTAGCAGGCGGCATCGGCACGCGCCTGAATGGCCGCGATGGACGAGTCACCCGCCTGGAAGGCGGTCAGGCCGATGCTACCGGTCACAAAGAACTCCCGGCCATCTTGGATAACGCTGACCTGGCTCACCACCTCCCTGACCGACTCGGCAATCTTTCTGGCCTGGCTCAGGGTGCAACTCGGCAGCAGCAGGCCGAACTCATCGCCCCCCTGCCGGGCAAGATAGTCGTTGTGGCGCACCTCCCAAGCCACCACCTGGGCAACCCGGCGCAGCAGCTCGTCGCCTAGGGCGTGGCCACCCTCATCGTTGACGGGCTTGAAGTGGTCAAGGTCGAAAAGCAGCAGCGCCGAGGGAGTGCCGGTCTTGGTGAAATCGGCCATCGCCTCCTCCAGGCGGCGCTCGAAGCCGCGCCGGTTGAGCAGGCCGGTAAGCGGGTCGTGCTCGGCTTCCCAGCGCTGCAGGGCCTCCTGCTGTTGCCGCTCGGTGATGTCCTTGACCACGGCCACGATGCCCAGGGGAGACTCTTCCTTCCGTACCAGGCACGCATGTACCTCGAGCCACAGCGGCTCACCGCCAGCATCCATGACCCGCAGCTGCCTGAGGAAATCGTTGCCCCTGCCCAGGGTATGGCGCCACATGTCGATGGCCCCCTTTCGGTCATCCGGATGAATGCGTGCCAGTAAGGCCTTCCTGGTGGTGCCATACTCGATGCCCAGCATCTCGACCAGAGCGGGGTTCAGGTAGGTGATCTCGCCATCGAGCTGGGCCACAAACATGCCAGCGGGCGTCGAACCCAGCACGGCGTCGAGGAAGACTTCCCTGTCGCGCAGGCGAAGTAACGCCTGCCTGCGCTCCTGCTCCAGCCGGTTGAAGGCGTCCGAGACCTGAGTGAGCTCCTGAAGATCGGTTGCCAAGGCCAGCCGCTGACGCTTACCCTCGCCCACCTCGGCGATCTGCTGCTCCAGGCGGTGAAGCGGTGTCAGCTGACGGCCTACCCACCAGCGGGTGACCAACAGCATCAGCAGGGCCGCCACCACCCAGGTCCACCAGAGCCGCTCCAGAAACGCCTGCAGGGGCGACATCGCCTCGCTGCGCGGCATCATCATCGCCAACACCCAACCGGCCTTCCTCACCTGCCGATAGGCTACCAGCATGGTGTCGCCTTCCAGCACATGTTGGGATTCCCCCTCCCAGCCGTCCAGCGCCAACTGGAAGTCGGGCGGATCCATACGCTGCAGGGATGCCACGGGACCGCTCAGGGAGCCAGGAATGAACACCGGCTCGCCAGCCGCCGTGAAGATGGCGACGTGGCCATTATGCTGAAAGTTCTGGGACGCGATACTGCGCAGGAACTGGCCATGGGAAAGGTTGAGAAGGCCACCTACCACCCCGTTGAAGGTCCCATCGGCAGTGAAGCGGGGGACCAGCATAAACACCATAGGCTGCTGGCTCGCCCGGCCGATGAAGGGTTTGCTGACATAGGGCCAGGGGGAGTGGCTCAGCATCTGGAAATATTCGGTATGAGCGGTCTCGAAGCCGATACGGCCCGGATACTCCGGCAGATCGGCGATCACCCTGCCCTGGGCATCGGTGACCATGATGCCCTCGAAGTGCGCCAGCAGGCTGCGGTTCTGCTTGAGGAGCGGCGCCACCTCAACGCCGCCGTCTCCGGCCAGCTGGTGGGCGACATGAGTCAGTGCCGTAAAGCGCTGGCCGAACTGTTCCTGAAGCCCACGGCTCAGCACCTCGGCCTCATACCCCAGATAGGAGAGACTCTCCTTTCGCGCGAGCGTCTGACCGATGCCCCAGGCCAATCCCAGCAACAAACCTATGATGACTAGCCAGGTCACCACCATCCCTACCAGCAGGCGACCCTGCAGCCCCTGCAGACCCTGGCTCAGAGCACCAGGCAACCATCGCTTCACGGCACTTCCCACCATTTTGATGCCTCACCGGGCATGCGAGGCAGGCTTGATGCCTACACCCAAAAATTGTAACGAACAATCGCCTTATTATTACATCATACTTAATTAAAAAAATGCCTCTCCACGCCGGCAGGTGCCGGACCTGGCCGCCCGCTGGCAGCGTTCTCGATCAAACCTGCCTGTCCCGGATATTACATCGGGAGAATCAGAAGCATTCAGATTCTAGGCTCGGTGCGGATGATGATGTTCCGGGCTTGTGGTTGGCTACTTTTTGATCAATTTCTTGGCCTCAGGGTGCACTTACCCTTCCCCTATATATTTTCTGTGGTTTTTCGCAGACTACCTGCACGGCGCGGGCCTGGCCGTGCTGCCCTGCTTCATGGCCAGCGCCGCGGAGACACTGGTGAACGTGCTGGAGGAGGAAGTGGCGATCGACCGCCAGTTCTGGATCACCGCCCGCCAGGAGCAGCGCCGCCTGGCCCGGGTGCGGCTGCTGTGGGACTTCCTGCGCGAGGCGCTGGAGGTCAACCGCGCCTTCCTGATGGGCGAGAGCCGCGAACTGCGGGTGACGGCCCGCGTCAGCCGCGCAGCAGCTGGCGGGACGCCTCGCGCCCGGCGATGGCGCCCATCACCACGGCGCTGAGCAGGCCATTGCCGGAGAGATAGCCGCTGTCGTTCGACCCGGACACCCCGCGAGCCGCGCCGCCGGCGGCAAACAGGTTGGGGAGCGGCGTGCCGTCGCCCTTGAGGACCCGGGCCCGGGTGTCCACCTCGAGGCCGCCCTGGGTGTGGAACAGGGCGCCGGTGACCCTGATGGCGTGATAAGGCGGTTCCAGCAGGGTCTCGGGCGCGAAGTTGCGCCCGAAGCTGTCGGGCTCGCCGCTCTCGGCCAGGGCGTGCATCTCGGCGAAGGTCGCCTGCAGGGCCGCCGGCGGCATCTCGAGCCCCTCGGCCATGGCCTCCAGGCTGTCGAAGGTGCGCACGGCGCCGGCCTCATGGGCATTGCGGTAGTCCTCGAACTCCAGCGCCGCCTGGTGGATGCGGGCATCGAAGAGGTTCCAGGCGATGCCGCCGGGCTGGGCCAGCACCCGGGCGGCCTGCTCGGAGTAGCCGCCGTGCTCGCTGGAGAAGCGCCTCCCCTCCCGGTTGAGCTGGACGCCCCCGCGCATCATCAGCGCCCAGGAGATCAGCGTCTGGTGGGGCGTGGCCAGGGAACCGTGCCCCTGACAGGCGCCCAGGTCCTTGAGGCTGGCGCCCATGGCCTCCCCCCACAGCAGGGCATCGCCCTGGTTGCCCTCGTGGCCGTAGTAGAGGGCATCCTTCAGCGAGGGGATATGCCGCGCCACCAGCTCGGGGTTGCCGCCATAGCCGTTGCAGGCCAGCAGCAGGGCGTCGCAGCCGATGGACTCGCGGCTGCCGTCGGGGCGCTCAAGGGTCACGCCGCGCACGCGTCCCTCGTCATCCACATGCAGGTCGACCACCCGGGCCTGGGTGAGGATATCGATGCCGGCCGCCTCGGCGGCATTGAGCAGGCAGCCCATCAGCTCCTCGCCCGTGCGTCGCGGCGTGGCATGCATGCGCATGCGACTGTGCCCCGGGTAGAGGAAGCCCTCGACCAGGTTGAAGGGAATGCCGTGGGTGTCAGCCAGCCACTCCACGACACGGCCGGAATAATCGGCCAGGGCCTGGACGATGGCAGGGTCCGCCTCGTGGCCGTTCTTGGCCTGGATGTCGGCGGCCATCAGCTCGCCGCTGTCCTCCACGCCCTTCTCGGCCTGGAAGCGGGTCCCCGCGGCGGGAATGAAGCCGGAGGACATGAAGGTGCTGCCCCGCGGCAGCGCATCTCGCTCCAGCACAACCAGCTCGATGCCGCACTCGTGGGCGGCCAACGCCGCCACCAGGCCGCAGGCGCCGCCGCCGATGATCACCAGCGGCAGGTGGGCCTCGAAGACCGATTCTTCGCGGAAGGCCACGATGCCCATCAGCGCGCCTCCTGCCGGCTGGCCCGGAAGGCGTCGAGGATCTCGCCGGCCGGGGCCTGCCAGACCGCCTCGTGGCCGGTGACATGGGCCAGCACCTCCTCCAGGCAACCGATGCGGTGGGGCTGGCCGACCAGCCAGGGGTGCAGGTTGAGCGCCAGCAGCCGCCCTCCCTCCCGCCGGGACTCCTCCACCAGGAAGTCGAAGGCGTCCTTGACCTGCTCGACCCAAGAGTCCTCGGAGTGCAGGTTCTGGGCCATCACGAACTGGTCCTCGATCTCGGTGGTCAGCGGCATCATCATCAGCGGGCCGTGCTCGGTGGCGAAGGGATAGGGCAGCTCGTCGTTGACCCAGTCGGCGCAGTACTCGATGCCGTTCTCGGCGAGCAGGTCGGGGGTGTTCCAGCTCTGGTGCTTGGCCGGGCTCAGCCAGCCGCGGACCGGCTGGCCGGTGAGCGCGCGCAGGGTCGCCACCGAGCGGCGCACGATCTCGGCCTCCTCGTCGCGATCCTGGCCGCCGGTGTGCAGGTGGTCCATGTTCCAGCCGTGGCAGAGGAACTCGCCGCCGAAGGCCTTCAGGCGCTCCAGCAGGTAGGGGGTCTGCTCGGCCAGCTGGGCGTTGATCGCCCAGGTGGGGCGCACGCCGAAGCGCTCGAAGGCCTGCAGAAGACGGTATATCCCCACCCGGTTGCCGTAGTCGCGCAGTGAATAGTGGCGCAGGTCCGGGTAGGGCATGGTCATGCCGTTGGGCACCTTGAAGGGCACGCCGCGCTGGTTGAGCGGGTAGAACTGCAGCGAGACGTTGATCCATACCGCGAGCGTCCTGCCCTGCGGCCACTGCACGGGCGCGCGATCGGCCAGCATCGACCAGGCGTAGCGGTCATGGTCGTAGCCGTGGCGACGCCAGGGGTAGGTCAGGTACTCCGGTGCGAGGGACGAGTCTTGCGAGGACATGGTTCAGTGCCTCCCGGCCGCGGCGGCCTTGGCAGCGATGTCGTCCAGGGCGGCATCGTGGTGGTTATCGAGGTAGTGCCGGGCGATCTCGCGGCCGGTGGCCACCCAGACGTCGCTGTGCCCGGTGATGTACTCCAGCGCCTCCTCGAAGGCCTTGATGCGATGCGGACAGCTGATCTGGTAGTTGTGGGTCGGGATGCACATCACCGTGCCCGACTCGGCCCCCTCGGCGTAGAGCCGGTCGAAGTGGCGCTTGAGCATCGTCAGGTAGTGGCGCGGCTCCACCTTGTTCACCGCGTAGACGATGGTGTCGTTCATCTCCAGCGAATAGGGTACCGAGACGAAGCGGCGCCCCGAGCGCAGCCGGATCGGGGTCGGCTGGTCGTCGTGGAAGAGGTCGCAGGTGTAGATGCCGCCCTCCTCGCCGAACAGCTCCTGGCCCACCTCGGCGAAGAGGTCCAGGGTACGCTCCGAATGGGAGAGCGCCGGGGCCAGGTAGCCGGCACACTTCTGGCTGGTATGGCGGTGAATGGTCTCGATGCCGTCACGGATCATCTCCCGCTCCTGGGCCTCGCTCATGCCGTAGGTGTAGCGGGTGTTGTAGATGCCGTGGCTGAAGAACTCCCAGTCGCGCTCGCGGCACATCTCGATGATCTCGGGATGATGCTCGCAGAGCGCCACCGACAGCGACACCGAGCCGCGAATGCCGTACTTGTCGAGCAGCGCCATCTGGCGCCGGTGGCCGACCCGGTTGCCGTAGTCGCGGATGCTGTAGCCGGGCACCGAGGGGTGCGGGGTCGGCCAGGGCTTGCGCTGCGGGTTCGACGGCGGATCGAGCTCGTAGTACTCGATGTTGGGGGCCACCCAGAAGGCGACCCGCGCCCCGTTCGGCCAGGTGATCTTCGGCCGGTTCTCCCAGGGCCAGTAGTCGTAGGCGCCCAGTGTTTCCTTCATGTCGCTCTCCTCCTGCGCTCGACGAGCGCCTCAGGCCTGCTCGCCGGCGCGTGACTCCAGCCAGCTCAGCACGTCCGCCACCGGCATCACGTCGGCATACTTGAGGTGCAGGTCGGTGAGGTTGGCGTAGTGGTAGCTCTCGTGCTTGTCGGCCACGCACTCCATGGGAACGATGGTGCGATAGCCCCGCGACAGACTGTCCACGGCGGTGGCACGGATGCAGCCGGAGGTGGAACCGCCGGTGACGATCACGGTGTCGACCTGGTGCCACACCAGCAGCGACTGCAGCGGGGTCTCGAAGAACGCCGAGGGCATCCGCTTGGTGTAGACGACATCGCTCTGCGCGATCTCCACCCGCTCGTCGAAGGCGGCGCGGTCGGAGCCGTACTTGATGTTCTGCAGCGAGTCGGGGGTGTC
The DNA here is from genome assembly GCF_014859505.1 of Halomonas sp. Lineage (GTDB taxonomy): Bacteria > Pseudomonadota > Gammaproteobacteria > Pseudomonadales > Halomonadaceae > Halomonas. The sequence continues at coordinate 68,788 of NZ_JACUUD010000002.1, forward strand.
GGTGCGGGTTCCCCACACGCCGGCATCCTCGGCGGAGTCCAGGAAGGCCACGTGGGTCCACACCACGGGCCAGTTCAGGGTGCGGAAGGCCCGGGCCAGCTGGTTCACGTAGTCGAGCTGGTGAGGGTCGGTCTCATAGGCGGTCTTGTACAGGTCGGTGCGGGTGTAGGCCTTCTGCGGGTCGACGTTCACCAGCACCGCCTTGTTGCCGAAGCCGAAGGGGACACGCTGGGGGTTGGCCATGACCTCATGGAAGAGCTCCTTGGCGGTCTTGTCGGTCGTGATCATCTGAATTCTCCCTGAGTGTGGTGGGCCGGGCGCCAGGAGGCACCCGCCATCATCGGTTCTCGTATTTCTGGCCCAGTTCCAGCATGGCCTGGGTGCCGAGGTAGTCGTTGAGCTGGGTGAAGTCGAGCATCCGGTCGCGGAAGGCGTCCGTGGTGCCGTCCCGGCGCAGGGTCGCGAAGAACCGGCTGGCCATGTGGGTGACCGCGCGGACCAGGGCGCCGGGGAAGATCACCAGCGAGAAGCCCAGCGCCTGCAGCGCCTCGGCGTTCTGCAGCGGCGTATCGCCTCCCTCCACCATGTTCGCCATGATCGGCACCCGGCCGCGGAACTCGGCCATGATCCGGGCGATGTCCTCGTCGTTGCGGATACCCTCGATAAACAGCATGTCGACCCCCGCCTCGCGGTAGGCCCGGGCCCGCTCGATGGCACCGTCGGTGCCCTCCACGGCCAGGGCATCGGTGCGGCCGATGATCAGCGTCTCGTCGCTCTGGCGGGCATCCAGCGCCGCCTTCAGCTTGCCGACCATCTCGCCGGTGGGCACCAGGGTCTTGCCGCGCAGGTGGCCGCAGCGCTTGGGATAGGTCTGGTCCTCGAGCTGGATGGCACTGGCGCCGGAGCGCTCCAGCATGCGCACGCTGCGCATCACGTTCATGGCGTTGCCGAAGCCGGTGTCGCAGTCCACCACGATGGAGGCCTCGGTGCGTTCGCGGATATGCGCCAGGGCGTCGTTGACCTCGGAGAGGCTGAGCAGCCCGATATCCGGGCGCCCCAGCTGGGTGTAGGCCAGGCTGGCGCCGGAGAGGTAGACAGTATCGAAGCCGGCCTGCTCGGCGAGCGATGCCCCCAGGGCATCATAGACACCGGGGGCGACGACGATCTCGGAAGCGTGCAGCCGAGCCTTGAGGCCGTTGGCGGATGGGGTCATGGCAGTGGAGTTCCTCGTGTGCAGGGGGAGTCGGTAGATGGCAGGCCTCAGGCGCGTGCCAGCGCCAGGTCGTTCCAGACACGCTGCCGGGAGAGCTTGCCGTCTCGCACCTCGAAACGGTCGATGAAGCGGACGCCGTCGAAGGCGGTGCCGTCCGGCCACTCGCCGTAAAGCTCGCCATGGCAGACCACCACCGTGTGGTCCCCCTTGTCACAGCAGTCGACGTCGATGAAGCGTTTCTTCACGAAGCGGTAGCGACCGCGCGCCCAGGCCAACAGCTCGTCCAGCCGGGACATCACGCCGCTGCCGGGAAACTCCATCGTGAAGTCGTCGGCGAGCAGGCTCGACGCGAGCGCCAGGTCGCGGGCCTCCATGGCGTCTAGGAAGGTGCGCACCAGCGCCTCGGGGCCGGGCGGTGCCGCGGCTTCGGCGCCGGGCACGCGGGGACGCCCGCCGCGCATGTAGCCGTCGGGCTCGACCTCGTGGAGGAAGAAGGTGATGGCCTCCGGGTCCGCATCGATCGTCTGGCGGACGGCATCGGTCAATCGCGAGCAGAGCCGCTGCCTGAGCTCGCTGGAGTAGCCGCGGATCAGACTGACCTGAACGACGGGCATGGGCGCCTCCCCGGGGTTGTTATCCTTGTTGTCTACCGTTGTCACTCTCGCATGGCACAGCAACCTGTACTATGCATAATACATTTCTATGTCCACTTGACTGCCGCCGTCAAGTGCCGGGAAACGATCAGGGGTTGGCCATGAACGACGCACACGTGACCTCCGTGGGAGGCACCAAGTCCCACCGTATCTTCCTGCTGCTCAAGGACGCGATCCTCAGCGGGCGCCTGCCGCCGGGACGCAAGCTGCCGGGCGAGATCAAGCTGGCCGAGCAACACGGGGTGTCGCGGGTCACCGTCCGGCGCGCCATGGAGGCACTGCGCGAGGCGGGAATGGTGGACCGCCGGCCGGGGCTCGGCACCGTGGTGCTCGAGCAGCCGCTGGATGCCACGGTGATAACGGCCAGCGTCTCCAACCTGCTGCCCAATATGGTCAAGATGAGCCAGGCCTCGCGGGTGCGGCTGCTGGAGTTCAGCTACGTGAAGCCTCCGGAAGCGGTGCGCGACAGCCTGGGCCTCGACGGCGGAGAGCGGGTGCAGCGCTCCATCCGGGTGCGCATGGCCGACGACAAGCCGTTCTCCTACCTGGTAACCCACGTGCCGGAGTACATCGCCCTGCACTACAACGAGGCGGACCTCTCCAGCATGCCGCTATTCGCCCTGCTGGAACGCAGTGGCGTGAGGGTCGACCACGCCTCCCAGACGATCTCGGCGACCCTGGCCACCCACGAGGTCGCCGAGGCGCTCGGCGTCTCCGTGGGCTCGCCGCTCATCTCCCTGACCCGTGTGGTCTACGACGAGGAGGGACGGGGCGTGGAGCATCTGGATGCGCTCTACCGGCCGGATCGCTACCGCATCCAGATCGACCTCAACCGCACCGGCGACGAGGAGTCGCGCTACTGGGAACCCATGGCGACGGAGACGGAACCGGCCGCTAGTGCGCGGCCCGACGACGCCGGCAACCGATAATCTGTACTATTTTTAATACATTTAAAAAACGACAGAAAATACATTTGACCTGTGCCATGCAGCTGCGCTAGTTGTATCTGATACGCCAGCCATCACGATTCCGACAGGCCGAGCCAAGCGATCATGACGACACCCACCACGCTGTTCGACAAGGTATGGGACGCCCACGAGATCCACCGCACCGACGGTGGCGAGAGCCTGCTGTGGATCGATCGGCACTTCGTGCACGAGGGCTCGTTCCACGCCTTCAACAAGCTGCGCGAGCGTGGACTGCCCGTGGCGCGACCGGACCTGACCTTCGGCATCGCCGATCACTACGTGCCGACACTGACGCGCCGACTCGACGACATCGCCGATGCCAAGGTCCGCGGCATGATCGAACAGCTCTCCGACAATACCCGGGAGCACGGCATCACCCTGTTCGGCCTGGACGACCCCCGCCAGGGCATCGTCCACGTGCTCGGCCCCGAGCAGGGCCTGACCCAGCCGGGCCTGCTGATGGTGTGCGGCGACAGCCACACCTCCACCCATGGCGCCTTCGGCAGCATCGCCTTCGGCATTGGCGCCTCCGAGGTGGCCCACGTCCTGGCGACCCAGACCCTGTGGCAGACGCGGCCGAAGCAGATGCGCCTCACCGTGGAAGGCACCCTGCCCCCCGGCATTTCGGCCAAGGACATCGCCCTGACCTGGATCGCCCGCCTGGGCGCCGACGGCACCCGCGGCCACGCCATCGAGTACGCCGGCAGCGCCATCCGCGCACTCTCCATGGAGGCGCGACTGACCCTGTGCAACCTCTCCATCGAGGGCGGCGCCCGCTGCGGCATGATCGCCCCCGATGCCACCACCTTCGACTACCTGCGCGGCCGGCCCTTCGCCCCCCGCGGGGAGGCGTGGGACCAGGCCGTCGCCTGCTGGGAGACGCTGGCGAGCGACACCGATGCCCGCTTCGACCGCGAGGTGATGCTGGACGCCAGCGAGATCGCCCCCACCGTGACCTGGGGCGTCTCTCCCGAAGAGGCGTTGCCCATTGATCAGTGCATCCCTGGCCCGGCAGATCAGCCCGATGCCGGCAAGGCGCGCCAGGTGTGCGACAGCCTTGAGTACATGGGCCTCGAGCCGGGCCAGAAACTGACCGATATCGGCATCGACCGGGTATTCATCGGCTCCTGCACCAACGCCCGCATCGAGGACCTGCGCGCCGCGGCCGAGGTCCTCAGGGGCCGGCGCAGCAAGGTGCCAGGCATCGTGGCTCCCGGCTCCACCCTCGTGAAGCACCAGGCGGAAGCCGAGGGCCTCGACCGGGTCTTTGTGGAGGCCGGCCTCGAGTGGCGGGAGTCCGGCTGCTCCATGTGCGTGGGCATGAACGGCGACCTGGTGCCCAGCGGCGAGCGCTGCGCCTCCACCACCAACCGCAACTTCAAGGGTCGCCAGGGCCCGGGCGCCAGGACCCACCTGATGTCTCCGGCCATGGTCGCCGCCGCCGCCGTGGCCGGTCACCTGGCCGACATCCGCGAACTCTGAGGGAGCCCCCATGGAACCCATCAAGACCCTGGACGCCCTGGCTTGCCCGCTGCCACTGGCCAACGTCGACACCGACCAGCTGATTCCGGCGCGCTTCATGAAGGAGCCGCGCAGCGTCGGCTACGGGCAGTTCCTGCTCCACGACCTGCGTCACGACGATCAGAGCCAGCCGCGGAAAGATTTCATTCTCAATCACCCCCGGGCCAGCGAGTCATGCATCCTGGTGGCCCGCCGCAACTTCGGGGCCGGCTCTTCCCGGGAGGCCGCGGTCTATGCCCTGGTGGACTTCGGCTTCCGCTGCGTGATCGCCCCGAGCTTCGGCGACATCTTTGCCTCCAATGCGGTCAACAACGGGCTGCTGCCGGCTACGCTTCCTGAAACGGATATCGAACGCCTGCTCGAACACCTGGGCAACGCGCCCGGGCCGCTGCGGGTGGATCTGGAGGCTTGCCGCATCCAGGCCGGGGACCTGGTGATGGCATTCACGATCGCGCCGGGCTGGCGCACCAAGCTGCTCAACGGCTGGGACGATATCGACCTGACTCGACAGCATGCCGACGAGATCGCGCGGTTTGCCGCCGACTACGCCAGGCAGCGTCCCTGGCTTGCCACCACCGCTTCCCGAGAGAAGGTCATCACCCGGGGGTAGTCCCCGGGGCCAACCATAACCACAACCGGCAAGACCACAACTCGCTGTTCACAAGGAGAACAACCATGAACAAGGCACTCATCGCCCCCCTGGGCCTCGCCGTCCTGATGGCCTCCGGCCATGCCCTGGCCGAGGACCGCATCACCGCGGTCCACGCCTTCCCGCCCTCGCTGATCTACACCCAGAGCTTCCTCGAGTTCGTCGACAAGGTGAACGAGCGCGGCGAGGGGGTGGTGCAGATCGACGTGCGCGGCGGCCCGGAGGTGATCGGCCTCTCCGAGCAGCCGGACGCCGTGCGCAACGGCGTGGTGGACATGGCCTATACCGCGGCCAGCTTCTATGCCGGCACCGTGCCGGAGCGTGACGCCATGGTCGCCTCCAACACCAACGCCATCTTTGCCCGGGAGAACGGAGGCATCGACCTGCTCAACCGGATCCACCAGGAGAAGATGGGCACCTACTACCTGGGCTGGTTCGACAGTGGCGTCAGCTACAACCTCTATACCATCAACGAGCCGCGCCTGGACGACGACGGCAACCTCAGCGTCTCCGGCCTGACCCTGCGCAGCAACCCGGTCTATGACGCCTTCTTCCAGGACTACCTGGGCGCCCAGCCGATCAGCCTGCCCACCACCGACGTCTACTCCGCCCTGGAGCGCAACGTAGTCAACGCCACCGGCTGGACCCAGATCGGCCTCAAGGACCTCAACTGGGACCGCTTCCTGAACTACCGCATCGACCCGGACTTCTTCTCCACCGACATGGGCGTGATCGTCAACCTGGACAGCTGGAACCGCCTCAGCGACGAGTCCCGGGAGCTTCTCCAGGAGGTCGCAATCGAGCACGAGCGGGACAGCGCCGAGCGCTTCGAGGTGCTGGCCGCGGAGCAGCAGGCCGAGCTCGAGGCCGACGGCATGCAGGTCTTCCGCCTGGAAGGCGAGGCCGGCGCCACCTTCTCGGAAGCCGCCCGCGAGGCCACCTGGGAGCGTATGCGTCGCCAGATGGAGCGCCATCCCATGGGCCTCGAGCACTACGACGAGCTGATCGAGAAGTTCAACGACCTCTGAGCCGCCGGGGCCGGCCGCCACGCGGCCGGCCCCCGCCCTGCGGCCGCTCATACCCTCCCCTTGCGCCCGGTAACCCCCTATGCGTTACGCCAGTCGTGCTTATATGCTGCTGCTCAACGGCATGGCACTGATCGCCGCCATCATGCTCGTCTGGCTGATGGTGGCCATCGTGCTCTCCGTGGTGATCAGAAACCTCGGCCTGCAGCCCTCGGCCTGGTTCTTCCTCTCCACCGAGTACGCCATGTTCTACCTCACCCTGCTGGGCGCGCCCTGGCTGGTCAGGCACAAGGGACACGTGCATATCGAGCTTCTCACCTCGGTGCTGCCGCCGGCGGCCCTGCAGGTGCTCAGCCGCCTGGTGGCACTGCTGTGCGTCACGGTCTGCGTGGTGCTGGCCTGGAAGGGGTATGACCTGGTGTCGATGAACCTGGCGCGCAACGACTACGACGTACGCGCCTTCTTCGTGCCCAAGTGGATCCTGACCGTCGCCTACCCGGTGTGCTTCTCCATGATGGCCATCGAGTTCGCCCGCTTCGTGGTCGGGCGGGACATCCTTCACAGCGGCGAAGCGGGGATCAAGGAATAATGGAATGGTATCTGGCCCTGGCCTTTCTCCTGGCCCTGATTCTCGGCTTCATGGCCATCGGCACGCCGATCGCCCTGGCCTTCCTGGCCGCCAATGTCATTGGCGCCTGGCACTTCATGGGCGGCCAGAACGGCATCATCCAGATGCTCAACAACGGCTTCGGCGCCCTTTCCAGCTTCAACCTGGTGCCGATCCCGCTGTTCCTGCTGATGGGTGAGCTGTTCTTCCGCACCGGCCTGGGCATGAGGATGTTCAACGCCATCGACCAGCTGATGGGCAAGGTCCCGGGGCGGCTCTCCTACGTTACCGTGGTGGGCGGCACGGGCTTCTCGACCCTGAGTGGCTCGTCGATGGGCTCGACCGCCCTGATGGGCTCGCTGCTGGTGCCGGAGATGGAGCGCCGCGGCTACAAGAAGCGCATGGCCATCGGTCCGATCCTGGGCACCGGCGGGCTGGCCATCATCATCCCGCCCTCGGCGCTGGCGGTGCTGCTGGCGACCCTGGCCAAGATCGATATCGGCGCCCTGCTGATCGCCGGCATCATGCCCGGCCTGGTGCTGGCCGGGTTCTACATCGCCACCATCTGGATCCAGACGCGGCTCGACCCCGAGGCGGCGCCCAACTACGAGCTCGAGCCGGTGCCGCTGGCCCAGAAGCTCAAGCTGGTGGTCACCGACATCCTGCCGATGATCAGCGTGATGGTGTTCATTGTCGCGCTGATGCTGCTGGGCTTCGCCACCCCATCCGAGGCGGCGGCCTTCGGCGCCCTGGGCGCCATCGTGCTGGCAGCGATCTTCCGCTGCATGACCTGGGAGGCCTTCAAGCTCTCGGTGATCGGGGCGCTGAAGGTCACCCTGATGGCCTACCTGATCGTCTTCGGCTCCGCCACCTTCAGCCAGCTGCTGGCCTTCTCGGGTGCCTCCAGCGGCCTGATCCACTGGGCCACCAGCTTCGACCTGGCGCCGATCCTGATGCTGCTGGCCATGTTCGCCGTGCTGCTGGTGCTCGGCACCTTCATGGAGCAGATCTCCATCATGATGCTGACGGTGCCGTTCTTCTTCCCCCTGGCCCAGGTGCTCGGCTTCGACCCCGTCTGGTTCGGCATCATCATGCTGCTGGCGCTGGAGATCAGCTTCTCCACCCCGCCGCTGGGGCTGCTGCTCTTCGTGATGAAGGGGGTGGCACCGGCAGGCACCACCATGCGCGAGATCTACGCCGCGGCAATCCCCTACATCCTCTGCTCGATGCTGCTGGTGGCGCTGCTGATCGTGTTCCCGGGCATCGCGACCTGGCTGCCCAGCATGATCAATTGAGAGAGCTGCCCACCTCCAAGGCCTGGCACCAGGCCACGCGACCTTTCACCCCTGGAGAGCAACCGCACGCTCATCGGCAGACCTAGCAGCTCCGCCACCGCCTGCCGATTGAGATTGGCTATCGATGCGGTCGACAATCTCGCATTGTGCTAATGGATTCATGGAGAGTAGGTTGAAGGTATACGGACGCGGAGCCGCGATCGTCGCCACCCGGTGGCCGAGGGTTGACCAGGCTCACTGTCCCGCAGAACCGCCATCGTCTATACAGAGGTGGCAGTCAGATCAACGCAGCCAAGACTGGAGAGCGATATGGGTGATCAGCAGAACACAGGCAAGTGCCCGGTGATGCACGGATCCAACACGCAGGAGAAGGCGGATGTTGTCGCCTGGTGGCCGGAATCCCTGAACCTGGACATCCTCCACCAGCACGATCGCAAGACCAATCCGATGGGCGAGGACTTCGACTATCGCGAGGCGGTCAAGGGGCTCGATCATGCGGCGCTCGAGGCCGACATGCGCGATCTGATGACCAACAGCCAGGAGTGGTGGCCGGCCGACTGGGGGCACTATGGCGGCCTGATGATCCGCCTGGCCTGGCACGCGGCGGGCACCTACCGTCTGGCCGATGGTCGCGGTGGCGCCGGTACCGGCAACCAGCGTTTCGCTCCGCTCAACTCCTGGCCGGACAACGGCAACCTGGATAAGGCACGCCGCCTGCTGTGGCCGCTCAAGAAGAAGTACGGCAATAAGATCAGTTGGGGCGACCTCTTCATCCTCGCCGGCAACATGGCCTATGAAACCATGGGCTTCAAGACCTTCGGCTTCTCCTACGGCCGCGAGGACATCTGGCACCCGGAGAAGGACATCTACTGGGGGGCGGAAAAGGAGTGGCTGGCGCCGTCCGACAGCCGCTACGAGGATGTCGACAAGCCCGACACCATGGAGAACCCGCTGGCCGCCGTGCAGATGGGCCTGATCTACGTGAACCCGGAGGGCGTCAACGGCCAGCCCGACCCGCTCAAGACCGCCGAGCAGGTGCGCGTCACCTTCGCCCGCATGGCGATGAACGACGAGGAGACCGCGGCGCTGACGGCCGGCGGCCACACCGTCGGCAAGGCCCACGGCAACGGTGATGCCGATGCCCTGGGGCCGGAGCCGGAAGGCGCCGACGTGGAAACTCAGGGTTTCGGCTGGATGAACCCGAACATGGGCGGCAAGGCCGCCAATGCCGTGACCTCCGGCATCGAGGGCGCCTGGACCACCAACCCCACCGTGTTCGACATGGGCTATTTCGAGCTGCTGTTCGGCTATGAGTGGCAACTGACGAAGAGCCCGGCGGGGGCGAACCAGTGGGAACCGGTGGACATCAAGGAGGAGCACATGCCGGTGGATCCCACCGACCCCTCCAAGCGCCACAAGCCGATGATGACCGACGCCGACATGGCGATGAAGATGGATCCGAAGTACCGGGCGATCTGCGAGAAGTTCATGGCGGACCCGGAGTACTTCAAGGACTGCTTCGCCCGCGCCTGGTTCAAGCTGACCCACCGCGACATGGGGCCGAAGAGCCGCTACATCGGCCCGGATGTGCCTCAGGAAGATCTGATCTGGCAGGATCCGGTGCCCCAGGGCGAGACCAACTACATCGAGGAGGTGGTCAAGGAGAAGATCGCCGAGGCCGGCCTTTCCCTCGACGAGCTGGTCAACACCGCCTGGGACAGCGCCCGCACCTTCCGCGGCTCCGACATGCGCGGCGGCGCC
>NZ_JACUUD010000189.1 GCF_014859505.1 Halomonas sp.
AATCTCGCTTCCCGCTCCATCGTCGAATCCTCATCTTATTTTTCTGATGCTTGCCTCCGCGCAGGCGTTTTTGTGTGCCTGGCCGACAGGGGTGCGCCGCCGGCAGCTTGAAGTTGCCCGGTAGCGTCCCAATATCCTTAGGCCTTTGCGGCATGCCCGCTTTCGAACCTCGAACCGATCAAGGATTGCCAATGGCCGAACCGGCTCTGTCCATCCGTGGCCTCACCAAGGTCTACGGCAATGGTTTTGAGGCCCTCAAGGGCATTGACCTCGACGTCGCCGAGGGTGACTTCTTTGCGCTGCTGGGCCCCAACGGCGCCGGCAAGTCCACCACCCTGGGGGTGGTCTGCTCGCTGGTGCAGAAGAGCGCCGGCAAGGTGTCGATCTTCGGCATCGACATCGATCGCGACTTCCCCCGCGCCAAGTACCACCTGGGCGTGGTACCCCAGGAGTTCAACTTCAACCAGTTCGAGAAGGTGATCGACATCGTGCTGGCCCAGGCCGGCTACTACGGCATGCCCCGCCGCGAGGCGCTGCCCCGCGCCAAGCAGCTGCTGCGCGACCTGGGCCTGTGGGACAAGCGCAACGGCAGCGCCCGCATGCTCTCCGGTGGCATGAAGCGCCGGCTGATGATCGCCAGGGCGCTGATGCACCGGCCAAGGCTGCTGATCCTCGACGAGCCCACCGCCGGCGTGGATATCGAACTCAGGCGCAGCATGTGGGAGTACATGCGCCGCATCAACCGCGAGGAGGGCACCACCATCATCCTCACCACCCACTACCTCGAGGAGGCCGAGAGCCTGTGTCGCAACGTGGCGATCATCAACCACGGCGAGATCATCCGTAACACCGGCGTGCGCGAGCTGCTCGCCGAACTCGACACCGAGACCTTCCTGTTCGACCTGGCCCATCCTGTCGAGGCCGCCCCCGAGATCGAGGGCTTCGAGGTCACCCGAGTCGATGCCGCCCAGCTGGCGGTGGTGGTGCATCGCGGCCAGCGACTCAATGACATCTTCACCGCGCTGGACGAGCAGGGCATCGAGGTGGCCTCCATGCGCAACCGCGCCAATCGCCTCGAGGAGATGTTCGTCACCATGGTGGAGCAGGGCAACGATGCCCTGGACCGGGCGGCTGCAGCCGCCCGCGGAAAGGAGGCCCGCCCATGAATCCGACCCAGACCGCCATCGCCCTCTGGACCCTGGTGATCAAGGAGATCAAGCGTTTCACGCGGATCTGGCCGCAGACCCTGCTGCCGCCCTCCATCACCATGACCATGTACTTCATCATCTTCGGGAATCTGATCGGTTCGCGCATCGGGGAGATGGACGGTTTCAGCTACATGGACTTCATCGTTCCCGGACTGATCATGATGGCGGTGATCACCAACAGCTACTCGAACGTGGCCTCCTCCTTCTTCTCCAACAAGTTCCAGCGCTCCATCGAGGAGATGATGGTCTCGCCCATGCCCAACTGGGTGATCCTCTCCGGCTTCGTGCTGGGCGGCATGGCCCGCGGCCTGGGCGTCGGCCTGATCGTCACCGTGGTCTCGCTGTTCTTCACCCGCATCAGCGTGGCGCATCCGCTGCTCACGGTGGGTGTGGTGGTGCTCACCTCGGCACTCTTCTCCATCGGCGGCTTCATCAACGCCCTGCTGGGCAAGAAATTCGACGACATATCCATCGTGCCGACCTTCATCCTGACGCCGCTGACCTACCTGGGCGGGGTCTTCTACTCGATCTCGCTGCTGCCGGCCTTCTGGCAGGGGGTGTCGATGCTCAACCCCATCCTCTACATGGTCAACGTCTTCCGCTATGGCTTCCTGGGCGTCTCGGACATTCCGGTGGGCTGGGCCTTGGCCGCCATCGTTACCTTCATCACCGTGCTGTTCGGTGTCGCCCTGTGGATGCTGGAGCATGGCAAGGGGATCCGCTCATGAACTACCACCGCCCCGAGACCCTGGAACATGCGCCACTGGGGCGCGAGTCCGCCTATCCGGAGCGCTACGATGCCACGCTGCTCTATCCCATCCCCCGCGCCGCCAACCGGGTGCCGCTGGACATCGAGGAAGGCGTGCTGCCCTTCGTCGGCGAGGACGAGTGGCACGCCTTCGAGGCGAGCTGGCTCAACGCCCGTGGCAAGCCGGTGGTGGCCGTGGCGCGCTTTCGCCTGCCGGCGGACTCCCCCAACCTGATCGAGTCCAAGTCCTGGAAGCTCTACCTGAACAGCTTCAACCAGACCCGTTTCCAGAACCGCGAGGCGGTCATCGACACCCTGGTGGCTGACCTGTCCCGGGCCGCAGATGCCGTTGTGTCGGTGGAGCTGTTCGATGTCGACGACGAGGCCCTCGCGCCGCGCCGGCTGCCCGGCGAGTCCCTGGATGAGCTGGATATTGCAGTGGATGCCTACACCCCAAGCGCCGAGCCCCTGGCGGTGGGCGACGAGATCGTCGAGGAGACGCTTTACTCGCACCTGCTCAAGTCCAACTGCCCGGTCACCGGCCAGCCGGACTGGGGCAGCGTGCTGATCCGCTATCGCGGGCCGCGGATCGACCGCGAGGGGCTCTTGCGCTACCTGATCGGCTATCGCCAGCACCAGGACTTCCACGAGCACTGCGTGGAGCATATCTTCGTCGACCTGATGGCTCGCTGCCGGCCCGAGCGGCTGCTGGTGCTGGCGCGCTACGTGCGCCGCGGCGGGCTGGACATCAGCCCCTGGCGTGCCACCCCGGGCGAGCGCCCCCCCGAGCCGCTTCGCCTGGCCAGGCAGTAGCGGCCACCACGACAGGCGGGCGGCCAGCTGGTAAAGTGCCGAGAAGAATTCTCGTCTGACCGCCGCCAAGGGAGACACTCAATGGATGCGCTGACGCTGCTGCACGAACGCAGCTCAATGGGCAAGCTGATGGGGCCGCCGCCCGGCCCCGAGCAGCTCGAGGCGATCTATCGCGCGGCGCTGCGGGCCCCGGATCACAAGGAGCTGCGCCCCTGGCGCTTCATCGAGTTCTCGGGGGAGGGGCTCTCCCGGCTTGGCGAGCTGTTCGCCGAGGCGGAGTACCGCGAGGACCCCCACGTCGGCGATGCCGCCCTGGACGCCGCGCGCAAGAAGCCGCTGCGTGCGCCCATGGTGATCGCGGTGATCGCCAGGGTGACGCCGGACGTGCCCAAGGTGCCCAGGATCGAGCAGGTGATCTCCGCCGGCTGTGCCGCCCATGGCATCCTGCTGGCGGCCCACGCGCTGGGACTGGGCGCCATGTGGCGCAGTGGCAAATATGCCTTCGACCCCACCGTTCGCAAGGGGCTGGGCCTGGAGGAGGACGACGAGGTGGTTGCCTTCATCTACCTGGGCCAGCTCGGCGGGCGCCACAAGCGCATTGCCGAGCATGACATCGACGCCTTCGTCGAACGCTGGCGCTGAGCGGAGAAGAGCAGATGCGCGAGATCGGCAAGGCCCACCCGCGGCTCCCGCTCACCGCACCGGGCCAGGAGGATGACCCGGAGCGCTTCCTGGCCTGGCTCATTGATGCGATCCCCATGGTCGAGCACCTTGGCATCCGAGAGATGAAGCGCGACGGCGAGCGCCTCACCTGGATGCTGGACCTGACCCCCAGCCTCAACGACAAGGGTACCGGCTTCGGCGGCGCCCTCACCGCCCAGACCACCTTGCTGGGCTGGTGCTGGACGACTCTCTGGCTGCGCCGTCACAGCCTTGCCAGGGATGTCGTGGTCGCCGAGGCCAGTCAGCGCTTCCTGGCACCGGTGACCGCTGACTACCGCCTCGAGTGCGAGCCGGAGGCAGAGAAAGGCCCCGAGCGCCTCGCCGAGCAGCTTGCCCAGAAGGGTCGCGGGCGCATCGCCCTGTGTCAGCGGCTCTGGTGCGGAGAGATCCTGTGCCTGGAAGCGCGCGGTGATTACGCGGTGCTTGGCGGCAGCCGAGCGGAAAACGTCTTGCAATCGAGTACTTGAGGCGATAGCATACGCGCCGTCCTAGAGGGAAAGGCAGCGTCCTCCCCGACGGGTCAACAGCATGGAGGGGTGTCCGAGTGGTCGAAGGAGCACGCCTGGAAAGTGTGTAAGTCGAAAGGCTTCGAGGGTTCGAATCCCTCCCCCTCCGCCACCGAATATAGATAAGCCGCTGATTTCAGCGGCTTTTTCTTTG
>NZ_JACUUD010000272.1 GCF_014859505.1 Halomonas sp.
GAGCCGGCTGGTATCCCCACCTGGTGGAGGAGGCGGGGCCGCTCTCGCTCGAGGTGCATACCCCGCCGGGCCAGCGGGCGCTGGGCAGCGGCTCGCTGGTGGAGGAGTTGGCCACGGCGGATGGCAGGCTCGCCCGCTTCCACCACCCGCGGACCCGCGAGGTGGAGGTCGCTGCCGGTCCCTGGGTACTGCGCGAGCGCGAGGTCGACGGCGTGACCCTGCGGGTGCTCTTCCCGGAGGCACTGGACGCCGCCTTCGGCGCGACCTATATGGAGCGAGCCGCGCACCACCTGGCCGCCTTCCAGGCCCGGCTGGGGCGCCTGCCCCTCGCGAGCTTCAGCATCGCCGCCTCGCCGGCGCCGGTGGGGCTCGCCTTCCCCGGCTTCACCCTGCTCGGTGAGCGCGTCATCCCGCTGCCCTTCATTCCCGACACTTCGCTGCCCCACGAGATCATGCACGCCTGGTGGGGCGCCGGGGTCCAGGTGGACTACGCCGACGGCAACTGGGCCGAGGCGCTGACCACCTACCTGGCCGACCACGCCGTGGCCGAGGCGGCAGGCGAGGATGCCGACCTGCGCCGGGGCTGGCTGCGTGACCTGGCCGCCCTGCCCGCCGCCCACGAACCGATCCTGCGCGACTTTCGCGGCGGCCCCGACCCGGTCGGCCGCCTGATCGGCTACCAGCACGGCGCCCTGCTCTTCCACAGGCTGCGCCAGCGCCTGGGCGATGCCACCTTCGACGCCGCCCTGGTCGCCTTCGCCGAGCGCTGGATGCACCGCACCGCCAACTGGCAGGCCCTGGAGGCCGCCTTCGGCGAGGCGGCGGGCGAGGAGCTTGCCCCCTTCTTCGCCGCCTGGCGCGACCGCCCCAGCCGCCCCGCGCTGGCCCTGGAGGAGGTTCGCTTCGAGGCCGAACCGGACAGCGGCTGGCTGCATGGCGTGCTGGTCCAGCAGGGCGAGCACGCCCCCTGGCCCCTGAGCGTGCCTCTGGTGGTGGAAACGGAAGACGGACCGGTGACCCTGATCCAGCCCATGGAGAGCATTCGCCAGCCCTTCGCCCTGTCGCTGTCGGGGGCCCCTCGGGCGCTCGAGATAGACCCCGACGCGCACCTGCTGCGCCATCCGGGCGCGCTGCCCAGCGTGCTGCGCCGGCTGCTGCTCGACCCCGACACCCGGGTGGTGGCCCTGACGCCCGGCAACACGGGGGAACTGGAAGCGCTGGCCAGCCGGGCCCTGGGCCGCCGGCTCGCGTCGCCGCCAGCCGAGACGGCAGTGGACGGCACGCGGAAGGCCAGCGCGCCGCTGCTGGTGGTCGGCACCACCGACGAGGCCATCGCGTGGCGCGAGCGCCAGGGCCTCACCCCACCGCCACGGGAGGGGCTGGAACAGGCCGGCCGGGCAAGGGTCTGGATGCATCCGGCGCACCCCATCGGCCTGCTCAGCGGCGATGACGCCGAGGGCCTGGCCATGCTCGCCGCGCGACTGCGCCACCACGGCCAGCGCAGCCACCTGGTGCTGGGCGAGGACGGCGAGACCCGCGACGTCGACACCTGGCCGACAGACGAGAATCCGCTGCGCATCGAGTGGGAGGAGTAGCCGACTGGGATGGCCAGCCGCTGCCCAGGCAGGCATCATGGGGGCCGTTTCCTACACCATTCCCGAGGTCACTTCCCCCGATGCGAATCATCATCCGCACCTTCTTCCGCGGCCTGCGCCTGGTGCTGGCCCCGGTCGTCATGATCGCCGAGAAGCTCTCCACCCCGAAATCCATCGAGCGCACGCCCGAGGAGCAGGCCGAGGTCGACCGCGCCTGCGAGAACCTCGCGCTCTACCAGTTCCGCACCTGCCCCTTCTGCGTCAAGGTGCGCAAGGAGATCGCCCGCCTGGGTCTGCCCATCGAGGTGCGCGACGCCCAGCTCCACCCGGAACACCGCCAGGCCCTGGCCGAGGGCGGCGGGCGCATCAAGGTCCCCTGCCTGAAGATCCGCCGGGACGACGGCAGTGACGAGTGGCTCTACGAGTCCGACGCCATCAACGCCTGGCTGCACCAGCGCTTCGGTCAAGCCTAGAGACAGCCCCAATGAACCCGGCGCTTCTCCGTGCCGTCAACGACGGAGATTATCCATCCTCGCGGCTCGGGTCGTGCAGCCAGCAGGCGGCGCCATGGCCGGGGCGCGTCATGAAGTCCGGGGGCACCTCCCGGTCGCATAGCCCCGCCATGGCCTGGGGACAGCGCGGATGGAAGCGACACCCAGCCGGCGGGTCGATCAGGCTCGGCGGTTCGCCGGCAGGCACTTCCCGCTGGCGAGTGGCGTTGGCGGCGTCCGGGTCGGAGAGCGCGGCCAGCAGCGCCCGCGTGTAGGGGTGCTGGGGGGCGTCGAGCAGGTCGTCCACCGGGGCGCTCTCCACCACCTTGCCGGCATAGAGCACGAAGATGCGCTCGGCGTAGTGGCGCACCGTGGCCAGGTCGTGGGTGACGAAGGCCAGAGTCAGGCCACGGTCGCGCTGGATGCCCCGCAACAGCTCCAGGATCTCCACCCGCACCGAGGCGTCGAGCATCGACACCGGCTCGTCGGCGATCACCAGCGCCGGCTCGAGGATCAGCGCCCGGGCGATCACCACCCGCTGCTGCTGGCCACCGCTGAGCATGTGCGGGAACTTGCCGAGGACCTCCTCCACCGGGGTCAGGCGCACCTCCTCCAGGGCCGCGCGGATGCGCCGCTCGCGCTCGGCGCGATCCGTCACGCCGTGGACCTTGAGCGGCTCGGCGAGGATGCGCCGCACGTCCAGGAAGGGCGGCAGCGCGCCGAAGGGGTCCTGCTGCACATAGCCCACCCGGGCCCGCCAGGCCTTGAGCGCGGCGCCCTTGAGGCCGGCCAGCGATTCCCCCTCGAAGCGCACCTCGCCCAGGGTAGGTCGATGCAGGCCCAGCAGGGTCCGCACCAGGGAGCTCTTGCCACAGCCCGACTCGCCGACGAAGGCCACCGCCTCGCCCCGGGCCAGGGTGAAGCTGACGTCATCCACGGCGCGCACTGCTCCCACCCGCAGAAAGCCCCACTGGCGCAGTTCGAACCAGGTGTGCAGGCCACGAGCCTCCACCAGCGGCGTCTCAGCCATGCTCGGCTCCCCCATTCGGCGCATGCAGCCAGCAGCGCACCCGATGGCGGCTCTCGGTCGCCGCTTCACCCGCCCCCTCCCGGGCGCCCCCGCCCGGAACCAACGCCGGCGGTGGCTCGGCGCAGCGGGCGAAGCGTTCGGGGCAGCGCGCGGCGAAGCGACACCCCCCGGGCGGGTCGAGCAGGCTCGGCGGCTGGCCGGGAATGGCCCGCGGGCGCTCGCGCTCGTGGAGCCGCGGCACGCTTTTCATCAGCAGGCGCGAATAGGGGTGGGCCGGCTCGGCGAAGAAGCGCGCCGCGCTGCACGCCTCCACCAGCTCGCCGGCATACATCAGCGCCACCCGGTCGGCCAGCTCGCTGGAAGTGGCCACGTCGTGGGTGATCAGGATGAAGCTGGTGCCCTGCTCCGCCTTGATCTCCTTCAGGACATTCATGATCGCCGCCTGGGTCAGCACGTCCAGCGCCGAGGTGGGCTCGTCGAGGATCACCAGCTCCGGCTCCGCCACCAGCGCCATGGCCAGTACCGCCCGCTGGCGCATGCCGCCGGAGAGCTCGAAGGGGTAGCGGGCCATGAAGTCCAGCGGCAGCCCGACGCGCTGGAACACCTCGGCGGCACGCTCGAGCGCCCGGCGCCTGGGCCAGCGCTTCAGCTCGCGCAGCGGCTCGGCCACCTGCTCGCCCACCTTCACCACCGGGTTCAGGGCGTTCATGGAGGCCTGCATCACCAGCGCCATGCGCGACCACTGCACCTCGCGGCGAAAGCGCTCGTCGGAGAGCTCGCTGATCGGGGCATCGCCCAGGCTGACCCGCCCCCCGAGGTGAGCCAGGTTGCGCGGCAGCAGGCGCATCAGCGCCCGGGCCAGCGAGCTCTTGCCACAGCCCGACTCGCCGAGGATCACCAGCGCCTCGCCGCGCTTCACGTCGAAGCTCACCCCGTCCACGGCGCGCACCGCGCCGCCGCGGGTGCGGTAGTGCAGCGCCAGCTCCTCGACGCGAAGCAGGGGCTCGCCTGCGGC
>NZ_JACUUD010000035.1 GCF_014859505.1 Halomonas sp.
GAGGCGCTGATCCGCTCGGAAAACAACATCCGCATCTATACGGACAACGTCCCCGCGCTGATCGCCTACTTCGACAAGGAGTGCCGCTACCTCTTCACCAACCGCGCCTACGAGCAGGCCTTCGGTATCGACCGCAACGCGGTGATCGGCAGGCGAGTCCAGGAGGTGGTGTCACCGGAGATGGCCCGCGAGCGGGCTCCCTGGATCGAAAGCGCACTGGCCGGCGAGCGGGTCAGCTTCGAGGTCTCCCTCAGGCTGCCCGAGGGACGCCGCTACATGCTGGTCACCTACACGCCCCACTTCGGCGACAGCGGAACCATCCTCGGCTTCTTCGCCCTCTACCAGGACATCACCGAGCGGCGCCAGGCGGAGATCGCCCTCAAGGAGACCAACGAGACCCTGGAGGAGCGCGTACGCGAGCGCACCCAGGCGCTATCCGAGGCCAACGCCGCCCTGCGCCAGGAGAACCGGGTCCGCGCCGAGGCCGAACTGGCACTGCGCCAGGCCAAGCAGCTGGCCGAGGATGCCAACGCCTCCAAGACCCGCTTCCTGGCCGCCGCCAGCCACGACCTGCTGCAGCCGCTCAACGCCGCCCGGCTGTTCACCTCGGCGCTCTCCCAGGAGATGGAGCCCGACAACATGAAGCGCACCATCGGCCATATCGACAACTCGCTGCAGGCCGCCGAGGAACTTCTCGGCACCCTGCTCGACATCTCCAAGCTCGACGCCGGTGCCCTTACCCCACGGCGCAGCCACTTCGCGCTGGCGGATATCATCCGCCCGCTGCGCGCCGAGTTCGAGGTGATGGCGGAGGATCGCGGCCTCGACCTGGAGGTGGTACCGACCCGAGTCTGGGTCGACAGCGATGCCCAGATGCTCCGCCGGATCATCCAGAACTTCCTCTCCAACGCCATCCGCTACACTCAGGAGGGCCGGGTGCTGCTCGGCTGCCGTCGCCACGGCGACCGCCTCTCCATCCAGGTGTGGGACTCGGGTCCCGGCATTCCCGAATCCAAGCAGACCGAGATCTTCCAGGAGTTCCGCCGCCTCGACCAGGCCTCGCGCCACAAGGAGAGCGAGAAGGGGCTGGGGCTGGGGCTCTCCATCGCCGACCGCATGAGCCGCGTGCTGGACCACCCCATCACGGTGCGCTCGAAGGAGGGCTCAGGCACCATGTTCGCGGTCAGTGTCCCGGTGGTCGAGGCACGCAGCGAGGCACAACAGGCCGAGGAGGCGGCCTCGCCCAAGCGCGCCGGCAACAAGCTCGTTGGCGTCCGCGTGCTGTGCATCGACAACGAGAGCCTGATCCTGGAGGGCATGAAGGCGATGCTCTCCGGCTGGGGCTGCGAGGTCTTCACCGCCACCACCATCGGTGGCGCCAAGTCGGTGCTGCGCCACCTGGATGGCGACCCCGATGCGATCCTGGCCGACTACCACCTGGACAACGAGGTGACCGGCCTGATGGCACTCGAGGCCCTCGGCGAGCGGCTGGAGGGGGCGGTACCCGGCATCGTGATCACCGCCGACCGCACCGAGGAGGTGGCCGAAGAGGTCCGGCGCGCCGGCTACCAGCTGCTGCTCAAGCCGGTGCGCCCCGCTGCCCTGCGCGCCCTGCTCACCCGTACCCTGCAGGCGAGCCGCGCGGCGCAGTAGCGTCGATCAGTATGCCCATAAAGCAGAAACCCACCTCGCGGTGGGTTTCTGCTTTTTCTTGAAGCCTGCTATCCGATGCTTGTCCCAAGGGCGAGGCCCGGATCAGGACTCCACCTTCGGCGGTTCGACCTCGAGCTTCTGGGCAGCGATGACCGCCTGGGTGCGCGAGTGCACGCCCAGCTTGCGCAGGATGGCGGTGACGTGAGCCTTGATGGTCGCCTCGGAGACGCTCAGCTCGTAGGCGATCTGCTTGTTGAGCAGCCCCTCGGTGAGCATGTTGAGCACACGGAACTGCTGCGGGGTCAGCGAGGCGATCGCCTCGGCAAACTTGGTCTCTTCCTCGTTGGCCTCGCCCATGGCCGCGGCCAGCTCCGCCGGCAGCCACACCTCGCCGTCGAGGATCTCCCCCACTGCCTCGGCGATCAGCTGCAGCGAGGAGGACTTGGGAATGAAGCCGGAGGCACCGTAGTCGATGGCGCGACGCACCACATAGGGTTCGTCACTGCCCGAGACCACCGCCACCGGGATATCCGGCGTCTGGCCGCGCAGCTGGATGAGGCCGGAGAAGCCGTGGGCCCCGGGCATGTGCAGGTCGAGCAGGATCAGGTCGGCGTCCGGGTGGCGATTCACCACCTCGGCGGTGGCCTGCATGGTGTCGGACTCAACGATCTCAGCCTGGGGCGCCAGCTGGCGCAGTGCCTGGGTGAGGGCTGCACGGAACAGCGGATGGTCATCGGCGACGATGAATTTCTGGGCAAAGGCCATGGATTCTCCTCCGGTTCCTCTGGCAGCGGGCGTGGACCGCCACTCGGGGTCTTGGTATGACTGTGAAGCATGTTACCCCATGGCAGAGGCGATTCCCAAGCGCTCCGACAACATTGTCGACAATATTGTTCTACAGGGTCAAAAAGCCGGCCACGAAGGCCGGCTCTGAGAGAGAGTCGCGCCGCGCGACTCAGCGGACGGCGCGGTTCTCGATCAGTTCATCGACCACGCCTGGATCGGCCAGGGTGCTGGTGTCGCCCAGGCCGTCACATTCATTGGCGGCGATCTTGCGCAGGATGCGGCGCATGATCTTGCCGGAGCGGGTCTTGGGCAGGCCCGGGGCCCACTGGATGACGTCCGGCGAGGCGATCGGGCCGATCTCCTTACGCACCCACTGGGTCAGCTCCTTCTTGAGCTCGTCGGTAGGCTCCACGTCGCCGGTCAGAGTCACGTAGATGTAGATGCCCTGGCCCTTGATGTCGTGGGGGAAACCCACCACGGCGGCCTCGGCCACGGACTCGTGAGCCACCAGCGCCGACTCGATCTCGGCGGTGCCCATACGGTGGCCGGAGACGTTGATCACGTCGTCGACGCGACCGGTGATCCAGTAGTAGCCATCCTCGTCGCGACGGCAGCCATCACCGGTGAAGTAGACGCCCTTGTAGGTGGAGAAGTAGGTCTGGGTGAAGCGCTCGTGGTCACCCCAGATGGAGCGTGCCTGACCCGGCCAGGAGTCGGTAAGCACCAGGTTGCCTTCCACGGCACCCTCAAGGGTGTTGCCCTCGCTGTCGAACAGCGCCGGCTGCACACCGAAGAACGGCAGGGTGGCGGAACCCGGCTTGAGATCCGTGGCACCGGGCAGCGGCACGATCATGATGCCGCCGGTCTCGGTCTGCCACCAGGTGTCGACGATGGGGCACCTGGAGTTGCCGATCACCCGGTAGAACCAGTCCCAGGCCTCGGGGTTGATGGGCTCACCCACTGACCCGAGGATGCGCAGGGAGTCGCGCTGGCTGGAATCCATCACGCTGTCGCCGTGGGCCATCAGGGCACGGATGGCGGTCGGCGCGGTGTAGAGGATGTTGACCTTGTGCTTGTCGACGATCTCGCCCATGCGGCCATGGGTCGGATAGCTGGGCACGCCCTCGAACATCAGGGTGGTGCCGCCATTGGCCAGCGGACCATACACGATGTAGCTGTGGCCGGTGACCCAGCCCACGTCGGCGGTGCACCAGTAGATCTCACCGTCCTGATAGTCGAACACGTACTGGTGGGTCAGGCTGGCATAGACCAGGTAGCCACCAGTGGTGTGCTTGAGGCCCTTGGGCGCGCCGGTGGAGCCGGAGGTGTAGAGGATGAAAAGCGGATCCTCGGCGTTCATCTCCTCGGCCGGGCAGTCGGCGGACTGCTTGTCGACCACGTCGTCGTACCAGACGTCGCGGCCCTCCTTCCACTCGATCTCGCCGCCGGTCCGCTTGACCACCAGCACCTTCTCGCAGATCTCGGTGCCGTCGCGGGTCAGGGCCGCGTCGACGTTATCCTTGAGCGGCACATGCTTGCCGCCACGCACGGACTCATCGGCAGTGATCACCAGCTTGGAGGTGGCACCGATCACGCGCTGGGCCAGGGCGTCCGGGGAGAAACCGCCGAACACCACGGAGTGCACCGCACCGATGCGGGCACAGGCCAGCATGGCCACGGCTGCCTCGGGGATCATCGGCATGTAGAGGGTGACCACGTCGCCCTTGCCGATGCCCAGTTCTTTCAGGGCATTGGCCAACTGGCAGGTCTGGGCATGCAGCTCGCGGTAGGTGATGTGCTTGGAATCGTTGGGATCATCGCCTTCCCAGATGATCGCGGTCTGATCACCGCGCTGTTCCAGGTGGCGATCGAGGCAGTTGGCGCTGGCGTTGAGGGTGCCGTCCTCGAACCAGCGGATGTCCACGTTGTGCGGATCGAAGCTGGTGTGCTTGATCTTCGTCGGCGCCTTGACCCAGTCGATGCGCTTGGCCTGCTCGGCCCAGAAGGCATCGGGGTCGTCCACGGACTGCTGGTACATCGCCTCATACTTCGCCTTGTCGGCCCAGGCATTGGCGGCGATGTCATCGCGCACCGGATAGATAGTTTGTTGATCGCTCATGGAAGTGCCTCTGTCCTTGGGATGGCCCCGTCAGATGAGTGTAGCCGGCCAACCTTGATTTGGGATTGTGTGGGGACGGCCGACGCCATTTAAGGTGGCCTCAGCATACCTCTGCCCGCCCCTACTTCCTCTTAGACATTGGTATGAACAGATTTCTTTTTAATAACAATGACTTAAATAGCACTTTCAAACACCTCGAAACCAAGATAGACCAAGGTCTGAGCGCAGTGACGGCAGCGGTAACGCTGCCCCTGCCGCGCCAGTGCATGGCGTCGGGTGCTGAAGGCGTGCTCGCGGCAGTCGCAGGCGTAGCGGTGGGGCGCCGGGCTCGCGCGGCCGGTATCGAAGCGATGGGTGGTGCGGGGAGCCAGGCCGAACAGCCCTCGCATCACCGTCTGCCACTCGCGGCCGTGGGGACGCACCCGATGCCCATCCTCCAGGTGGTGAACGAGCCAGTGGGCCATCTCGTGGGGCACCACCTCCACCAGGAAGGCAAGACGGTTCTCGGCATAGAGCACCGGATTGAAGCGCAGCCCGCCGCGGCCGAAGTGGGCCTGGCCGGCACACTTGCCGCGCAGGTCGCACCAGACCGCCGGGCACGGCAGCCCCGGATGCACCTCGCGACACAGCCGCCAGGCGGCGTCCACCCGTTCGTGCAGGGCAGCCAGCAGCGCCTCGCGGTCGAGGGCCGCGAGGCGATCGGGGTCGGGGGTGGGCAGCGCGGGTCGGCTCATGGGGTGCTAGAATGGCCTTTCGCCCGCCAGGCGTAAAGCGCCCTTCCTGCCCTCCTGTCCGCGAGAATGACGATGTCCGACACCCCCCAGCCCGAACCCCTGCTCGACGACGATCAGCTCGACCGCCTGGATGACTTCCTGGCCTCCGAGCGGGTCGGCGAGGACGCCCTGGACCTGATCGGCAGCCATGGCTTCCTGGTGGCCCTGGCGGTGGCGCCCTGCGAGACGGACCCGGCCGCCTGGGTGGCGGAGCTGTTCCAGGGCGAGCCGGAGTTCCATGACGCCCGCGAGCGCGAGGAGATTCTCGGCCTGCTCGACCAGCTGCGCCGCAATGCCATCGCCGCCCTGGAACAGGGGCTCCTGCCGGAGCTGCCCTTCGAGCTCACCCTGGACGAGCTGCCTGCCGAGGAGACCCCCATCGGCGACTGGTGCGCCGGCTTCATGGAGGGCGTCTTCCTGGACGAGACCGCCTGGTTCGAGGAGGACGAGGAGGCCGCCGCCACCCTGCTGCTGCCCTTCATGGCGCTCTCGGGGCTCTTCGACGACGAGCCCGACATGGCCGAATTCATCGGCGACGGGGCGCGCCTGGAGGCGCTGGTGCGCCAGCTGCCCGAGCTGGTGCTGGACCTCTACCTGCACTACCGCGTGCCCCCGGAGACCCCCAAACCGATGCCACGCCAGAAGAAGCCCGCCGCCAAGGGGCGCCGGCGATAGCGCACGCTATCTCAGCCGCGTCAGCATGCCGTCCAGGCTGCCGAACAGCCACTCCTTGAGTCGCTGCCAGCGCGGGCGCCGGGACCAGGCCTTGCGGTCGATCTCGCGGCTGGCGGCGAAGTTGCGCTCGAAGAGCTCGGCCACCTCGGCCGCCAGGCGCCGGTCGGCCACCTCCTGGTTGGCCTCGAGGTTCCAGTGCAGGCTCCAATGGTCGAAGTTGCAGGAGCCCAGGCTGACCCAGTCGTCGGCCAGCGAGAACTTGGCATGGATGAAGGTGGGCTGGAACTCGTGGATGTGCACCCCGGCCCTGAGCAGCCGGCCGTAGAACCGCTGGCCGGCGTAGCGCACCCCGGGATGGTCATGGGATTCACCGGGCAGCAGCAGGCGCACGTCCACGCCGCGGCGTGCCGCCCGGGCCAGGCGCAGGCGCAGGCTGAAGGTGGGCACGAAGTAGGGGGTGCAGATCCAGATGCGCTGGCGGGCGCTGGAGACCCGGCGTTGCAGCGAATGGCGGATGGCCTGGTAGCGATAGCCCTGCCCCCACACCACCCGCCCGATCATGCCCCGGTAGCCCTCGGCCCGGCGTGTCTCGGTCACCAGGCCATGCACCAGCCTCGCGGCCCCGCTGCCCCGGGTCAGCGGCGAGTCCCACAGCCGGCAGAAGAGACGCACCCAGTCGGCCACCACCGGCCCCTCGATGCGCAGGGCCACCTCGTACCAGGCGTCGAGGAACTCGTCCACGGCGCCGAAGCCGCCGGTGAAGGCGACCCGGCCATCCACCACCACCAGCTTGCGATGGTCCCGGGTCAGGTTGCGAGCCAGGGAGTGGAAGCCCAGGGGGTTGAAGAAGCGCAGCGCCACGCCGCCCGCCTCCAGCCGCTCGCGATCCGCGCCGGCGAGCCCCATGGCGCCGTAGCCATCCAGCAGCAGCATCACCGTGACGCCGCGCCCGGAGGCCTTCACCAGGCTACCGATCAGCGCCGAGGCCAGCCGCCCCGACTCCATCAGGTAGAGCTCGATAAGGATCGATGACTCGGCCTGCTCCAGCGCCTCGAACATGGCCGGCAGGAAGCGGCTGGCCTCGGGCAGCAGCTCGAAGTGGTTGCCGTCTCTCCAGATCCCGTGCATGGCAGACTCCCTGTCCTGGGGCGCAGGCCTGACCCGAGGCCTCCCCGGAGACTATACTGGCCTTTTCCTTCCCTTTCCTGCGTCGGGGCAAACGGATGGCCTTGCACCACCCTCTCACCACCCCCCTGCGCGCGCTGATGACCCAGCTGATCGCCGCCTGGGTCCGGCCGCGCCTGATCGAGCCCGCCCCCGACGCGCTGGCGCTCGAGCCGAGCCTGCCGGTGGTCTTCGTGCTGCCCCGCCCGGCCGCGAGCGACGCCTGGCTGCTGGCCTCGCTGACCCGGCGGCACGGGCTGCCCCTCGCGGCCGGGCGACGGCGGGTCGGCGAGGTGACGCTGCCCGCCTGCGTGGCCCTGCCGGCACAGCGCCGTCGGCTGTGGCGGCGTCAGTCACGCCCCGAGGCTCCCTTCCGGGCGCTGATCGAGCAGCGCCTCGCCAACCCCCACCAGGAGGTGCAGCTGGTGCCGGTCAGCGTCTTCTGGGGGCGCGCCCCGGGCAAGCGCTTCGGCTTCTGGCGGATGGTCGCCGCGGACAGCTGGCAACTCACCGGGCGGCTGCGTCGCCTGCTCTCGATGCTGGTCAATCGCCGCAGCGTGGAGATCCACTTCGGCGCCCCGCTGCGCCTGGGCGACCTGATCGACGCCACCCGGCCCGACGCCGGCCTGACCAACCGCAAGGCGGCGCGGCTCTTGCGGGTGCACTTCCGTCGGGTCCGCACCCGGGTGCTGGGCCCCGACCTCTCCCACCGCCGCACCCTGATCGAGGGGGTGGCCAGGAGCCCGGAGGTGCGCGAGGTGATCGAGGCGCTGGCCGCCGAGGGGCGCCCTTCGACACCGCGCCTGCAGCGCCGCGCCCTGCGCTACGGCCGCGAGATCGCCTCCAACATGACCTACCCGGTGCTGCGCTTCATGGACCGCCTGCTGCGCCGGCTCTGGAACCGGCTCTACGATGGCGTCGATGTGCGCGGCCTGGAGCGGGTCAAGGCGCTGGCCGGCGACCATACCCTGGTCTATGTGCCCTGCCACCGTAGCCATATCGACTACCTGCTGCTCTCCTACGTGCTCTACCACGATGGCCTGATGCCGCCCCATATCGCCGCCGGACGCAACCTCGACATGCCGTTGGTCGGCCCGCTGCTGCGCCGCGGCGGCGCCTTCTTCCTGCGCCGCAGCTTCCGCGACAACCGCCTCTACGGCGCGGTATTCAACGAGTACCTGCACCGCCTGATCGCCCGGGGCCACCCGCTGGAGTACTTCATCGAGGGGGGGCGCTCGCGCAGCGGTCGCATGCTGCCGGCGCGCCCCGGCATGCTGGCCATGACCCTGCGCTCCTTCCTGCGCAGCGCCGCCGGCGGCCATTACCAGCCGCTGGCCTTCATTCCGGTGCACATCGGCTACGAGCGGATCATCGAGAACGCCAGCTACCAGCGCGAGCTGCGCGGCGGCAGGAAGCGCAAGGAGAGCCCGCTGGCCCTGCTGCGGGTGCTGGGCCAGCTGCGCCAGCCCTTCGGCCGGGTCTCGGTCAACGTGGGCGAGCCGCTGCTGCTGGCCGACTTCCTGGATGACGAGCTGGGCCGTGGCTGGCGGGAGGCCCGGGAGACGCGACCCGCCTGGCTGGGCGAGGTGGTGCCGCGTCTCGGCG
Organism: Halomonas sp.; assembly: GCF_014859505.1. Taxonomy (GTDB): domain Bacteria; phylum Pseudomonadota; class Gammaproteobacteria; order Pseudomonadales; family Halomonadaceae; genus Halomonas. Next base: position 8,776 of record NZ_JACUUD010000035.1, read on the forward strand.
AGAGCCTCTGCCGGCGCATCAACGCCGCCGCCGCCCTCAACCCCGTCAACCTGGTGGCCCTGGCGCTGCTGGCCACGCCCCACCACGCCATCGAGGCACGGCTGCTGGAGCGCCAGCTCGGCCTGCTCGCCGAACTGCAGCGTCGGCTGCCCGGCGCCCCCCACGCCAGCCTGGCGCCGGGCACACCTGCGGAGTGGATCGATCAGGCCATGGCGCTGGGCATGGTGCAGCGCCGCGAGCACCCCCTGGGCGACATCGTGCTGGCCGACGCCGCCCAGGCCGCCCTGCTGGGCTGGTACCGCAACAACGTGCTGCACCTCTTCGCCCTCGCCGGACTCACCGCCTTCGCCTTCCGCCACCAGCCGGCCCACGACCTGGACGCGCTGGAGGGGCTGCTCGCCCCCGGCTGGCCGATCCTGGCCCGGGAGCTGATGGTGGCGCCTCCCGCCTCCCTGCGCGAGGCGCTGTCGGCGATGCTTGGGGTGCTGGGCGAGCTGGGGCTGCTGGGGCGCAGCGCCACGGGATGGCAGCGCCCCGACGAGCCGCTGGAGGCCGGCGAATGCCTCGACCTGCTGGGTCAGCTGATGCAGCCATCGCTGGAGCGCGGCTACCTGCTGCTCGCCGTGCTGCTCGACGCCGGCCCCGGCCGCCTTACCGCCGAGACGCTGGCCGACCAGAGCCGCCAGCTGGCCGAGCGCCTGGCCCTGCTCTCGGGACGCGACGCCCCGGAGTTCTTCGATACGCGGTTGTTCGTGAGTCTGGTGGAGAGCCTTGAGCAGGAGGGCTGGCTGTGGCGGGAGGAGGAACGACTGATGTTCGACGACCGCCTCTGCGAGGCCGCCCGCCACTCGCGCCGGCTGTTCGACCCCACCCTGCGCCACCGGCTGCAGCTGGTGACGCGCCAGGCCTGATGGCTCAGCCCGCCTTGAGCGTCCGGTGCACGTAGAGGTCGTAGCGGCTGGTCTTGCCCTCGATCACGTGGCGCGGGGCCGGCCCCTCGATGGGCGGCGCCTTGCGCGGGCGCTTGACCACCACGCGGTGGGTGGCCACGTCCAGGGCTGCCTCCAGCAGCCGCGGGGCGTCCGCGTCGTCCCCGGCCAGGGTGCGGAACAGCCGCATCTCCTTCTTGACCAGCGCCGACTTGTCGCGATGAGGAAACATCGGGTCGAGGTGGATCACCTGAGGCGGGACATCGGCCGCCGCCACCAGGGCGGCGAGCTCCGCCGCCGCATCGCCATGCACCAGGCGCATGCGCGCGGCGATCTCGGCGGTCTCGGTGTCCGCCCGGGCGCGGGCCAGGCCGTCCTCGAGCAGGGCGAAGATCGCCGCCACCCGCTCCACCAGCAGCACCGATGCGCCGAGGCTCGCCAGCACGAAGGCATCGCGCCCCAGGCCCGCCGTGGCATCCACCACCGAGGGTGTCACCCCCGGAGCGAACCCGCAGGCCCGGGCGATGAGCTGGCCGCGCCCGCCGCCGAAGCGACGTCGATGGGCCGCCTTCCCGGAGGTGAACTCCACCGCCAGCGGATGCCCGTAGCGCTTCTCGTCGCCGGCCAGCACCAGGCGACCGTCACGCTGCTCGAGGTGGAGTTCGGCCGCCCCGTCGAGGGGAAGCCCCAGGCGCTCGGCCAGGGCGGTGAGCGCCTCGCCGCGCACCGCCACCGCCGGCAGCGCACTCACCTGGCCTTTTTCCAGGCCACCTCGTTGCGCAGGTAGACCGGCTGCACCAGATGCGCCGGCTGCCCGCCCCCCGCCTCCAGCTCGGCCATGGCCAGCAGCGCCATGTCGGCGGCAGCGGCCTCCGCCTCCGGCAGGCGCTGGCTCATCCCCGCCTGCACCTCGACGGGCATCTGCTCCCAGAGGCCCCAGCCGGAGCCGATGCCGACCCAGTCGTGGTCGTCGTGGCCGGCCGGCAGGCGCAGCCGTTCGGGAGGCATCACGGCCTCCTCGAGGAGGAGCTCCGGCAGGCCGTCGCGGCACTGCCAGGCGGCCACGTAGATCTCGCCCATGCGGGCATCCAGGGCGGTGACCAGCCAGCGGAAGTGATGGCGACGGTGGGCGCCCAGGGCCAGGGCCGCCAGGGTGGAAACCCCGAGCAGCGGACGATCGAGGCCGTAGGCGAGCCCCTGGGCGGCCCCGGCGGCGATGCGCAGGCCCGTGAAGGAGCCCGGCCCGCGGCCGTAGGCCACGGCGTCCAGCGCCGAGGGGGCAATGCCGGCCTCGGCCAGCACCTCGTCGACCATGGGCAGCAGGCGCCGAGTATGCTCGCGAGGCGTCATCTCGAAGCGGGAGAGCAGCTCATCCTCGGCGCCCGCGCGGCGGCGCAGCAGGGCGGCCGAGCAGGCGCTCGAGGAGGCATCCAGGGCCAGCAGGATCGACATGGCAGCACCATCGTAGGGAGAAATCGCAGGAGAGAAAAAGTGGCGGACATTATACGCGCCGGGGCCACAAACGACGATGGCCCGCCGAGGCGGGCCATCTGAGTCCGAGCAGACGCAGGGCTCGATCAGCCCTCGAGGGCCTTGAGTACCTGCCCCTTGATATCGTCGACGCTGCCGACGCCTTCCACCCGGTGGTAGGTCGGGGCGGCCTCGGGGTCCTGCTCGGCCCAGGCCTGGTAGTAGTCGACCAGCGGCGCGGTCTGCTCGTGATAGACCGCCAGGCGGTTGCGCACGGTGGACTCGCGATCGTCATCGCGATGAACCAGCGCTTCGCCGGTGACATCATCCTTGCCGGCTTCCTTCGGCGGATTGTACTCGACGTGATAGACGCGCCCGGAGCCAGGGTGCACGCGGCGGCCGGCAAGGCGCTTGACGATCTCCTCGTCCTCCACGGCGATCTCCAGCACGTGGTCGAGCTTGACACCGGCTTCCTTCATGGCATCGGCCTGGGGAATGGTGCGCGGGAAACCGTCGAACAGGAAACCGCTCTCGCAGTCGGGCTGGCCGATGCGCTCCTTGACCAGGCCGATGATGATGTCATCGGACACCAGGCCACCGCTGGTCATGATCTCCTTGGCCTTGACCCCCAGCTCGCTGCCCTCCTTGACGGCGGCACGCAGCATGTCGCCGGTGGAGATCTGCGGGATATTGAAGCGCTCGCAGATGAACTGGGCCTGGGTCCCCTTGCCGGCACCCGGGGCGCCCAACAGGATCAATCGCATGTTCTTGTCCTCAAGTACAAGTGGCTGTCATTAGTGAAGAAATGGTTGGAGAGGAACGATAACCGCGGCCCGGGTCGGGCACAAGCGCCGCTCCTTCGCGACGCCTTGCGCCGCGCCAAGAAAAGCCTTGTATATCAATAGCCTCAAGGCCGAATAACACTTTGGTCTGGCGACCATAGCGCTAGGCCCACCGACAAAACGACGGCGCCCGAGGGCGCCGTCGTGTGGTTGCCAGAACGGTTGCCAGAACCGCCGTCAGGGCCGCGGGATCAGAGCAGCAGGCGACGAATATCGCTCAGCAGCTGGGCCAGCAGCGCCGTGAAGCGCGCCGCATCGGCCCCATTGACCGCGCGGTGGTCATAGGACAGGCACAGCGGCATCATCAGCCGCGGCTCGAAGGCCTTGCCGTCCCACACCGGCTTCATCGACGCCTTGGAGATGCCGAGGATGGCGACCTCCGGGGCGTTGACGATGGGCGTGAAGGCGGTGCCACCGATGGAGCCCAGGCTGGAGATGGTGAAGCAGCCGCCGGTCATCTCCTCGCGCTTGAGCTTCTTGGTCTGCGCCTTCTTGGCCAGTTCCACGGACTCCTTGGCGATGTCGATCAGCGACTTCCTGTCCGCATCACGGATCACCGGCACCATCAGCCCGTCCGGGCTGTCCACGGCGATGCCGATATGGACGTACTTCTTCCACACCACCGACTCGCCGTCGGGCCTCAGGCTGACGTTGAACTGCGGGTACTGGCGCAGGGCATAGGCACACGCCTTGATCAGGAAGGGCAGCGGCGTGAGCTTGGCGCCCTGGGCCTCCGCCTCGGCCTTCATGGACTTGCGGAAGGCCTCCAGTTCGGTGATGTCGGCCTCGTCGAACTGCGTGACATGGGGCAGGTTGACCCAGCTGCGGTGCAGGTTGGTGGCGCCCATCTTCATCAGGCGGCCCATGGGCTTCTCTTCCACCTCACCGAACTGGCTGAAGTCCTGGTCCGGGATGGGCGGAATGCCGGAGCCCGCGGCCGCCGGGGCGCCGGACGATGCCTGGGCCTTGCCCTGGTTGGCCATCACCTGCTTGACGTAGGCGTTGACGTCCTCCTTGAGCACCCGCTCCTTCGGGCCGCTGGGCTTGACCAGTCCCAGGTCGACACCCAACTCTCGGGCCAGCAGGCGTACCGCCGGGCCGGCGTGGACCAGCTTGCCATCGCGGGGCTTGTGGGCCGCCATCTCGGCCTCGGGGCTCGGCCTGCCGCTCGGGGTCGGGGCAGGCTTGTCGGCCTTCGGAGTGTCGGCCTTGGGGGCCTGGTCCTTCGACCCGGAGGGCTTCGCCGCGGACTTCGGCCTGGCCGCGCCGGCCACCTCCATGTAGCCGATCAGGTCACCCTCGGAGACGGTATCGCCCTCCTTGACGGTGAGCTCGAGCAGCTTGCCCATGAAGGGGCTCGGCACGTCCATGGAGGCCTTGTCGGACTCCAGCGTGATCAGCGGGTCTTCTTCGTTGATCTCGTCACCGGCGGCCACGCCAATCTCGATGATCGGCACGTCACTGGAGCCGGAGAGGTCGGGCACACGGATCTCCCGACGCTCGGGCTCGCCGGCGCCGGCCTCTTCCTGCTCCTCTTGCTCAGGCTGGGGCGCGGCGGCTTCGGGCTCGGACGCGGAAGGTGCCGGCTCGGCATCGCCGCCGCCCTCGCCTGCAATCTCCATGGTGCCGATCACATCACCCTCGGAGACGGTATCGCCCTCCTTCACCGTCAGCGAGACCAGCTTGCCGGCGTGGGGGCTCGGCACGTCCATGGAGGCCTTGTCGGACTCCAGGGTGATCAGGGTGTCCTCCGCGGCCACCTCGCCACCCTCGGCCACGGCCACCTCGATGATCTCCACGTCGCTGGAGCCACCCAGGTCCGGCACCTTGATCTCCACGGTGCGCTTGCCGCCGCCGCCGGCCTTGGCCGCCGGCTTCTCGGCAGCGGACTTGTCGGTGGCCTGTTCCGGGGCAGGCTCGGACCTGGCCGGCGCCTCGTTCTCGGCGGGTTGCTCGCCGCCGCCGGCACCCTCGGCCTCCAGCTCGACGATATCGTCGCCCTCGGAGACGGTGTCGCCCTCCTTCACCAGCACCTTGATGACCTTGCCCCCCTTGGGCGAGGGCACATCCATGCTGGCCTTGTCGGACTCCAGGGTGATCAGGGTGTCCTCGGCGGCGATCACGTCACCTTCGGACACCGCGATCTCGATGATTTCGACATCCTCACTGCCGCCGATGTCGGGAACTTTGATGATTTCGCTACTCAAGGTCGCGCTCCTTCAAACTCGTACCTGGGGCGGGCCAGCGGGCCGCGGGCCCGCCGCTCGCGGATCAGTCGGTCAGCGGATTGGGCTTGGTCGGGTCGATGCCGTACTTCTTGAGGGCCTCGCCTACCACCTTGCGATCCAGTTCGCCACGCTTGGCCAGCGCCTTGAGGGCGGCAACGGTCACGAAGAAGCGATCGACCTCGAAGAAGTGGCGCAGCTTCTGGCGGGTATCGGATCGGCCATAGCCGTCGGTGCCCAGCACGTGGTACTCGGTGGGCACCCAGGCGCGCACCTGGTCCGCAAACAGCCGCATGTAGTCGGTGGAGGCGACGGCCGGTCCTTCGCGACCCTCGAGGCAGCGGGTCACGTGGGGCTTGCCCGGCTCCGCCTCGGGGTTGAGGAAGGCCTCGCGTTCCAGGGCCAGGGCCTCGCGGCGCAGCTCATTGAAGCTGGTGACGCTCCAGATGTCCGCGCCTACGCCCCAGTCGTCGCGCAGCAGTTCGGCGGCCGCCTCGACCTCGCGCAGGATGGTACCGGAGCCCAGCAGCTGGACGCGGCCCTTCTTGCCCTCGGTCTCGCGCAGCAGGTACATGCCCTTGACGATGTCCTCGGCGGGAACCTCGGCGATCTCCGGCTGCTCGTAGTTCTCGTTCATCACCGTCAGGTAGTAGAAGCAGTTCTCCTTGTCGGCGAACATCCGCTTCAGGCCATCCTGGACGATCACCGCCACCTCGTGGGCGTAGGTGGGATCGTAGCTGCGGCAGTTGGGGATGGTGGAGGCCTGCAGATGGCTGTGGCCATCCTGGTGCTGGAGGCCCTCGCCGTTGAGCGTGGTGCGCCCCGCGGTCCCGCCGACCAGGAAGCCGCGCGCCTGCAGGTCGCCGGCCGCCCAGGCCAGGTCACCGATGCGCTGGAAGCCGAACATCGAGTAGTAGATGTAGAACGGCAGCAGCGGCAGGTTGTGGTTGCTGTAGGAGGTGGCCGCGGCGATCCACGCGGACATGGCGCCGGCCTCGGAGATGCCCTCCTCGAGGATCTGGCCCTGCTTGTCCTCGCGGTAGAACATGATCTGGCCCTTGTCCATGGGCTCGTACTTCTGGCCTTCGGAGGTATAGATCCCGAGCTGGCGGAACATCCCCTCCATGCCGAAGGTACGCGCCTCATCGGGCACGATGGGCACCACCTGCTTGCCGATCTGCTTGTCCTTCACCAGGCCGTTGAGGATGCGAACGAAGGACATGGTGGTGGAGACTTCACGGCCCTTCGACCCGGAGAGCTGCGAAGCGAAGGTCTTGTCCTCGAGGTCCGGAATCTGCAGCGCCTCGAAGTCGCTGCGCCGCTGGGGCAGATAGCCACCCAGGCGCTCACGCTGCAGGTGCATGTACCTCAGCTCGGGAGAGTCATCCGCCGGCTTGTAGAAGGGCACTTCCTTGAGCTGCTCATCGGTGAGCGGAATGCCGAAGCGATCGCGGAATTTCTTCAGCGCATCGAGCTCCATGCTCTTGACCTGATGAGCCTCGTTGGCCGCCTCACCGTCGCCGCTGCCCATGCCGTAGCCCTTGACGGTGTGCGCCAGGATGACGGTCGGACGGCCGTTGGCATTGTTCACGGCCTGGTGGTAGGCCGCATAGACCTTGAACGGATCGTGGCCGCCACGGTTGAGCTTCCAGATGTCCTCATCGGACATGTCCTTGACCATCTCGGCGGTTTCAGGGTACTTGCCGAAGAAGTGCTTCCGGGTGTAGGCGCCATCGTTGGCCTTGTAGTTCTGGTACTCGCCGTCGACCGACTCGTCCATGATCTTCTGCAGCGCACCCTTGTTGTCCTTCTCGAAGAGCGGGTCCCACAGGCGTCCCCAGACCACCTTGAGCACGTTCCAGCCGGCGCCGCGGAACACGCCCTCGAGCTCGTCCATGATGCGGCCATTGCCGCGCACCGGGCCGTCGAGACGCTGCAGGTTGCAGTTGATGACGAAGATCAGGTTGTCGAGCCTCTCGCGCCCGGCCAGCGAAATCGCGCCAAGGGATTCCGGCTCGTCGCACTCGCCGTCGCCCATGAAGCACCAGATCTTGCGATCGTGCATGTCCTTCATTTCACGTGAGTGCAGGTACTTCATCACGTGGGCCTGATAGATGGCCTGGATCGGGCCGAGGCCCATGGAGACCGTGGGGAACTGCCAGAAGTCCGGCATCAGCCAGGGGTGCGGATAGGACGAGAGACCGTTCCCGTCCACCTCCTGGCGGTAGCTGTCCATCTGTTCCTCGGTCAGGCGCCCTTCCAGGTAGGCGCGGGCGTAGATGCCCGGCGCCACGTGGCCCTGGATGTAGACCAGGTCGCCCCCGAAATCGCCGTTGGGGGCGCGGAAGAAGTGGTTGAAGCCGACGTCATAGAGGGTCGCCGCCGACATGAAGCTGGCGATGTGACCGCCGAGTCCCGGGTTGGCGCGGTTGTTGCGGATCACCTGGGCAATGGCGTTGTAGCGGATCAGGGAGCGGATCTTGCGCTCCATGAACAGATCGCCCGGCATCGGCGCCTCGCGGTGCACCGGAATGGTGTTGCGATGCGGAGTGGTCACCGAGAAGGGAGCCTGGGTCCCGTCGCGGCGCAGGCGATCCGCCAGGCGGGTCAGCAGGAACCGGGCACGTTCCTCGCCCTCGCGATCCAGAACCGATTCCAGGGATTCCAGCCACTCCGTGGTCTCGACCGGATCGAGATCCTCTCTTGCCTCCAGACTCATATGACGTCTCTCCGAATGACATGGTATTGCGTGCACCCGCGTATGCGGGCCTGTGGCGTTCTCTCGTCTGCGAGGGTCACGCCGCCTGACAGTGTGTAGTTTTCTTACATCACAGCGCGAAAAAAACTGCCGTTTATGGGGGGAAGATACCGCAAAGAGGCGGAACTGCCAATTCAAGCTTTAATGGAAAAGGTTTTCAATTAACGATTATTGCACCGCAACACAATGGGTTAGCAAACCGCCAACATCAGTAACTCGACCAAGGTCAAGCAGTTGTAAGTAAACTACCGTATGAAGCAAGCGAACGACCAGAGCGGGATGGCGTCAGCTCAGTGGCCGATCGAGCACCGCCTCCCTGGCCAGCTGCTGACGGAAGAAGGCCCAGTCAAAGGCGGGGCCGGGGTCGGATTTTCTCAGCGGCGCCACCCGCGCATGGCCGGTGATGCGCGTCTCCTCCAGCCCGGGATAGGCCGCCAGCAGGTCGGCGGTCACTCCCGACAGGGCACGGTACTGGGCCAGGCGATAGGGCGAGACCTCGTCGCCCTCGAGCTCGATACCGATGGCGAAGTCGTTGAGCGCAGCACGTTCCCGATCACCGTCTCGCCAGCGGGAGCGGCCGGCGTGCCAGGCACGGCGGTGAAAGGGCACGAACTGCACGCATTCGCCGTCGCGACGGATCAGCAGGTGGGCGGAGACCCGCAGATGGGCGATCTCGCCGAAGAAGGGGTGGGCATGAGGGTCCAGGCGGTTGGTGAACAGCCGCTCGATGTATTCGCCGCCGAACTCGCCGGGCGGCAGGCTGATGGAATGCAGCAGCAGCAGCGAGACCTCGCCATCGGGCCGGTCATCGCAGTTGGGTGATGGCACCCGCCGCGCCCCCGTCAGCCATCCCTGTCTGATCGGCATCGCTCTCCCCTGACGTGATCCGCATGGATTCCCTATAATGGATGCCCTCGATCACCTCGGCCACCCCACACCGGCTTCAACCCCAAGAGTGCCTCGCATGGATTACCAGGATGCCCTGCCCTACCACGACAAGCTCAGCGAAGAGATCCGCGACGCCGCCGCTCGCCTGCTGGCCGAGGATCTGGGCCCGGGCGATATCACCGCCCAGCTGATCCCCATGGATGCCATGGCACGCGCCCGGGTCATCACCCGCGAGGCCTGCGTGCTGTGCGGCGTCGCCTGGGTCGACGAACTGTTCCGACGCCTCGACGTCACGGTGACCCTGCGCTGGCACGCCGCCGACGGCGACCGCCTCGAGGCCGATCAGGTCTTTCTGGAGCTCGAGGGGCCCGCGCGCAGCCTGCTCACCGGGGAGCGCGCAGCGTTGAACCTGCTCCAGACCCTCTCGGCCACAGCCACCCGCACCCGCCACTGCGTGGACCTGATCCACGACACCGGCGTGCGCCTGCTCGACACCCGCAAGACCCTGCCGGGAATGCGCCTGGCCCAGAAGTACGCGGTGACCTGCGGCGGCGGCCACAACCACCGCATCGGCCTGTGGGACGCCTTCCTGATCAAGGAGAATCATATCGCCGCCTGTGGCGGTATCAAGGCGGCGGTGCTGGCAGCGCGCAGGATCGCCCGGGATGTGCCGGTGGAGGTGGAAGTGGAGACCTTCGATGAGCTGGATCAGGCCCTGGCCGCGGGAGCCGACATCATCATGCTGGACAACTTCGGCCTCGATGACATGCGCGAGGCGGTCAAGCGCAACGCCGGCAGAGCGACCCTGGAGGCCTCGGGCAACGTCGATGAGGCCACCCTGCGTGCCATCGCCGAGACCGGCGTGGACTGCATCTCCAGTGGCGCGCTGACCAAGGACGTGAAGGCCATCGACCTCTCCATGCGCCTCATCGCCTAGGCGTCTGAAGGGGAGAGAGGCTCAGGTCTCCACGGCGGCGAGGCGCTTCGCCAGCCGCTTGCGACGCAGCCGCTCGCCGCCGCGCTCCACCCACTCCTCGCCCACTTCCTGCCAGCCGCGCCGCACCAGGCGCTCCGCCAGCACCAGGCTGGCTTCGATGTGGGCCCAATCGTGCCCCTGCTCCATCAGCAGCCGCTCGGCATGGATCAGCAGGGTGGAGCCGATTCCCCGCCGCGAAAGCGACGGCCAGACGTAGAGCGTCGCGATCCGTCCACGGGGGATATCCAGCTCGAGGAAGCCCACGCAGCGCCCGTCGCAATCGGCCACCAGGGTGGTGAAGAGCGCATGACGCGCCGCCCAGGCGCTGGCGTCCCGGGGCAGGACCGATGCCCAGGCTTCGCGCTCGGCGACGCTGTAGTGAGACATGGCCCCCTGCATCACCGCGTGATGGAAGACCTCGGCCTGATCGGCGGCGTCACGAACCCGAGCCTGGCGATAGCAGATTCGTGCGCCTCCGGGGCGCCGGGCCTCGCCGCCGGCCGGCGTCAGCGTCTCGTTCATGAAGGTTCCGTGGCAGTGAGCGTTGCTGAAAGACTACACAAGCACAACCGCCGGGCCAATCCCCTCGCCGCAAGGCCCTGCGACGGGCATAATCCGCCCATGATCGATGCCTCGCCTCTCCCCGCCTTCACGCTGTCGCCCATCGGCGTCATCGAGAGCGACTACCCCGACAAGTTCGGCATTCCCCGCCAGCCCGGCCTGGCACCGGCGGCCCGGGCCAGCCTGGTCCTCGCGGCCCCCTTCGACGACCCGCTGGCGGTACGCGGGCTCGAGGCCTTCAGCCACCTGTGGCTCACCTTCGTGTTTCACGAGAGCCCCGCGCGCTGGACGCCACTGGTGCGCCCGCCACGCCTCGGCGGCAATGCCAAGGTGGGCGTCTTCGCGAGCCGCAGCACCCATCGGCCCAACCGCCTCGGCCTCTCGCTGGTGGAGCTCATCGAGGTCGACACCCGCTGCGGCGTGCGCCTGACCCTGGCCGGCGCTGACCTGGTCAGCGGCACGCCGGTGCTCGATATCAAGCCCTACCTGCCCTGGGCGGAGTCGCGCCCCGAGGCCCGCGCCGGCTTCGCCCCCCAGGCGCCGGCGCGACTCCCGGTGGCGTTCAGCGACGCGGCGCAAGCGGCCCTTGCCGAGCGCCCCGACGGTGACTCCCTGCGCGAGCTGATCACTCAGGTGCTGGCCCAGGACCCTCGCCCCGCCTACCGCAAGGGCGCGGAGGCGCGCCTCTACGGCGTGCGCCTGCGCGACGTGGACGTGCGCTTCCGCGCCCTCTCCGCCGGCGAGGGCACCCGCATGGAGGTGGTGGCGATCGTGGCGGCGTGACGACTCCGTATCAACGACGAAGGGCCCCGAGGGGCCCTTCGTCGTTCAGGTGGCAGCCGCCGAGCGATCAGTCGAAGTCAACACCAATCCGCCGCCCCACTTCCTCGTAGGCCTCGATCACGCCGCCCAGGCCCTGGCGGAAGCGGTCCTTGTCGAGCTTCTCGCGGGTCTGGGCATCCCACAGCCGACAGCCATCCGGGGAGAATTCGTCGCCCAGCAGGATACGGCCCTCGAACAGGCCGAACTCCAGCTTGTAATCCACCAGCAGCAAACCGCCGTCGGCGAACAGCGCCTTGAGCACCTCGTTGACCCTGAAGGTCAGCGCCTTCATCTCGGCGAGCTGCTCGGGGGTGGCCCAGCCGAAGGTCTCGGCCAGCGACTCGTTGATCATGGGGTCGTGCAGGGCGTCGTTCTTGAGGAACAACTCGAAGGTCGGCGGGGTAAGCGCCTGACCCTCGGTGACCCCCAGGCGCTTGACCAGGCCGCCGGCGGCGATGTTGCGCACCACGCACTCCACCGGGATCATCTCGAGCCGCTTGACCAGGCTCTCGGTGGCGGAGAGGCGCTTCTCGAAGTGGGTGGGCACCCCCGCCGCCGTCAGCGTCTCCATGATGAAGGCGTTGAAGCAGTTGTTGACCATGCCCTTGCGGGCCAGCGACTCCATGCGCTCGCCGTCGAAGGCACTGGTGTCGTCGCGGAATTGCAGGATCACGCGGGACGGATCATCGGTGGCGAAGACCGACTTGGCCTTGCCGGCATAGAGTTCTTGACGCTTTTCCATGGGAGCCTCCAGAGGCTGCGAGCCGCGAAAACGGAAAGGGTTGAGGAGTAACGATGAGAGTTCGAAGAGGTCAGCCGATGGCCTGCCACGCCACGCCCGCCTCCTGGCAGGAAACTCTCAACCGGGATTCATCGCCATCGAGCAGCGGCACCAGGGCCTCCCGGGCCAGCTCGGGGCGATTGTTGTGTTCCGACAGGTGCGAGCAGACGATGTGCTGCAGGCGATCCAGGCCCAGGCGCGGCAGCAGCGCAGCGGCCTGGACGTTGGCCAGATGCCCCCAGTCCCCGGCCACGCGTCGCTTGAGGCGCGGCGGATAGGGTCCCTCGGCGAGCATCTGGACGTCATGGTTGCACTCCAGCACCAGGGCATCGCAGCCGGCAAAGGCCTCGGCCACGTGGTCGGTGGGATGTCCCAGGTCGGTGAGCACGCCGAGGCTGCGTTCGCTGCCCTGGACGCGAAACTGCACCGGCTCCCGGGCGTCGTGGGGCACCGTCACCGGGTCGATGATCAGCCCCTTGACGGCGAAGCGCTGCTGGGGCGTGATCCAATGGCGCCGGGGAAGCTCGCCCAGGCGGCCGGATGCCCAGGTGCCCGGAGTCAGGTAGATCGCCACGCCGTGGCGTCGCGCCAGGGGGCCCACACCGCGGATATGGTCACCGTGCTCGTGGGTGACCAGCACCGCATCGAGCTGGCGCGGGTGCAGGCCGAAATCGGCGAGCCGCCGCTCAGTCTCGCGCAGGCCGAAGCCGCAGTCCACCAGCAGATGGGTCTCGCCGTCGCTGACCAGGGTCGCATTGCCCTTGCTGCCGCTGCCCAGGGAGGCGAACTGCAGCCGCCCCCGTCGCGGCGCGGCGGCCTCCTGCTCCGTCATCAGCGCAGCAGGCCCGACACCCGTTCGAGCAGCTCGCGCTGGTCCTCGGGGCTGAAGGCGCGCTCGCTGGCATTCACCGCTCGCAGCACGGTCTGCCGGGGGCCTTCGGCCTCCAGCACCAGGCGGATCTGCTGGTGCATCTGGCGCACGTCGGGGCTGAAGACGATCTGCAGCGGATTGCGGTTGCGCTCGGTGACCGTCATGTAACTGATCAGGAACGCGCGGCCCGCCGGGTCGCTCTCCAGCAGTTCACGGCGCTCCTCCACGGTGAAGTCCTGACGCAGCTGGTGGTCGAGCTCGGCCCAGGTGCGATCGATCTCCAGCGGAATCTCGACGAGCCACTCGTCGCCGCGCTGTTCGAGGCTCAGGCGCGATTCGCCGGCCAGGCGCTGGGCGGCCAGGGACGCGGCGCTGGCGGTGGCGCTGCGCGCGCCAAGGTACTCTTCGAGGGCATCGAGGCAGGCGCCCACCGGGGCGCCGCCCTGGTCGCAGCGCACCTCGCTGTCGCCGGCACGCAGCCCCTGACGAACGCTCAGGCGCGCCTGGCTTGTCTCGATCACACCCCGCGAGGAATCGCTGGCCTGGATGCCCAGGCCGCGAGTGCGGGCGAAGTCCTCGAGCTGGGGCCAGACGGCCCCCGGGTCGGCGCCCACCACCAGCCAGGCGTCACGGCCGATGGAGCGGCGCTCGACGAAGTCGCGCTCCATGGCACGCCCCGCACCCAGGGCCTGGGGACTCGGCGCCCGGAAGCGGCCGTCGGGGGCGCGGAAATCGCCGGCCGCCTCGGGCACCGGCATGGCGTCGCGGTAGCGTTGAGAGTCCCGGCTCTCGGGCAGGGTCAGCGCCGGGGCAGTACGCGCCTCGGCGTAGTCGACGTTGCGGTCGTGGTAGTAGCCCGAGTCGCGGGCACAGCCCGCAAGGGCCACGGCCGCCACCAGAGGAAGCCATTTCAGCGCTGAGTTCATGCGTCCACCTTGCATCCAGTTCTCCAGGTTCCGGCGCAGCGCCGATCAGTCCTCGATCACGCCGGCCAGTTGCAGGGCCTCGCTGATCGTGGAGTGGTACTTCTCCGAGAGCCAGGTGAGCGGCAGGCGGATGCCCGGCTCTATCAGCCCCATGCGGTAGAGCGCCCACTTGACCGGGATCGGATTGGATTCAATACCCAGGTTGGTGTGCAGCGGCATCAGCCGGGTGTTGAGCTGGTGGGCATGGTCGGCATCGCCGGCCACCGCCGCGGCACAGAGGTCGTGCATGGCCCTCGGAGCCACGTTGGCGGTCACCGAGATATCCCCGTGGCCGCCCATCAGCATGAAGTCACAGGCGGTGCCATCGTCACCGGAGTAGAGCATGAAGCCGCTGCCCTTGAGGCGTGAGATCAGGTCCTCGGCCCGCTCCAGATTGCCGGTGGCGTCCTTGAGGCCGACGATGTTGTCCACCTCGGCCAGGCGCAGCACGGTCTCGTTGTAGAGATCGCAGGCGGTACGCCCCGGCACGTTGTAGAGGATCACCGGCAGCTTGCTGCCCTCGGCCACCGCCTTGAAGTGGCGGTAGAGCCCCTCCTGGGTGGGCTTGTTGTAGTAGGGGCAGACCGACAGGCAGTAGTCGGCCCCCACCTCGCCGGCATAGCGGGCCAGTTCCACCGCCTCGGAGGTGGCGTTGGCCCCGGTGCCGGCGATGACCGGAATGCGGCCGTCGACCTCCTCCACCACGGCACGGATCACGTCGAAGTGCTCGGCAAACGACATGGTGGTGGGTTCGCCGGTGGTGCCGGCGGCGACGATACCATCGGTGCCGTTGTCGAGGTGGAAGTTCACCAGGCGACGCAGCGCTTCCCAGTCGATGTCGCCATTGACCTTCATCGGCGTCGCCAGGGCGACGATACTGCCAGTGATCATCCTCATCTATCCTCTCGATTCGACAGCTGCGCCTCGGCCCGGTAGCCACCGGGTCAGGAAGGAGCGAGGCCCATGGCCCGCATCAGGGATCAAATGGTACTCAGCCGGCCAGAGCCTGTACAGC